>JAYSYW010000133.1:0-5057 GCA_043727255.1 Rhizobacter sp. | reverse complement strand
CGCCGTGGCGCGAGAACACGGCAACGTGCACCGCAGCGGCACGCTCAACGCCGCCGCCGTGATGCGCCTGCTCGAACGCTGCGACGCCATCCGCCGGCCCCAACGTTTTGAAGAACTGCTGTTCGCCTGCGAGTGCGACGCGCGTGGCCGCCTGGGGTTGGAAGACGAGCCCTACCCGCAACGCGCGCGCCTCGGCGCTGCACTTCGGCGGGCGTTGGCGGTGGACACCGCGGCGGTGGCAGCAGCCGCCGCCGAACGCGGCCTGCAAGGCCCGGCTGTTGGGGCGGCGATTCAAGCCGCGCGGGTGGAGGCGATGGCCGAAGGGTTGTCCAGCGGTTGAAGCCGAGCAGTGGCCCGCCGTGATACCTCAGGGCGAACGGGAGTGGGGACGGGCCACACGCTCCGTGCGCACTGAGGTATCGAAGTGCCCGCCCCTCTCGTCCGCACTGAGCCTGTCGAAGTGCCGCTCCAAGGTGCACGCTGGCTTCGACAGGCTCAGCCCGAACGGAGTGGGGTGGAGGTGGAGGTGGAGGTGGAGGTGGAAATGGGTGTGAGAGGGCTCGCTGTCGAGGCCGACCGCGCCCAGCGCAACGCGCTACTCAAACACCGGCAAGACGTCGTCTTTGAGGGTGCCGCGTGCGCGCTCGTAGTCCGGCATCACCGACCGCACCACATCCCAGAAGCGCGGGCTGTGGTTCATCTCGCGCAGGTGGGCGAGTTCATGCGCCACCACGTAGTCGATGGTCGGCATGGCAAAGTGGATCAGCCGCCAGTTGAGCCTGATGGACCCGTTGGCGCTGGCGCTGCCCCAGCGTGTTTGCGCCGACGACAGGCTGAGCCGCGTGTAGCGCACGCCGAGCTGGTCGGCGAAGTGGCGGCAGCGTTCTTCAAACACACGCCGGGCTTGGCGCTGCAGCCAGCTTTGCACCACGTCGCGGATCTGCTCGGGCGTGGCGGTTTGCGGCAAGCCGATGTGCAGGGTGAGGCGCGGCACGCCGGGCAGGGCCGTGGCGTCGGTGTTGAGCACTGCACCGGCCTTGGTGACGCCGGCCCGCGCGTCGAGCACCACGATCACGGTTTCACCAAGGAAGGGAATGCCGGTGCCGTCGCGCCAATCGACCTTGGCGGCGTGCAGGCGCTGCTGGCGTTCTTGCTGTTCGCGCAGCTTGCGCAAAATCCAGTCGGCCTTTTCTCGGAGAGCCGCTTCAACCTCGCCCACGCCCACCCACTTGGGCGCGGCCACGCTGAGGCCGTCGGTGCCGATCACGAAGCCGATGCTGCGGCGGCGTGCGCGCCGGAAGGCATAGGCCACCAGGTGTTCGTTCAGGCGGATTTCACGCTCGGCCTGCGGGTGGCGGAACACAGCCGGAGCGAGCGTGGAAGTCATCGGGACACGAAGAGGCGGGGGCGGGGTGGCAGTGGTGCCAGTGGCACCGGCCACAGGCGCCGGGCGGGGCGGCTGCATCGGCCGCTGACTCGCGGTGAGCGCCGACACCGGCTCATCGAACAGCGAAAGCTGCGAAAGGTCGGGGCCCGGCGCGTGTCGATTCATGACGGCGGATTCTATTGAGACGCCTGCATCGGCGGTTGCCGCAACGGCGACTCGGCAACCGTTTGGGCGTAGGCCTCGGGGTCGAGCCGGCGCATTTCGGCTTCGATCCAGGTTTCGACCTCGCGCATCAGCTCGTCGGGCTGGCGGCCGGCCGATGCAATGGGCTGGCCGATCGACACGTCGATCACCCCCGGGCGCACCAGGAACGACTTGCGCGGCCAGCAGCGGGCCGATGTCACCGCGATCGGCAGCACCGGCACGCCGGTGGTCACGGCCAGCCGCGTGCCACCGATCTTGTAGCTGCCCTGGCCGCCACGCGGCGCGCGCGTGCCTTCGGGAAACATGATCACCCAGTTGCCGTTGTCCATGTGCTTGCGGCCTTGCTCGGCCACCTTGTTCCAGGCTTCGGCGCGCTTGCTGCGGTCGATGTGGATCATGTCGATGCGCCCCATCGCCCAACCGAAGAACGGGATGTAGAGCAGCTCGCGCTTGAACACGTAGGCCAGCGGCCGGGGCATGAGGGTCGGGAAGGCGAAGGTTTCCCAGGTGGACTGGTGCTTGGGCAGCAGCACCACCGGCCCGTCGGGCAGGTGTTCCAGCCCATGCACCCGGGCGCGAACGCCGCAGATCACACGGCAGCCCCAGATCACCACCCGCAGCCAGCCCGCGCACAGCCAGTAGACCGGCGCGCCGCGCACAAAGATCGACTGCACCAGCACCGCGATCGCCCAGGGCACCACGGTCACCGTCATCCACAAAACAAACACGGCCGAGCGCAGGGCGGTGAACACGCTGAACATCAGTCGAACCTGCCGGAACTGGGGTGGGTTTTGCCGTGCACGGCGCGTTCTTGCTCGATCAGGAATTCGGCGAAGGCAGGCAGGTCGGCGTGGAATTCGGTGCCCGGCACCTGGCGCAGCACCTCGGCGCGGTCGAGGTGTGCGCCCTTGCCGGTCAACACCATGTGCGGCTTGCAGCCCATGGCCGCGCCGGCCTGAAGGTCGCGCAGCGAATCGCCCACGATGGGCACGGTGCGCAGGTCCACGCCGTAGCGCTGGCCGATCTGCTCGATCAGCCCGGGCATGGGTTTGCGGCAGTTGCAGTTTTCGTCGGGCGTGTGCGGGCAGAAAAACACCGCGTCAATGCGCCCGCCCACCTTGGCCAGCATCGATTGCATCTTCACGTGCATGGCGTTCAAGGCCGCCATGTCGAACAGCCCCCGGCCCAGACCCGACTGGTTGGTGGCCAGCACCGTGTGCCAGCCGGCATGGTTGAGCCGCGCGATGGCTTCAAGCGCGCCGGGCAGCGGCATCCACTCTTCGGGCGACCGCACGTAGTCGTCGCGGTCTTCGTTGATGGTGCCGTCGCGGTCGAGAATGATGAGGTTCACGAGAAGACTCCTCGGCCGTCGCCGGCCCGCCCCAAGGCAGATGAGCCCCTCCCCGGGGAGCAGGAACGAAGAGACGTGGGGGCGGTCATGACGCGAGCTTGGACAGGTCGGCCACGCGGTTCATCGCGGCATGAAGCATCGCCAGCAAGCCGAGGCGGTTGGCGCGCAGCGCCGGGTCTTCGGCGTTGACCATGACCTTTTCGAAGAAGGTATCGACCGGGGCCTTGAGCGCAGCCAGCGCTTGCAGCGAGGCGGTGTAGTCACCGCGCTCGAAGGCGGCGTCAGCCTCTGGCTTCACACTGCTCAGCGCCGCGTGCAGCGCGGCTTCCGAAGGCTCCGTCAGCAAGGCGGTGTTGACCACCGCCTCCACCGTGCCATCGGCCTTTTTGAGGATGTTGCCGACACGCTTGTTGGCCGCGGCCAGCGAGGGCGCTTCGGGCAACGCGGCGAAGCTGCGCACGGCCGCCAGCAGGCGCGGCACGTCGCCCAGGATGGGCCGCAGTTCCAGCACGGCATCGACCTCTTGCGGGCTGTAGCCCTGCTCACGCAGCATGCCGGCCAGCCGGTCGTAGATGAACTCAAGCAACTGCCCGGTGGCATGGTTCACGCGGTCCCCAAAGACCGGCACGACCGCTTCAAGCAACCCGGGCAGATCGAGCGCCAAGTTCTTTTCGACCAGGATGCGCACGACCCCCAGCGCATGGCGGCGCAGCGCGAACGGGTCTTTGTCGCCAGTGGGCAATTGGCCGATGCCGAACAGGCCGACCAGGGTTTCGAGCTTGTCGGCCAGCGCGAGCAGCGTGCCGGTGTGGTTGCGCGGCAGCGCGTCGCCAGCGAAGCGCGGTTTGTAGTGGTCTTCGATGGCGATGGCCACGCCGTCGCGCAGGCCTTCATGGCGGGCGTAGTAGCCGCCCATGATCCCTTGCAGTTCGGGGAACTCGCCGACCATGTCGGTCAGCAGATCGGTCTTGGCCAACAGCGCCGATTCCTGCAGCTTGCTGTCGAGCACATCGAAGTGGTCTTTGTCGTCCACCGTGAAAGGCACGGTGGCCAAGCGCAACAGGTTGACGAGGGTGTGGCCGATGGCGCGCACACGCTCGGCGCGCTCGCCCTGCGTGCCCAGCTTGCCGTGATACACGACCTTGGCCAGGCCTTCAACGCGCGAGGCGAGCGTCTTCTTGCGGTCTTGGTCGAAGAAGAACTTGGCGTCGGCCAGCCGGGGCCGCACCACCCGTTCGTTGCCTTCGATCACCCGTGACGGGTCTGCGGGGCGGATGTTGCTGACGATCAGGAACTTGTGGGTCAGCTTGCCGGCGGCGTCGAGCAGCGGGAAGTACTTCTGGTTCGCCTTCATCGTGAGGATCAGGCATTCCTGCGGCACCGCCAGGAACTCTTCTTCGAACTGGCACAGCAGCACGTTGGGGCGTTCGACGAGGCCGGTGACTTCATCGAGCAAGGCCGCGTCGTCGATCGGCGTGAGGCCCTCCTTCGATGCCGCCGCATGCAACTGGCGCGAGATCTCGGCGTGGCGCGCCGCGAAGCTGGCAATCACCGCGCCTTGCTCTTGCAACTGGTGCGCGTAGTGGTCGGCGTCTTGCAGCACCACCGGGTCCATCTGGCCCTCGAAACGGTGGCCGTGGGTTTGCCGGCCCGACGTGAGGCCCAAGGCCTTCAGGGGCACGACGTCGGCGCCATGCAAGGCCACGAGGCCGTGCGCGGGGCGAACGAATTGCACGCTGCTCCAGCCGTCTTCCAGCTGGTACTGCATGACCTTGGGGATGGGCAACGCGGCGAGCGTGGCGTCGAGTGCTTTTTGCAAGCCATCGGCCAGCGTGGCGCCACGCACCACGCTGTCGTGGAACAGCGCTTCGGCCTTGCCATCCATCTGGCGCTTGAGTTGCGGCACGGCGGACGCATCGGCGCCCACGCTGGCCAGCTTCTTCAAGAGCGCCGGCGTGGGCTGGCCTTCGGCGTTGAGGGCCACGCTGACGGGCATCAGCTTCAGCGACACCGCTTTGTCGTCAGCCTGCGCACGCACGCCACTGATGTGGGCCGCCAAGCGGCGCGGCGATGCGAACGGCGTGACGGCCGAATGCTCGCCCGCCAGGCCTTGCG
>JAYSYW010000132.1:0-11293 GCA_043727255.1 Rhizobacter sp. | reverse complement strand
TTCGGGCGTGCGGGTAGCCGACACCAGCTTGACGGCGTACTGCACCAGCGACGGGTCCACATAGACGCGGCGGCACTCCTGCTGCAGCATGGCCAGTTGCTCGGTGCTGGCCACGGCACTGACTGTCACGCCCGGGCCGGTGACACGCTCGACGATGACGAATTCTTCCTCATCGCTCGGGTAGTCGACCAGCACCTTCATCATGAAGCGGTCCACCTGCGCCTCGGGCAGCGGATAGGTGCCCTCGGTCTCGATCGGGTTCTGAGTCGCCATCACCAGGAACGGGCTTGGCACAATGTGCGTCTCGCCGGCGATGGTGACCTGCCGCTCCTGCATCACCTCCAGCAGCGCGCTCTGCACCTTGGCTGGCGCGCGGTTGATCTCGTCGGCCAGCAGCAGGTTGGCGAACACAGGCCCGAGCGAGGTGGAAAACTCACCGCTCTTCTGGTTGTAGATGCGCGTGCCGATCAAATCGGCCGGCACCAGGTCGGGCGTGAATTGAATGCGCTTGAAGCTGCCACGCAGCGTGGTGGCCAGCGTCTTGATGGTGATGGTCTTGGCCAGGCCCGGTACGCCCTCGACCAGCAAGTGGCCTTGCGCCAGCAGCGCCACCATCACGCGTTCAAGAAAGCGGTCTTGCCCGACCACGACGCGCTTGACCTCGTAGAGGATGCGCTCCATCAGCGTGGCGGTGTGGGCGGTGTCGTGTGTGTCCATGCGGTCGGGCCTCGGGTAGGGCGGTTCAAGCGCTTTTCACAAGCGTTTCACAAGCGTTTCAAAAGCGGTTCAGAACGGGGGCATGCCGGCGGCGCCGGCCGCGCTTTCAATGGGCACCGCGAAGCCAATGCCGATGAAGGTGCGTTGTTCAGACGGGTTGAGGATGGCGGTGACGATGCCCACCACGCTGCCGTCCATGGTGACCAGCGGCCCACCCGAGTTGCCGGGGTTGGCGGCGGCGTCGAACTGGATCAGGTTGCTCAGCATGCGTTGGCCTTGTGGCGACCGGAACTCGCGCTTCAAGCCCGACACCACGCCGCCCGACACCGATGGCCCGATGCCGAACGGGAAGCCGACCGCGATCACCTTGTCGCCATAGGCCAGGTCACTGGTGGACCGCATGGTGGCGGCCTGAAGGTCGTCGGGGATGCTGGCTGCGCGCAGCACGGCCAGGTCGTGGTCGGGATCGGCGCCGATCAGCGTGGCTTCTGATTCATGGCCGTTCGAGAAGGTGACGCGCAGCCGCCGGGCGCCGGTCACCACATGCAGGTTGGTCAAGATGGTGCCGTTGTCGATGATGACGACCCCGGTGCCGGTGGACTGGTGGGCTTCGGGGTCGGTGGGTGCCGCAGTCGTGTCGCCTCGGCCCTTCTTGCCGCGCTTGCCGGTGGCGGGCGCGGGGCCACCGTCGTCGCCCTCTGCGGCCGCCAGGCCGTGCACCCGAACCACCGAGGGGCGGATGGCTTCGAAGGCGCGCGCATAGGCCGAAGGCAAGACCTCGCGCTCGAGCGTGCGGCGCACGGCGGCGTCGATGTGCTTTTGCGTGAGTGCGGGCCGGGGCGGCTGCCAGGCGCGTTCGGCCAGGGTGCCGCAAGCCAGCAGCAACACCAACACCAAGGCCCACAGTGCGCGGGGTTGTTGGCGCACCCACAAGCGCATGCGCAAGGCGCGAGCCGGCGGCGCGGCTGGCGTTGAACTTGAAGCTGGAGTTGAAGCAGTGGCGGGCTCGGGGGCGGCCGGTGGCGCCGCGGTGGCAGGCGAGGGCGCAGCGGCCTGCTTGCGCGGCGAGCGGCTGTAGAGCGGAGCCTGTCTCATCCCTGCCTCCTTCGCGCGGCCGAGCGGCACGCGGATTGCCGATGGAACCAAGCCCGGCAAGCGGCAGCAAACAGGCGCGCGCCGGGCACGCATGCACCGTATCACGGAGCCGGGGCCAGTGCACGGCTTGTGGCCTTCGAGGCATCATTGACCAATGACTTTCTGGATCGACACCCACTGTCACCTCGACGCGGCCGAGTTCGACGCCGACCGCAACGCGGTGGTGCGGCGTGGCCGTGCCGCTGGCGTGACGCAATGGGTGTTGCCAGCGGTGAGCGCGGCCAACTTCGACACCGTTCGTCAGTTGGCGCATGAACACCGCCTTGCTTATGCGCTGGGCATTCATCCGCTGGCGGTGGGGCAGTCAACCGATGCCGACCTGCAGACCCTGCGCGCGGCCCTGCACACCCACCGCGACGACCCGCGCCTGGTGGCTGTGGGCGAGATCGGCCTTGACGGCTTTGTGCCCGGCCAAGACCAGCCGCGCGCCGAGCGTTTTTACGCCGAGCAACTGCAACTTGCACAGGAATTCGGCCTGCCGGTGATCGTGCATGTGCGGCGCTCGGCCGACCTGTTGTTGAAGCACCTGCGCCGCACCCGGGTGCAAGGCATTGCGCACGCCTTCAATGGCAGTGAGCAGCAGGCGCAGACCTTCATTGACCTCGGCTTCAAGCTGGGCTTTGGCGGTGCGATGACCTTCGACCGCGCGCTGCAGATCCGGCGCATCGCGCAGCAAGTGCCGGCCGAAGCGCTGGTGCTGGAAACCGATGCGCCCGACATCCCGCCGCACTGGCTGTACCGCACCGCCGAGCAGCGCCAAGGCGAAGCCCGGCAGGCGCGCAACGAGCCGGCCGAGCTGCCACGCATCGCCGAAACCCTGGCCATGTTGCGTGGCTGGACGCTCGATCACACGGCCGAGCAATGCACCCGCAATTCGCTGGCGGCCTTGCCCCGATTGGTGGCCCTGCAGGCTCTGGCAGACTGCCCCGCTTGAGCCCTGCTTCATCCCCATTCGCCACACCCCCGCTGTGCGGCCTGCCGCCCGTCACCGGGCCGGCCACCCGGCTGGTCGTGCTGGGCAGCTTTCCGAGCGTTGCTTCGCTGAACGCCGCGCAGTACTACGCCCACCCGCGCAACCATTTCTGGCCCGTGTTGTCGGCGCTGTGGGGCATCGACCTGCGTGCCATGCCCTACGAACAGCGGTTGGACGAAGTGCGCGCGCGCGGCCTGGGCATCTGGGACGTGTACGCGCACTGCCGCCGCGAAGGCAGCCTCGACAGCGCGATCCAAGACGCCGAGTTCAACGACTTCGCGGCCCTCAAGCGGCGCGCCCCGCTGCTCGAAGCCATTGCCCACAACGGCGGTGAATCGGCCCGCGCCATGCGCTTCACTCAAACGCTGGGCGTGCAAGTGCACCGCTTGCCGTCCACCAGCCCTGCCAATGCGTCTTGGAGCTTCGAGCGCAAGCTGCAAGCTTGGCGCGACGTTTTCACCGCTCACGGCATTGCCTGACCTCTCGTTGCCTGACATGTTTGCCTGACACCTCTCACCACATTCCGATGGCCCGATACAAGCTCGACGAAGACCTGGCACCCGCCACCATTTCTGAATTCGACGGCGTGCGCTACCTGCACCTGGGCACGCCCTGGGTGCAAGGCGCCATGCGCATTCGCAAGCCCCACACGCTGGAGCTCGAATACATCCAACGCATGATGGTTTGGACGCTGCTGCGCGATGCGCAAACCGTCACCCGGGGCCATGCGGTGCAGCTCGGCATGGGCGCGGCGGCCATCAGCCGTTTTTGCCACCGCAACCTGAAGATGAAGACGACCGTGGTGGAGTTGAACCCCACTGTCATCGGCGTGTGCAGGCTGTGGTTTCACCTGCCCGACGACGACGCCCGCTTGACGGTGCTGAACATGGACGCCGCCCGCTACGTGGCCGATGCCGCCCATGCAGAGTCAGCCGATGTGCTGAACGTGGACCTGTACGACCACGAAGCCGCAAGCCCCGTGCTCGACGACGAGGTGTTTTATGCCAACTGCCACCGCCTGCTGGCCGACGGTGGCGTGATGACGGTCAACCTGTTCGGCCGTGACGCCAGCTTTCGCCGCAGCGCCGAGCGCATCGCCAGCGTGTTCGGCCGCGACGCGGTGCGCAGCATCCAGCCCACCAAGGAAGGCAACACCATCGTGGTGGCGGTCAAGGGGGTCACATTCCCTGACCGTTCCACGCTTGCCGCACGTGCTGAAAACATCCAAACTCGCTTCGACCTGCCGGCGAAAAAGTGGCTGCGCATGATCCGGCCACTGCCCGATGACCTTGCCTCCACGGAATCGACTTCCACCGACCCGGCCCCCACCGGCGAAACCTCCGCATGAACGCTCCCTTGCCCAAGACCGCACCCGCGAAGCCGGCCAAGCCACCGGCTGCGGCGAGCAACCACCCGGCTGGCCGGCTGGAATGGCGGCGCCTGCTGAAGTGGCTGCGCGAAGACGGCCTCATCTCGGCGGAAGACCACGACCGCACCGAGAAGCGCTTTGCCGGCGGCGACAGCGTGCAGCACCCGCTGGTGCGCCTGGGCGCGGCCGGCTTGACGCACGCCGCCACGGGCAAGGCGCTTGATGCCGAATGGATGACCGAATGGCTGGCTGGTCGTTGCGGCCTGCCCTACCTGCGCATCGACCCGTTGAAGGTGGACGTGGGCCGTGTGTCCGAGGTGATGTCGATCAACTACGCCGAGCGCCGCAAGTCGCTGCCGCTGCAAGTGGGCGCGCATGAAATCACCGTGGCCACGTGCGAGCCGTTCGACCTGGCCTGGGTGCCCGAGATCGAAGGCCACACCCGCAAGAGCCTGCGGCTCGTCATTGCCAACCCGGTGGACCTGGCCAAGTTCACCACCGAGTTCTACACGTTGTCGCGTTCGGTGCGGGCCGCCACCAAGACGGGTGAATCGTCCACGATGGCCAGCTTCGAGCAGCTGGTGGAACTGGGCCGCAGCAACAAGCAGCTCGACGCCAATGACCAGGGCGTGGTGCAGGTGGTTGACTGGCTGTGGCAATACGCCTTCGACCAGCGCGCGAGCGACATCCACCTTGAGCCGCGCCGCGACCTCAGCGTCATCCGCTTTCGCATCGACGGCGTGATGCACACGGTGTACCAACTGCCACCCGGCGTGATGAACGCCATGATCGCCCGCGTGAAGGTGCTGGGCCGCATGGACGTGGTCGAACGCCGCCGCCCGCTTGATGGCCGCATCAAGACCCGCAACCCGCAGGGCGAAGAAGTGGAGATGCGTTTGTCCACGCTGCCCACCGCTTTCGGCGAAAAGATGGTGATGCGGATCTTCGATCCTGAAACCACAGTCAAGCAACTCGACGCGCTGGGCTTCGGCAGCCACGACGCGGCGCGGTGGGAATCGTTGGTGAGCCGTGCGCACGGCATCATTCTTGTCACAGGCCCCACGGGCTCGGGCAAGACCACCACGCTGTATTCGACCCTGAAGCGGTTGGCCACCGACGAGGTGAACGTCTGCACCATCGAAGACCCGATCGAAATGATCCAGGCCGCCTTCAACCAGACGCAGGTGCAGCCCGCGCTCGACCTCGGCTTTGCCGAAGGGCTGCGCGCCCTGATGCGGCAAGACCCGGACATCATCATGGTCGGCGAAATACGCGACCTCGAAACAGCCGAGATGGCGATCCAGGCGGCGCTCACGGGCCATCTGGTCTTCAGCACCTTGCACACCAACGATGCGGCGGCGGCCATCACCCGGCTGTCCGACCTGGGTGTGCCGGCTTACATGATTGGCGCCACCGTGATTGGCGTGCTGGCCCAGCGGCTGGTGCGCACGCTGTGCGTGAGTTGCAAGCAGCCCGACGAAGCCACCAGCAGCGAGACGCTGCACGAGGTGATCAAACCCTGGCGCATCAACGGCAAGGTGCGGCCCTACAAGCCGGTGGGCTGCCTGGAATGCCGCATGACGGGTTACAGGGGCCGCGCCGGCCTGTATGAGTTGTTGTCGGTCACCGATGCGGCGCGCGCCTACATTCACCCGGTGCCTGATGTGTCCAAGCTGCGCCAGCAGTCGCTGGGCGATGGCCTGCGCCCGCTGCGCCTGGCCGGTGCCATGAAGGTGGCCGAAGGGCTGACCACCATCGAAGAAGTGCTGCGTGCCACGCCCATGTGGGACGCCTGATCGATTGAGTTGCGCAGGCTGAATGGGCCAGGAACGGCTGTCTCCGAAGGCACACGCGCCCTCGGTGTAAACCAGACCGGGAAGGCCTTGGGCCGCTCCCTAGAATCGCCGGTGGACCCACTGGAGAAGCGCACTTGAAGATCAAGAGCCAGAAAGATTTTTGGTCCGGCGTGATGTTCGTCGCCTTGGGCATTGCGTTCGCCTGGGGCGCCACCGAATACAAGTTCGGCAGCACCGCGAACCCCGGCCCCGCCTATTTCCCGTTCGGCCTGGGTGTGTTGCTCACACTGCTGGGCGGCATCATTCTTTTCACCGCGCTGACCATCGAAACCGAAGGCGGCGACCCCATCGGCAACTTCGCTTGGCGACCCTTCCTTGTGGTGCTGGGCGTGGTGGCGGTGTTCGGTTTTGCCTTGCCGCGCCTGGGCATGTTGATCTGCCTGCCGCTGCTGGTGCTGGTGTCGGCCATGGCGAGCGACGAGTTCAGATGGAAGGAGTCGATGATCTCGGCCGTCGCGCTCACCGCCGTCAGTTGGGGCATCTTCATCTGGGGACTGGGTTTGACCATTCCCCTGTGGCCCACCGTGTTCGGACTGGGAGGCTGAAGATGAACGCCCTCCACACGCACTTCGTTCGCTGCCCCGCAAGGGCGCGCCTCAACAACCTTCGGGCGGCCGGGCGGTGACCACATGGACTTGCTGAACAACCTGGCGCTCGGTTTCTCCGTCGCCTTCACCACGCAAAACCTGCTGTACGCCTTTGGTGGCGCCATGCTGGGCACCTTGATCGGCGTGTTGCCTGGCCTTGGCCCGGTGGCCACGATTGCGATGCTGCTGCCGTCGATCTATGCGCTTGATGCCACGCCCGCGCTCATCATGCTGGCCGGCATTTACTACGGCGCGCAGTACGGTGGTTCCACCACCGCCATCTTGATCAACGTGCCAGGCGAGTCGAGTTCAGTCGTCACGGCCATCGACGGTTACGCGATGGCCCGTCAGGGCCGCGCCGGTGCCGCGCTGGCGGCTGCGGGCCTGGGTTCATTCTTCGCGGGCTGCGTGGGCACGATCATCATCGCGGCCTTCGCGCCGCCGCTCACCACGCTGGCCTTCAAGTTCGGGCCGTGGGAATACTTCTCGCTCATGGTGCTGGGGTTGATAGGCGCGGTGGTGCTGGCTTCGGGCTCACTGATCAAAGCCATCTCCATGATCGTGCTCGGCATCTTGCTGGGCCAGATCAGCAGCGACGTCGATTCCGGCATCCCCCGCTTCAGCTTCGGCATTCCCGAGTTGGGTGACGGCATCAACTTCGTCGCCATCGCCATGGGCATCTTCGGCTTCGGCGAAATCATCTCGAACCTCGGCCGCCCGGCCGAGCACCGCGAGGTGTTCACCAAAGACGTGAAGGGTTTGTGGCCAACCCGCAAAGACTTCCACGACGCGTGGCCCGCCGTGGTGCGCGGCACGGCGCTCGGGTCCATCCTGGGCGTGTTGCCGGGCGGCGGCGCGCTGCTGTCGAGCTTTGCCTCGTACACGCTCGAAAAGAAGCTGGCCGGCGCTTCGGGCCGCTTTGGCAAGGGCGACATTCGCGGCGTGGCTGGCCCCGAGTCGGCCAACAACGCGGGTGCCCAGACCTCGTTCATCCCGATGCTCACGCTGGGCATTCCGCCCAACGCGGTGATGGCGCTGATGATCGGCGCGATGACGATCAAGGGCATTCAACCCGGCCCCGAGGTGATGACGAAAACGCCTGAGCTGTTCTGGGGTTTGATCGCGTCGATGTGGGTTGGCAACGCCATGCTGGTCATCTTGAACCTGCCGCTCATCGGCATCTGGATCAAGCTGCTGACGATCCCTTACCGCTACCTGTTCCCGGCCATCCTGTGCTTTTGCTGCATCGGCCTCTACACCTTGAACAACAACAACTTCGACATCTACATGGCGGTGTTGTTCGGCGTAGCGGGCTACTTGTTCTACAAGCTCGGCTGCGAGCCGGCGCCGCTGTTGCTGGGCTTCATCCTCGGGCCGCTGATGGAAGAACACCTGCGGCGCGCCTTGCGGCTGGCGCGTGGTGATTGGTCTTCCTTCGTCACCCGGCCGCTGTCGGCGGGGTTGCTGTTGGCGGCGGCGCTGCTGATCGTGATCGTGCTGTTGCCGTCCATCCGCAGCAAACGGGAAGAGGCCTTCCAAGACGTCGACTGACACACGGCGCTGCGTGAGCCGGGCCGCCCTTGTGGGCGGCCTTTCTTTTGGGCCTTGCCCATAATGCCTCGCACCGTCGTTTGCCCATGCCGCCATGACCTTGCCCCCCGCCTCGCCCTTCGACTGGCGCACCGGCTATGCGAGCCAGCGCCTGCCGGTCTTTGCCCGCAACGTGGTCGCCACCTCGCACCCCTTGGCGGTGCAAGCGGGGCTGAGGATGATGGTCAAGGGCGGCAATGCGGTTGATGCCGCCATTGCAGCGGCGGCCGTCATGACGATCGTCGAGCCAGTGAGCAACGGCCTCGGGTCCGACGCGTTCTGCATCGTGTGGGACGGCCAGCAACTGCACGGCCTGAACGCCTCGGGCCACGCGCCGCAGGCTTGGTCACCCAGCTACTTCAAAAACAAATACGGCCCCGACGCGACCGCCCCGCCCACACGCGGCTGGGACAGCGTCACTGTGCCTGGCGCCGTGGCCTCGTGGGTGGCCTTGAGCCAACGCTTCGGCAAGCTGCCCTTTGCCGACCTGCTTGAACCGGCCATCGACATCGCCGAGCGCGGCTACGCCGTGCCCTTTGTCGTGCAGCAAAAGTGGGCGGCGGCCTTGCCGGTGTTGAGCGGCCAGCCGGGGTTCGCGGCGGCCTTCATGCCCTTCGGCCGCGCGCCCGAGGTGGGTGAGTTGTTCCGCTTCAAAGAGGCCGCGCGATCGCTCCGCCTGATCGCGCAGACCCGTGGCCAGGCGTACTACGAAGGCGAGATCGCCGAGGCCGCCGCCGCCCATGCACGCGCACATGGCGCGGCCCTCACGGTGGGCGACTTCGCGGCTTACCAGCCCGAGTGGGTCACACCCATTGCCAAGCGCTACCGGGGCCACACGCTGCATGAGATCCCGCCCAGCGGGCAGGGCATCTCGGCGTTGATGGCGCTCGGCATCTTGTCGAACTTCGACATCGCTTCACTGAAGGCCGATGGCGTGCAGGCGCAGCACCTGCAGATCGAAGCGATGAAGCTCGCCTTCGCCGACACCTACCGCTACGTGGCCGAACCCGCGAACATGGACGTGACCGCCGAGCAACTGCTTGACGACGCCTACCTCGCGTCGCGCGCCAAGCTGATCGACCCGAAGCGGGCGCAAGACTTTGGCGCCGGCAACCCGGTGAAGGGCGGAACCGTGTACCTGACTGCGGCCGATGAGAGCGGCATGATGGTCAGCTTCATCCAGAGCAACTACATGGGCTTCGGCTCGGGCTGTGTGGTGCCGGGCTACGGCCTGGCGATGCAAAACCGGGGCCATGGCTTCAGCCTCGATTCGGCAAGCCCGAATTGCGTGGCGCCGGGCAAGCGGCCCTTCCACACCATCATCCCGGCCTTCCTGACAAAAGACGTCGGCCCCTCCGATCCTGAGTGGGCACGGGTGAGTTCGGCGCGGTCGGGGCCTGAGGGTCACTCCGGGCTGCGATCCCCTGAAGGGGCACCTCTTTCGCCCTCCGTCACCCTCCCCGTGATGAGCTTCGGCGTGATGGGCGCCAACATGCAGCCGCAAGGCCACATGCAAACGCTGGTGCGCATGCTCGACTTCAACCAAAACCCGCAAGCTGCCTGCGACGCACCGCGCTGGCGCTTCAACCAGGGGCTTGAAATCAACGTAGAAACCGGCATGAACCCTGTCACCGTGCAAGGACTGGCCGCGCTCGGCCACCACATGGAAGTCATCAACGACAGCTACCAGGACTTCGGCGCAGGCCAGTTCATCTGGCGGCTGGGCGACCCTTCGGCCGAAGGCTACGTGGCCGCGAGCGACCCGCGCCGGGATGGGCAGGCAGGCGGGTTTTGACTGTCAGGCGGGGAGTGGCCCAAGTTTCTCGACCTGCTTTGCCACGTCGTTTGTCACTCGCAGCACAGCCTCCAGCAGCGTGCCGTCGATCTCGACGTCGCCTTCGTATTCAGCAAGGTTGCGCTTTCGATGGGCATCGCCCAAGACTCGCCATTGCGCGTTGGGCAACTTGAGCGTGTGGAACGAGGCATAGAAATACGTGGTATCGGCTTTCCGACCTGTATCCGTGCCATCGCAGCGCCGCGAGTGACAGGGCGTGTGCCGCGTTGTAAGCCAGATCGAAGCGGCTTTCAATGTTGAGCGATGGGTTCATGGCGTCGGTGAGTCGTCTAGTTCCTGAGCGCACCAAACCGTCGAACTCGGCTTGGTTGGCGGGTTCCGCCTTCAGACTTTTTGTGCGCACCAGATTGTCGAGTTCAGAGATCGACATCCAAGATTCCTAGAAGAGGGATGCGGGCGCCAGCCAATACGTTGGCGACAAATGATTGCCCGGATTTTCGTCGGCGCAGGAATTCGCTTTGCTTGAAAAGCGTGGGATTGATCTTCCGTGACAACTGCAATTCGACGGGAGCCAGCGCTTCATACACCGTCTCCAGAGGAAGGTCATCCGCAACGATCAATACGTCGATGTCGCTGGTTGCATGCATTCCCCCCTTGGCCACAGAACCGTAGATGCAGGCATAGGTGATCTCAGGTGCCAAGGGGTTCAGTGCTCGCCGCAGCCAATCGGCGACACCGAAGGTTTTTGCGACAAGCTGACAGAGCTCATCGAAGATGGGAGCGGCTGGATTCGCCTGGTAGTGTTTCTGATTGCCCTGACGGTGCGAGGTGACCAAGCCACTGCTCTCCAGGGCTTGGAGTTCGCGCTGAACGGCCCCGCTTCCAGATGTGGCGAGGCGGACGATCTCGTTCGCGAAGAAGCTGCGTTCTGGTTGACCGAACAGGGTGGCAAGCACGCGCTGTTGGCTCTTTGTGAACAAGGCATCCGCGATGGAAGTGGCGGCCGAGGATTTCGTTCCCATATTGGGATCGATCATACCCAATATGGGTTCTATTTGTCCTTGGGAGGGGCTCGTGAACTTGTCCCAATGCATCGCTCTCTAGGTGTCAAGACCCGGCTGGTTATGAACCCGCTTCACGAACAATTCAGGCTTTTTTGCCTGCCAGTTCTTCAGCGCCTGAACGGGTGACAAGTGGTTGAGCGCACGTTGCGGGATCAGGTGGTTATACGTCTTCAAATAGCTGTCGAGT
>JAYSYW010000131.1:0-11326 GCA_043727255.1 Rhizobacter sp. | reverse complement strand
CGCCGTGCGCGGCGATGGCGCCCATGGCGATGAAGTACGACGCCGACGAGGCATCTCCCTCGACGTGAATGACACCCGGTGAGCGGTAGGCGCTGCCCTTCTGGATGGTGAAGCGCTGCCAGCCCTGGCGCTGCACGTTGATGCCAAAACGGGCCAGCAGATTCAGCGTGATGTCGATGTAGGGTTTGGAGATGAGTTCGCCATCGACCTCGATCACCATGTCGCCGTCACCCGCTGCCAGTGGCAGGGCCAGCAGCAGCGCGGTCAGGAACTGGCTGGAGACATCACCGCGCACACGGATCGGCCGCGTGGTGTCGAAGCGGCCACCGGGCTGACCGCTGATGCGCAACGGCGGATAGCCGGGCTGGCCCAATTCTTCAATCTGGCAGCCCAGCGGGCGCAGCGCGTCCACCAGGTCGCCGATGGGCCGCTCGTGCATGCGCGGCACCCCGCGCAAGTCGAAGCGCCCGCCTTGCTGAGTGGCCAGCACCGCCAGCGTCGCGGTCAGAGGGCGCATGGCGGTGCCGGCATTGCCCAGGAAAAGTTTGGCCTCACGGGTGGCGAGCTTCCCGCCCAAGCCGGTGATGCGCCACAGCGCGCCGTCGGCCTCGACCCCACAGCCCAGCACTCGCAGCGCATCGAGCATCACCTGCGTGTCGTCAGAGGCCAGCAGGTCGTGCACGACCGTCGTGCCTTTGCTCAAGCCGGCCAGCAACAGCACCCGGTTCGAGATGCTCTTGGAGCCGGGCAGGCGCACGGTGCCTTGCGCGGCGCGCAAGGGGGGAAGGTCGAGAAACGGAGACGTGAACATGGCGCCAGGAACGCGAAAAAAGAAGGCAGCTTGTGGCTGCTCGGGGATCGGTCGGCGAGTCAGCGGCTGGACGACTTGGACCCGCCCATGTGCCACGCCGCGCGGGCATCGGAGGCGTTGCGGATCAGGTCTTCCAGCGCTTCGACATTGCCTGACTTGATGACGTGCTCGAGCGCGTCGAGCGTGTGGCGGAAGCGCAGCGACTGCTTCAACACCTCTTCGCGGTTGGCCATCAGGATGTCGCGCCAGACTTCGGGGTCGCTGGCGGCGATGCGCGTGAAGTCGCGAAAGCCCGGGCCGGCCAACGAAAGGTAGTCGCGGCCCGCCGGTTGTTTGGCCACTGAGCTGAAGAAGGCGAAAGCCAGCAGATGCGGCAGGTGGCTCACCGCGGCGAATGCGGCGTCGTGGTTCTCGGCCGTCATCTTCAACACCTGCGAGCCGATGGCCGCCCACACGTCGGTGGCCTTTTGCACCAGTTCTGGCGCGGTCTGCGGGAGCGGCGTCAAGATGACCTGACGGCCGGCATACAAAGACGCATCGGCATGACCAATGCCCGAGACCTCTTTGCCTGCAATGGGGTGCGCCGGCACGAATGACACCGCACGTTCCTTGAGCACGCGGCGGGCGGCATCGACCACGTCGCGCTTAGTCGAACCCACGTCCATCAGCAACATGCCGGGTTCCACCAAGTGGCGAATGGCCTTGAACGTGGCTTCGGTGGCCGACACCGGCACGGCCATCAGCACGATGTCGGAGCCCGACACCGCCAGCAGCGCCGACTCGGCCGTGTCGTCAATCACGCCCATCTTCTTGGCGCGTTCGGTGGTCGAGGGCGACTTGCTGTAGCCGATCACGCGCTTGACCAGCCCGCCTCGCTTCAAGGCAAGCGCGAATGAGCCGCCCATCAGGCCGCAACCAATCACGCCGAGTTGATTAAACATGGGTTCCTTTGCACGATGGGGCACCCACGTCGCTTTCGCTCCTGCCCCCCGAGGGGGCGCCAACTCGAAGGCCGGGCAAAGCCCGTTCCTTGAGTTGTTGCTCGATCAACGCTTTGCTGCGCTCGCTGCGCCTTCGCGGTTGATCGACCCAGCGAGCGCAGCGAAGCGTGATCGAGCCACACGCGAGGACCGGCTTTGCCGGTCGACCCGTGGCGCCCCCTTGGGGGGCAGGAGCGAAGCGACGTGGGGGCTTCATGACACGACGTGGGGGTCTCATCAGTGGCTGTCGATCGGGTAAGTGCCAAGCAACTTGAAATAGGCGCACACCGCGCGCAGCTCGCGCAAGGCCGCAGCGACCTCGGGCTGGTCGGGGTGGCCTTGAAGGTCAATGTAGAAGTAGTACTCCCACTGACCCGAGCGCGCCGGGCGCGACTCGAAGCGGCTCATCGAAACGCCGTGTTCCTTCAGCGGCACCAGCATGTCGTGCACAGCGCCGGGCCGGTTGGTCACCGACACCACCAGGCTCGTGCAATCGTGCCCCGACGCCTGCGGTTGTGGATGGCGCTGTGGGTGGGTGACGATGGCAAAGCGCGTGCGGTTGTGAGGGTCGTCTTGAATGGCGGGGGCGACGACGTGCAACCCGTATTCGCTGCCCGCACGTTCACTCGCAATGCCGGCGAGCGTGGGGTCAAGACTCGCAAGGCGTGCGCCTTCGGCGTTGCTCGACACCGGCCGGCGCTCGACGTTCGGCAGGTGGTTGCTGAGCCAGCCATGGCACTGCGCCAGCGCCTGTGGGTGCGCGCAAACGGCCTGAATGTCATCGAGCGAATTGTTCTTGCGCAGCAGGTTGTGCTGCACGAACAGGCTGGTCTCGCCAATGATGAACAGTGGCGTGGTCAAGAAGAGATCAAGCGAGCGTGCAACCACGCCTTCGGTCGAGTTCTCGACTGGCACCACGCCGAAATCAGCCGCGCCGGCCGAGGTGGTGCGAAACACCTCATCAATGCTGGCGCAGGCCACCTTGACGATCGACGAGCCAAAGAAGCCGAGCGCCGCCAGTTCACTGAAGGTGCCGGCCGGGCCGAGGTAGGCCACTCGCGTGGGTGTTTCCAGCGCGCGGCAGGCCGACATGATTTCGCGCCAGATCGGCGCCACGCTCTCTGATTTCAACGGGCCCGGGTTGCCGGCCTTCAGCCCATCAATGACCTGGGCTTCGCGCTCGGGGCGAAACGCCACCGAGCCTTCCTTCTTTTTGACTTCGCCCACCTCTTGCGCCAAGCGCGCACGCTGGTTCAGCAGCGTGAGCAGTTCGCGGTCCACCTGATCGATCTGCGTTCTGAGGCCCAGCAGTTCTGGGTTGGGAGCGGGGGAGGGATCAGCCATGTCAGGGGCAAATGGTCGCGTTGAGGGCTTGAAGCATCGGCCGCACGGGCCGGGCCAGCTGGGGTTGTCTGTGGGCTGGAGGCCATGAGTCGCCAAGACCCACGGCTTGCCCAGACCTAGCGTTTCTTGGGGGCTGACGCGGGTTTGTCGTTGGCAGGGGGTGGGCTGATGCCCAGGCGCTTGCCCAAGGACATCTCCAGCGTCTTGATCTTGGGTTCGATCACTTCGCGCGACTCGGCCACCAACTTCTGCACGAAGGCTTCCTGAATCCCAGGCGTCACCTGTTGGTACTTCTTGTTCACCGGCGACTCGAACCATGCCAACAACTGCTTCAGCTCGTCTTCAGTGAACTTTTCTTCGAGTGCCACACCGATCGTGCCGGGAGCCAGCTTGATGGCCTTGTCACGCAGCAGCGGCACAGCGTCATCGACGTATTTCTTGATGTCGCCGTCAATGGCCTTGGCCATGGCATCCCGCTTGTCCGCTGGCACTTCTGTCTGCATCAAACGGCCGGCGTCTTGCATCATGCGTGCCGCAGGGCGCTCGGCCAAGTTGCGGGCCAGGCCTTCGAGGCCAGGGCGTTGCAGCACGAGCAGTTTTTGCACCAGTTCTTTCTTGGCCGGGCTGGTGGGAAGTGGGGCAGAAGCCGGGGCCGACGTTTGCGCTTGCGACTGCAAGACGCAGGCGAACAGCGCCAGCAGGGCAAAACGCTTGATCATCAAAGGGTCTCCTCGGGAGGCAACGTGTCGTCACCGGGTTCGGCAGCGTCCGCGTTTGCATCGTTCTCCACGATGCGATGCAGCCCGCTGAGCTTGGTTCCACCGTCAAGCGAAATCAGCGTGACACCTTGTGTCGCACGGCCGAGTTCGCGGATCTCGGACACGCGGGTTCGAACCAGCACGCCCTTGTCGGTGATCAGCATGATCTCATCGGCCGGCCGCACCAGCGTGGCTGCAACCACTTTGCCATTGCGTTCGCTTTGCTGGATGGCGATCATGCCCTTCGTGCCACGGCCATGACGGGTGTATTCAACGATCGATGTGCGCTTGCCGAAGCCGTTTTCGGTGGCCGTCAGCACGCTCTGCGTTTCGTCTTCGGCCACCAGCATGGCAATCACGCTCTGGCCTTCATCAAGCATCATGCCGCGCACGCCACGGGCATTGCGGCCCATTGCACGCACATCGTCTTCATCAAAGCGCACTGCTTTGCCGCCATCGCTGAACAGCATCACGTCGTGCTTGCCGTCGGTCAGTGCAGCGCCAATCAGGTAGTCGCCTTCGTCCAGGTCCACGGCAATGATGCCGGCCTTGCGTGGGTTGCTGAACTCATCGAGCGCCGTCTTCTTGACCACGCCTTGCGCGGTGGACATGAACACATAGTGGTCGGGCGGGAAGCTGCGGAAGCCATCGGTCAACGGCAGCACGACGTTGACTTTCTCGCCTGGTTGCAGCGGGAACATGTTCACGATCGGCTTGCCGCGCGAGTTGCGCGAGCCCTGCGGCACTTCCCACACCTTCAACCAGTACACGCGGCCGCGGTTGGTGAAACACAAGATGTAGTCGTGCGTGTTGGCGATGAAAAGCTGGTCGATCCAGTCGTCTTCCTTGGTTTGTGTGGCCTGCTTGCCGCGCCCGCCACGCTTCTGGGCCCGGTATTCCGACACCGCCTGGCTCTTGATGTAGCCGGTGTGGCTGAGTGTCACCACCATGTCGGTGGGCGTGATCAAGTCCTCGGTGCCTAGGTCTTGCGCGTTGTGTTCGATCTGGCTGCGGCGGGCAGCGAGCTTGGTCTGGCCGAACTCGAGCTTGATGGCCAGCAACTCGTCGGAAATGATGGTCGTCACGCGCGCTGGCGTGGCCAGAATGTTCAGCAGATCGGCGATCTGCGCCATCACGTCCTTGTATTCGGTGACGATCTTGTCTTGCTCGAGGCCCGTCAGGCGCTGCAGGCGCATCTGCAGAATTTCACCGGCCTGGTCTTCAGACAAGCGGTACATGCCGTCAGTCTGCATACCGAACTGCTTGGGCAGGTTGTCCGGGCGGAATGCTTCACGGCCGCCCGGGGTTTCGCCCTCGGCGCGCGACAACATTTCGCGCACCAGCGACGAGTCCCAGTTCTTGCTCATCAGCGCTTGCTTGGCAACAGGCGGCGTCGGCGAGGTTTTGATGGTCTCGATGAACTCGTCGATGTTGGCCAGCGCCACGGCCAAGCCTTCGAGCACATGGCCGCGTTCGCGGGCCTTGCGCAATTCGAACACCGTGCGGCGCGTCACCACTTCACGCCGGTGTTCGAGGAAGACCTCGATCAGGTCTTTGATGTTGCAGAGCTTGGGCTGGCCGTCGATCAGCGCCACCATGTTGATTCCGAACGTGTCCTGTAGCTGCGTCTGCTTGTACAGGTTGTTCAGCACCACCTCGGGCACTTCGCCGCGCTTTAGCTCAATGACGACGCGCATGCCCGATTTGTCGGACTCGTCTTGGATGTGGCTGATGCCTTCCAGCTTTTTCTCGTGAACCAGCTCGGCCATGCGCTCGAGCAGGTTCTTCTTGTTCACCTG
The DNA here is from genome assembly GCA_043727255.1 of Rhizobacter sp. GTDB lineage: Bacteria > Pseudomonadota > Gammaproteobacteria > Burkholderiales > Burkholderiaceae_C > Rhizobacter. The sequence goes on along the minus strand of JAYSYW010000131.1, from coordinate 5,634 downwards.
GTACGGAATTTCATCGACGATGATCGATTGGCGCTGGCCCTTGTCGATGTCCTCGAAGTGGCACTTCGCGCGCATCACCACCTTGCCTCGGCCGGTGCGGTAGCCGTCGCGCACACCGCTCGTGCCGTAGATGATGCCGGCGGTGGGGAAGTCGGGTGCCGGGATGATCTCGATCAGCTCGTCAATGGTCGCCTGCGGGTTCTTCAGCAGATGCAGGCAGGCATCGACCACTTCATTCAGGTTGTGCGGTGGGATGTTGGTTGCCATGCCCACCGCAATGCCGCCCGAGCCATTGACCAAAAGGTTCGGCAACCGCGTTGGCATGACCAGCGGTTCTTTTTCAGAGCCGTCGTAATTGGGGCCGAAATCAACCGTCTCCTTGTCCAGATCGGCCAGCATCTCGTGCGCGATCTTGGCCAAGCGGATTTCGGTGTACCGCATGGCAGCAGCGTTGTCGCCGTCCACTGAACCGAAATTGCCCTGGCCATCGACCAGCATGTGGCGCATTGAAAAATCTTGCGCCATCCGCACGATGGTGTCGTAGACCGATTGGTCACCGTGCGGGTGGTACTTACCAATCACGTCACCCACGATACGGGCTGACTTCTTGTACGGTCGGTTCCAGTCGTTGTTCAGTTCGTGCATCGCAAACAACACCCGCCGATGCACAGGCTTGAGGCCGTCTCGTGCGTCGGGAAGGGCGCGGCCCACGATCACGCTCATGGCGTAACTCAGGTACGAACTCCGCATCTCCTCTTCGAGGCTGATGGGCAGGGTTTCCTTGGCGAACTGGGTCATTCGGGAGTGAGGCAAAGCCTGGAAGACGGAGCGCAAGCGGGCCCGCGAGCGCGACCGAGCATTCTATGTGCGCAAGGCTGTAGCACCCGCGCAACATGCGGTTCGACCACTGACAACGACATACGCACAATGGGGCTCGCTTGATACCCTATGGCACAATCAGCAGTCGGTGGTGAATGCTCGTATAACCGAGGGTTTGCCAGTACTTTCCGATTCCGGTTTGGACGTTTCGCAGCACGTCTGCGTCTTCCCTTGAGAGGAGAATCAATGAAGAAACTGAATATGGTCGCGTCGCTCTTCGCATCGGCCCTGCTCGCCACTTCGGCAGCCACTGTGTTCGCCCAATCCAACGGCGCCGATCAATGGGTCAACAGCGCAGGCCAACCTTGGGTTAACAGCTCAGGTCAATGCTGGCGTAACAATTTCTGGACGCCCGCAACCGCCAAGCCGGGCTGTGATGGCGCCCTGAAGCCTGTTGCTGCTCCTGCACCGACTCCCGCACCGGCACCTGCGCCTGCTCCGGCTGCTGCACCTGCTCCGGCCCCTGCTGCTGCACCCGTTCCTGTGCCAGTTCCGGTTCCTGCCGCTCCTGTGAGCGAAAAGGTCACCTTCGCCGCTGACGCCTTCTATGACACCGGAAAATCGGTTCTGAAGACCGATGCCAAGGCAAAGCTGGACGATCTGGTCGAGAAGACGGCTGGCGTCAATCTGGAAGTCATCATTGCTGTGGGTCACACCGACTCTGACGGCTCCGATGCTTACAACCAGAAGCTGTCGGTTGCTCGTGCCGAATCGGTCAAGAAGTACCTGACCAGCAAGGGCATCGAAACGAACCGCGTGTACACCGAAGGCAAGGGCGAAAAGCAGCCTGTCGCTGAAAACGACAACAAGGACGGCAAGGCGAAGAATCGCCGCGTTGAAATTGAAGTTGTCGGTACTCGCACACGCAAGTGATTGGCTAAATCTCATCACTGCCAAAACCCCGCTCCGGCGGGGTTTTTCATTTTCCGCCTTGTTTTTCTGCGGTATTTCCCTTGGATATCATCGCCGCCATGATCAATGCCGACCCTCAAGAACTCGCCAAGTTCAGCGATTTGGCTCACCGCTGGTGGGATAAGACGAGCGAATTTCGCCCCCTCCATGACATCAACCCGCTGCGGCTCAACTGGATTGACGGGTTGGCCCCGTTGGTCGGTAAACGCGTGCTCGATGTAGGTTGCGGCGGAGGCATCCTTGCCGACTCGATGGCGCGCAAGGGCGCCGATGTGCTTGGCATCGACTTGGCGGTCAAGGCGCTGAAAGTGGCCCAACTGCATGCGCTTGAGGCGGCCACCCCGTCAATCGTCTACCGAGAGGTGGCTGCCGAAGCCCTGGCCGTCGAATCTCCGGGTCGGTTTGACGTGGTGACTTGCATGGAAATGCTCGAACACGTGCCTGACCCGTCTTCGATCGTTCAGGCTTGCTCAACCTTGGTCAAACCAGGTGGTTGGGTGTTTTTCTCGACCATCAATCGCAACGCGAAGTCGTTCCTTTTTGCCATCGTGGGTGCGGAATACGCGCTGAAGATGTTGCCCGCCGGAACACACGAATATGCGCGCTTCATCCGCCCCAGGGAACTGGCGCAGTGGTGTCGTGAGGCCGGGTTGGATCTGGTTTCGACCCGAGGCATGGAATACAACCCGTTGACGCGCCGCTACTGGCTGTCTGACGACACCAGCGTCAACTACCTTTTTGCCTGCAGGAAACCGGCGTGAGCTTAGGGCAAGCTAACTCCGCCAGCCCGATGGACCTTCCCATTCGTGCGGTTCTGTTTGACCTCGACGGCACCTTGATTGACAGCGCGCCCGACCTCGCTGGCGCCGGCAACGACATGCGCATCTCCCGTGGCATGGAGCCCTTGCCCTATGGGCACTTCCGCCCCATGGTGGGCGCAGGGGCGCGCGGAATGCTGGGCGTGGCTTTGGGGGTGGCAGCGTCCGATCCGCAGTTCATCGAACTTCGAGACGAATTCCTGTCGCGGTATGAAGGCCGCATGACGCAGGAGACGCGCGTGTTTGATGCCGTGCGTGTGGTGCTCGACTCATTGCAGCGTGCGCGCTTGCCTTGGGGCATCGTCACCAACAAGGCCGAGCGTTTCACCTTGCCGCTGGTGAAGGCGCTCGGGATGGATCAAATTGCGGCGGCTGTGGTCAGTGGCGACACCACTCCGCACGCCAAGCCCCACCCGCAGCCTTTGCTCGAAGCGGCTCGCCGCATGGGCGTGGCGCCGACAGAATGCATCTACGTCGGAGACGACCTGCGCGACGTGCAGGCCGGCCGAGCCGCCGGAATGCGCACTGTTGCCGTGTCATGGGGCTATCTGGGGCAGGGCGATCCCATTTCGGCCTGGGGCGCCGACCATGTGATCGATGAACCGCAACAGCTCTTGAAGTTGCTGCGAATGGCCTAAACTCCTTGATTCCTGGGGCCGACCTGGCTTCGACGCGGGTACGGAGTTGGAACAGGGCATGCCGAGCACCAGTTCGCTCGTAAAACCACTGGAAACAAAAGTAACTGCGAACGACTCTTCGTACGCCCTCGCCGCTTAAAACCGGTGAGCCTCGCAACAGTTGGCCGATGGGCTGGGCCTGAGGGGTAAAACCTGAAGGCTGCGAGGTCATACACATTGGCTCGTCCTGCGGTGGGTCACTCACCGTGGGGCTAAATCAAGTGACTCGTGGTGACGGCAGCGTGCTGCTGCGCGGCCGGCGCCACTAAATCCAAATCAGTCAGCTAAGCATGTAGATCTGCCCGGCAATGGCTTGCGGACGGGGGTTCGATTCCCCCCGGCTCCACCATTCGAACGCCTCAAGAAGTCTCTTGAGGCCTAAAAATCCCTAAGTTTTCAATGGCTTAGGGATTTTTTTCGTCTCAACACATTCCATGAGGTGCCTGGACATCCCGGCCTTGTCGTGAGTAACTATGCGGGTAGCCTGTCTACGCGAAAACCTGTTACCCACAACCCAGGGGGCCAGCCATGAGCGCGAAGAATGCAACCAACAAGTTGACGGACCCGGTGATCCGAAACGCCAAGCCACGCGATGCCGTCTACAACCTGCCCGATGGTGGCGGCCTTGGGCTGGCGGTGCAGCAGCCCAGCGGCGTGAAGTGGTGGCGCTTGCGCTACCGGTTTGGCGGCAAGGAAAAGATGCTGTCGCTGGGTACGCACCCAGAGGGCGGCCTCAAAGACGCCCGAGAGCGGCGTGACAACGCCCGCAAGGACATCGCAGCAGGCATCGACCCTGGCGCCAAGCGCAAGGCCGAGAAGGAGACACGGGCCGCTCTGGCGGCCAACACGTTTGAAGCCGTGGCGCGCGAGTGGCACAAGACCGTGCACACCGCGAAAGTCTCGGAGGGCCATGCCGAACGCACCCTGATCCGCCAGGAGCAAGACGCCTTCCCCTGGATCGGTGCCAAGCCCATTGCCAATATCACCGCGCCCAAGCTGCTGGAGGCTTTGCGCAAGATCGAAGCACGCGGGGCCATCGAAACGTCACACCGCGTGCGCCACGCCTGCGGCCATGTGTTCCGCTATGGCATCGCCACGGGCCGATGCGAGCGTGATCCAGCCGCCGACCTGCGCGACGCGCTCAAGCTCGTCATGGTGAAGCACCACGCCGCCATCACCGATCCCAAACAGGTGGGGCGGGCCGGGCCGTGAGCCGCCGCTACCGCAACCGGCGCATCGGCGAGTTCCTCAAGGAGTTGGACCTGACCGAAGGGCGTGCCACCGGCATCCCCAAAATCCTGAAGGTGATGGCGGCCAATGGCTCGGCCTCGCCCATGTTCGAGACTGACGACGAGCACACATCTTTCGTGATTCGGCTGCCGGTGCACGAACGGGCGCGCGCGACGTGCTCGGCGGTCACCCCCGAAGTTGCAGCACAGGTGAGCGAGGCCATCGCACGGCTGCTGGTGGCCCTGGACGACATGTCGAGGCAGCAGCTTCAGGCCGCGTTGCAGTTGAAGGATGACAAGCATTTTCGCGAATCCTTCCTGCAGCCCGCACTGGACGCTCAACTGGTGGCGATGACGCAGCCTGATCGGCCTCGCAGCAGCAAGCAACGCTACCGACTGACCGACCGAGGCCTGGCATGGCTGCCAGCCAAGGGAAAACTTACCGCGCAAGACTGAGCACATCCAATGGCCACGAAGAAAACCACCCCATCCTGGATCAACGTCAAAGCCAAGCTGTCGGACTTCGACCGCGCCGGTCTACTTTCCCTGGTGCAAGACCTCTACACCGCCAGCAAGGACAACCAGGCCTTTCTGCACGCTCGCCTGCATCTGGGTGACGACGCGCTCAAACCTTACATGGCCACCATCGATCGCTGGCTCTGGCCCGATGTGTTCAAGAACCAGGACCACTCCGTGGTCAAGGCCAAGAAGGCCATTGCGGACTACAAGAAGGCGCTTGGCGCCCCCGCAGGGCAGGCAGAGTTGATGGTGTTCTATTGCGAAAGGGCCTCAGGATTCGCCCGCGATGTCGGCCTGCCGGACGACGGCTATGGTGAAGCACTGGTGCGAATGTTCGAGCAGGCACTGAAAGTCATCGCAAGCGTGCCTGAAAACCAGCGCGAGGCCCTGTTGGTGCGACTGGACTCGGTTTGCGACGCAAGCGATGCCATTGGCTACGGCGTCGGTGACAACATGGCCCTCCTGCTCGCAGCGCACGTGGGGCCATGACTGAGCGAGATGTCCTAGGAGCCTGTCGGGCTGGGGGAGCGTCGGCTGCAATTTGGCCGCAGCGGTCCATTTTTCACCGGCTTCTTGTCCCATAGCTACGGCTATGGGCCT
>JAYSYW010000130.1:0-11335 GCA_043727255.1 Rhizobacter sp. | reverse complement strand
GATGGCGGCAAGTTTGCGCAACTCTATTTGGTAGGCGGCAGCTTGACGTGTGAGACCGTGATGACTCCCGATTTTCAGTCGGCCTTGTGGGCCAGCATGGCGTTGTACTTGCCGCTGTCGATGCTGTTTTGGCACGCGCCCGCACTGGTTCACTGGCACCAGTTACCGCCGCTCAAAAGCCTGTTCTTCAGCTTCACAGCCTGCGCGCGCAATTTCGGGGCCTATGTCGTGTTTGGGTTGAGCTGGATGGGTGTCTTCATGGGGGTCGGTGCCGTCATGACAACGGTTGCAGCCCTCATTGGGGGTGCCGCTGCTGCGGGTTCTGTGATGTTCCCCGTCGCCCTATTGCTGGCGGCCATGTTTTTTACGTCCATCTATTTCACGTTTGAGTCCACCTTCGAATCCATCGCCGAAGCCGAACCACCATCGCCCTGACACTTACTCGCAACAAACCGGGAGAACCAGAATGACACAACACATTTTGCAAGGCCGTTCGGAGCACGAAGTGCTCTGGTTTCAGCGCCGCAGCTTCATAACCGCAGCCGCCGCCTGGACAGCCATGGGCGGCTTTGCCAGTGCGCAGGCACAGTCGCGCAGCAACATTGTGGAGCTGAATGGCGATGCCTTCATCAACGGCGAGCGCCTGCAACCGCAGCGCACCATTCAAACAGGCGACAAACTGGAAACCGGACCAAATTCCAGCCTGATCTTCGTGCTGGGTAACGCCTCGTTCCAGGTGCGGCAAAACTCCAATCTGGTTGTTGAACGCGGCGCGTCCTTGAGCTTTGTCAGCGTTTTGCGATTGCTCACGGGCGGTGTCGCCAGCGTGTGGGGCCGCGGCGGCAACCGCCGCATCGTCACACCGACCTTGACAGCAGGAATCCGGGGTACCGGCGTTTACACCGAAGTCCCTGACAACCAGAATGGCCGCAGCTACTTTTGCAACTGCTACGGCACAGTAGACGTGAACGCTGGCGGCGACAGAGCTGTCAGCCGGGCCAGCTATCACCAGTCATTTTGGGCTGAAGTGGAACCCAAAGACGGTCGCTACCTGCGCCCGGCCAAGGCGATTAACCACACCGATGACGAGCTTGAAAATCTGGCGAAACTGATCAATCAGAGGACCGCATGGCAAATTGCGGGTCGTAAAGGCACCATGGATGGATCTGGCTACATGGAAGGCCAGGCGGCCCAACCGCACCCGGCAACGATGCCGCAGAAATAAGCCTTGTTGCGCACTTTAATCAAGGCACCGGTACCAGTTTGGCAATACTCAACGCCAGCCACTTAACGCCGTGGCGCGGAAAACTCACCTGCGCGCGAGCATCGCTGCCTGCGCCTTCCAGCATTAACACCGTGCCTTCGCCAAACTTGGTGTGGAACACTTTCATGTGGATGCGAAGGTCGTAGCCGATGTCCTTTTGCACCGGCACGGTAGTTACCGCGCGATCCTCCCCACCAAAGCCCCCAAACGTGGTGCCTGCGGTGCGGCCTGAGCTGTATTTAGATTGCTTGGGCGTGATCCACTTCAGCGCCTCTTCGGGCAGCTCGTCAAAAAAGCGGCTCTTCATGTTGTAGCGCGTCTGCCCATGCAGCATGCGCGTTTGCGAGTGGGTCAGGTACAGGCGCTTGCGGGCACGGGTGATGGCCACATACATCAGCCGGCGTTCTTCTTCCAGGCCGTCGAGGTCAGACACGCTGTTCTCGTGCGGGAACAGTCCTTCTTCCAGCCCGGTGATGAACACCGCGTCGAACTCCAGACCCTTGGCGGCGTGCACGGTCATGAGCTGGATCGCGTCTTGCCCGGCCTGCGCCTGGTTGTCGCCGGCTTCGAGTGAAGCGTGCGTCAAAAAGGCGGCCAACGGCGACATGATCTCGCCGGTTTCGGCATCGGGGGCCAGTTCGGGGGCGATGTATCCGCCCGTGGGCGCCGGCACGAACCCTTCGACAGGCTCAGGGCGAGCGGAGGGTTGTGCTGTTTGTGAGGGACCACCCAACCCCGTTCGGGCTGAGCCTGTCGAAGCCTCGCTGCGCGCCTCCGCCCAAGCGTCCACCGGCAACGCCACCGCGTCTTTGCCAAACCCTTCCTGAGTCACAAACGCCTCGGCAGCGTTGACCAGTTCTTCCAGGTTTTCCAGCCGGTCTTTGCCTTCCTTGTCGGTCTTGTAGAACTCGACCAAGCCCGAAGCCTGCAGCATGTGTTCGATGATCTCGCGCAGCGTCAACCCGCGTGTCGCGTCGCGCATCGCGTCAATCAAAGCCACGAACGCCTGCAGGTTCAACCCCGCCTTACCCGACACCGCCGTCACGCTCTGGCTCAGGCTGCGGCCACTGGCGCGCGCTGCGTCTTGCAGCAATTCGAGCGTGCGCGCGCCGATGCCGCGTGTGGGGAAGTTCACCACCCGCAAGAAGCTGGTGTCGTCGTTCGGGTTCTCGATCAAACGCAGATAGCTCAGCGCGTGCTTCACCTCGGCACGCTCAAAGAAGCGCAGGCCGCCGTACACCTTGTAGGGCATGCCGGCGTTGAACAACGCGCTTTCCAGCACGCGGCTTTGCGCATTGCTTCGGTACAGCAGGGCGATGTCGCTGCGCGGTATGCCGTCGCGGTGCAGCTGGCGCGCTTCATCGACGAGCCACTGTGCTTCGCCGAAGTCGCTGGTGGCTTCGTGCACCCGCACCAGCTCGCCGGGGCCGGCCTCGGTGCTCAGGTTCTTGCCCAGGCGCCGCGAGTTGTGCGAAATCAGCTCGTTGGCGGCGTCGAGGATGTTGCCGAACGAGCGGTAGTTGCGCTCAAGCTTGATGACCTGCTCAACCTTGAACTCGCGCTCGAAGGCCGACATGTTGCCCACCTGCGCACCCCGGAAGGCGTAGATGCTCTGGTCGTCGTCGCCCACGGCGAACACCGCCGTCCCGGGGCCCGAGAACATCTTCAACCACGCGTATTGCAGCTTGTTGGTGTCTTGGAATTCATCGACCAGCACATGGCGAAAGCGCCGCTGGTAGTGCTCGCGTATGGGCGTGTTGTCGCGCATCAATTCATAGGTGCGCAGCATCAGCTCGGCGAAGTCAACCACGCCTTCGCGCTGGCATTGCTCTTCGTAGGCTTGGTACACCTGCACCATCACGCGGGTTTGTTCGTCGCGCACCTCCACGTCTTGAGGGCGCAGGCCTTCTTCCTTGCTGCCCGCGATGAACCACGTCACCTGCTTGGGCGGGTAGCGTTCTTCGTCAAGGTTCATGCCCTTGACTACACGTTTGACAGCCGAAAGCTGGTCACTCGAATCGAGAATCTGAAAGCCTTGCGGCAGCGCGGCCATCTTCCAGTGCGCGCGCAGAAAGCGGTTGCACAGGCCGTGGAAAGTGCCAACCCACATGCCGCGCACCGGCACCGGCAGCATGGCGCCCAGGCGCGTCAGCATTTCCTTGGCAGCCTTATTGGTGAAGGTCACCGCCATCACGCCACCAGGCGAGAGTTGCCCGGTTTGAATGAGCCAGGCGATGCGCGTCGTCAGCACACGCGTCTTGCCCGAGCCAGCACCGGCCAAGATGAGTGCGGGCTTGGCCGGCAACGTGACGGCCGCCAACTGCTCGGGGTTGAGGTTCAGCAGCAGCGACGACGCCGGCGCGGGCTCGGCGGGCGGCGCCGATGAAAACAAATCATGGGAATGCATCGGCGGATTTTAGGGAGGGTGACTTTGGGGCCTGGCATTCAGGCTTTTGCCGTGAGGCGAAAGCCTCACGGCAAAAGGCGCAACGACACAAAGAACGCCCAGACGGAAGCTCTTGTTGCCTCCTGATTAGCGACATGCCTCAGCCAGCCTCCGTTCGCCCTGAGCCTGTCGAAGGGTGCGCCCAGTACTGCGCTGGCTTCGACAGGCTCAGCCGAACGGAGTAAGGGGTTGGCTGAGCCACGTCACAAATCGGGTGTTGTCTCGGCTTCCTTCGCGCTTCCTTTGTGTTTTTCTTTGTGTTTCCTTTGCGCCTTTGCGGTGAAAAAAACCACCCCCGCACCAAACAACCCGACGCGTAGACTGGCCAGCCCCAGGGCCACACAGGCGGACCGAATGGAAATCTTCGACTACGACAACGTCTTGCTGCTGCCCCGCAAGTGCCGGGTGGAAAGCCGCTCTGAATGCGATGCGTCGGCCGAACTGGGCCCGCGCCGCTTCAAGCTGCCGGTGGTCCCGGCCAACATGAAAACGGTGATCGACGAACCCATCAGCGAATGGCTCGCGGCCAACGACTACTTCTACGTGATGCACCGCTTCGACCTCGACAACGTGGCCTATGCGAAACGCATGCGCGACAAGGGCTTGTACGTGTCGATCAGCTCCGGCGTGAAGCCCGATGACTACCGCGTCATCGACCGGCTGGCCGCTGAAGGCGTGGGGGCCGACTACATCACGATCGACATCGCGCACGGCCACGCAGAAAGCGTGCGCAAGACCATCGAACACATCAAGCAGAAGTTGCCACAAACCTTCGTGATCGCGGGCAACGTGGCCACGCCCGAAGCGGTGATCGACTTGGAGACCTGGGGCGCCGACGCCACCAAGGTGGGCGTCGGCCCGGGCAAGGTTTGCATCACCAAACTGAAAACAGGCTTCGGCACCGGCGGCTGGCAACTCAGCGCGCTGAAGTGGTGTGCGCGTGTGGCCACCAAACCCATCATTGCCGACGGCGGCATACGTGACCATGGCGACATTGCCAAGAGCGTGCGCTTCGGCGCGGCGATGGTGATGATCGGCTCGCTGTTCGCGGGCCATGAAGAGTCGCCGGGCAAGACGGTGGAGGTCGACGGCAAGCGCTTCAAGGAGTACTACGGCTCGGCCAGCGACTTCAACAAGGGCGAATACAAACACGTCGAAGGCAAGCGCATCCTGGAGCCGATCAAGGGCCAGCTGGCCGACACGCTGCGCGAGATGCGCGAGGACGTTCAAAGTTCGATCAGCTATTCAGGCGGTACACGGCTTGCTGACATTCGCAAGGTGAACTACGTGATCCTGGGTGGCGACAACGCGGGCGAGCACCTGTTGATGTAGCCGGCAACGCAAGGCCAAGTGGGGCCGTGGTGAGCAGGCTCAATTCACTTGCTGCCGCTCCGATGCGAAATCGAGAGGCCACTGAATCTGGGCGAGGCTTGCCTGCGCACCGTGGTGCATGACCTTGGAGCCAATCGACCATGAGATTTCAGCGCCCCCACACAGCCGCATGCAAGCCGCGCAAACCTGAACAACGCCCGCCGCCCCAACGCAAGCGGATTGAGGTGATGCCCGCACGGCCTTTGCCCTGAATGGCCCACGCAACGCCCCTCCCACCATGAAGAACCCGCCCAATGTTCAACGCCCCGCCCTGTGGCGCCTGGCGGTGGGGGCAACGCTGGGGTTGCTGGCCGGGATGGCCTGGTTTGCTCGGCGTGCCTCCCCCATCACGCCAGACTTTGCCGCGCAAGCGGCTGGCCTGGACGGCCTGAGCGCATCGCAACTGGCCCTTCAAGCGCTCAACTCTTCACTCAGCGCGGTGGCTATCAGCGACCTCGAAGGCAAGCTGACGTACATCAACCCCGCATTTCTGAAGCTGTGGGGGTGTGAGCACGCCAGCGAAGTGCTGGGCCGGCACGCGACCGAGTTCTGGAGCGGCGAGACCGTCGGAAGCGTGTTTCAAACCGTGATCGCAGACGGGCATTGGGTCGGCATGCTGGACGGCAAACGAACCGATGGCCAGTTGATACCGCTGAAGCTGGCGGCGCATCTGGTGATCGGCCCTGACGGAAAGCCTCAGGGGCAGGCCATGATTGCATCGTTCATTGACCAGACCGACCTGCGCACCGGGGAGCGCGCACTTCAACACGAGCGTGAAAACGCGCAGCGCCTGCTCGACGCCGCGCCGGTGATCGTGCTGGTGCTCGACCCGCACGGCAAGATCCAGCACGCCAACGCCTTCTTCGAGCAACTCACCGGTTATCGATTCGATGAGATCCGGGGCCGGGACTGGTTCACCCAGTTCATTCCGAAAGAAGAGCAATCACGCAGCCGGGCCGTCTTCGAGGCTTCGCGCATGGGACATTCGGCGCGCGAAAGCACCAACACCCTGCTTGGGCGCGACCGCAAAGAACATCTCATCGAGTGGTACGACCAGACCCTGCGAGACGGCTCTGGCGTTGTGACCGGCGTGCTCGCCATCGGCAGCGACATCACCGAGCGTTCGCGCGTGCAGCATGCGCTGCGCGAAAGCGAACATCGGCTGCGCCTGCAGAACGAACACGCGCCCGAAGCGATCGTCGTGTTCGACCCCACACTGGGCAGGTTCATCGATGTGAACCACAACGCCGTCGAGTTGTTTGGCTTGTCCAGAGAGCGGCTGCTGCAAAGCAACCCCATCGACATCAGCCCCCCCAGCCAGCCCGACGGAAGCACGAGCATCGAGGCCATGCACAAGCACATTGATGAGGCGCTGGCAGGTGGTTCGCTGGTCTTCGAGTGGATGTGCCGACACGCCGATGGCCAAGACATCCCGTGCGAAGTGCGGCTGGTCGCACTGCCCGCCGCCGGTCACCAACTTTTGCGCGCCAGCGTGACCAACATCACCGAACGCAAGGTGATCGAACAAGCGCTGCGCGACGGGAACGCCGAACTCGAACGGCGGGTGGCCGGGCGCACCGCCGATCTGGTGCGCGCACGCGACGACGCACAGCACGCCAACATGGCCAAGAGCAACTTTCTCTCGCGCATGAGCCACGAGTTGCGCACGCCGATGAACGCCATTCTGGGTTTTGCGCAGGTGCTGGAAATGCGGCACCTGGACCCGAAAGACCGCGAGTACGTCGAGCAAATCCACCGCGCGGGCGACCACCTGCTCGAACTGATCAACGACCTGCTCGACCTTTCGGGTATTGAAGCCGGGCGCCTGGCCGTGGCGATCGAGCCGGTGGTGCTTGGCCCCATCCTTGAGCAGGCCGTGCAGATGGTGCGGGGCAGAACGGCTGCGCAGGGAATTCATATTGAAGTGCCCGAACCTGATGGCGATGTGGTGCTGGCCGACCCCACACGGCTGCGCCAGATTCTGGTGAACCTGCTCAGCAACGCCGTCAAATACAACCGCCCGCAGGGTTCAGTGACGCTGACCTTCGAGCCGCGTGAAGCCTCGCAGATTCGCATCTCCGTCATCGACACCGGGCCAGGTATCGCGGCCGACAAGATGAGCCGGATCTTCACGCCCTTTGATCGCCTGGGGGCCGAGCGCAGCACCATCAACGGCACGGGCATCGGCCTGGCGCTGTCGCTGCACTTGGCGACCCTGATGGGCGGCGAATTGGGCGTCACGTCAATCGAGGGCGAAGGCTCAACCTTCTTCCTTGATCTGCCGGTGGGCCAGAAGCGCGAGCCCAATAGTGCTGAATCGCCTGCCTTCGCCGACACCACCCAGAGGCCCGTGCAGGTGCTGTATGTCGAGGACAACCCGGCCAACCTGAAGGTCGTGGCGGCCATGCTGTCGATGCGGCCGAACACCCGCATCGTCGCGGCGACACGCGGAGAAGAAGGCCTGGACCTGGCGCGCAACATCCGGCCCGACGCCATCCTGCTCGACATCCACCTGCCGGGCATGGACGGCTTCGAGGTGCTTGCGGCGTTGAAGACCGACGAGGCCACCCGCAACATCCCCGTCATTGCGATCTCTGCCGACGCCATGCCGGCAGAGATCGCACGCGGCCTGAAAGCCGGCTTCACGCACTACCTGACCAAGCCGATCGCCCTGACAGACCTGGTGGCGGCGCTGGACGAGGTGATGCACTCCGAAGCGTTCCACTGAACGCGCGGCCCCGGCTTTCGGCTCAGTGGCGTGACCCTGCGGGCGCCTTTGGCCCCCACGGGCGGAGAGGGCGACGCCTACAATTCCGCCCTTCCCCGTTGACCCACAGTGCTGCCTCTTTCTGAGGCGGCCGTTTGCACCATGACCGAACTCGCCAAGTCGTTTGAACCCGCCGACATCGAAGCCAAATGGGGCCCGCTGTGGGAACAAAGCGGCGTCTACGAGCCCACGCTCGACGCGAGCAAGCCCTCGTTCAGCATCCAACTGCCGCCGCCCAATGTGACGGGCACGCTGCACATGGGCCATGCGTTCAACCAGACGATCATGGATTCGCTGACGCGCTACCACCGCATGAAGGGCGCGAACACGCTCTGGCTGCCCGGCACCGACCACGCCGGCATCGCCACGCAGATCGTGGTGGAGCGGCAGTTGCAAGAGCTGGGGCAGAACCGGCACGAGCTGGGCCGCAAGAACTTCGTGGCCCGCGTGTGGGAATGGAAGCAGCGCAGCGGCGCCACCATCACGCAGCAAATGCGCCGCATGGGCGATTCGGTGGCCTGGAAGTACGAGTACTTCACGATGGACGAGAAGCTCTCGAAGGTTGTCACTGAAACCTTCGTGTCGCTGTTCGATGAAGGCCTGATCTACCGTGGCAAGCGGCTGGTGAACTGGGACCCGGTGCTCAAGTCGGCGGTGTCTGACCTCGAAGTCGAAAGCGAAGAGGAGGACGGTTCGCTGTGGCACATCCGCTACCCGCTGGCTGATGGTTCCGGCGCGGTGGTGGTGGCCACCACACGGCCCGAAACCATGTTGGGCGACGTGGCGGTGATGGTGCACCCGGAAGACGAGCGCTACACCGCGCTCATCGGCAAACAGGTGACGCTGCCGCTGTGCGGACGCACGATCCCCGTGATCGCCGACGACTACGTGGACCGCGAGTTCGGCACCGGCGTGGTGAAGGTCACCCCCGCGCACGATGCGAACGACTACGCGGTGGGTCAGCGCCACAACCTGCCGATCATCGGCGTGCTGACGCTCGACGCGAAGATCAACGACAACGCCCCCGAGGCCTACCGCGGGCTCGACCGCTTCAAGGCGCGCAAGCAGGTGGTGGCCGACCTCGACGCGCAGGGCTTCCTTGTCGAAGTGAAGAAGCACAAGCTGATGGTGCCGCGTTGCGCACGCACGGGGCAGGTGATCGAGCCGATGCTGACCGACCAGTGGTTCGTGGCGATGACGAAACCCGGCGCCGATGGGCAGTCGATCGCGCAAAAGGCCATCGGTGCGGTGGACTCGGGCGAGGTTAAGTTCGTGCCCGAGCAGTGGGTCAACACCTACAACCAGTGGATGAAGAACATTCAAGACTGGTGCATCTCGCGCCAGCTCTGGTGGGGCCACCAGATCCCGGCCTGGTATGGCACGAGTGGCGAACTGTTCGTGGCACGCAGTGAAGACGAAGCGCGCGTCAAGGCCACGGCCGCTGGCTACACGGGCGAGCTGACACGCGATGAAGACGTGCTCGACACCTGGTACTCGTCGGCGCTGGTTCCGTTCTCGACGCTGGGCTGGCCCGAAAAAACGAAAGAGCTCGACCTGTTCTTGCCGTCGTCGGTGCTGGTCACGGGCTTCGACATCATCTTCTTCTGGGTCGCCCGGATGATCATGATGACCAAGCACTTCACGGGGCAGGTGCCGTTCAAGCACGTGTACATCCATGGCCTGGTGCGCGACGCGCAGGGCAAGAAGATGAGCAAGTCGGACGGCAACGTGCTCGACCCGGTCGATCTGATCGACGGCATCGAGCTGGCCCCTTTGCTCGACAAGCGCGTGGTCGGCCTGCGCAAGCCCGAGACCGCACCGCGTGTGCGCAAAGAGACAGAGAAAGAATTCCCCAGCGGCATTCCGGCCTTCGGCGCCGATGCGCTGCGCTTCACCTTCGCATCGCTGGCCAGCCTGGGCCGCAACATCAACTTCGACACCAAGCGCTGCGAGGGCTATCGCAACTTCTGCAACAAGCTCTGGAATGCGACCAAGTTCGTGCTGATGAACTGCGAGGGGCAAGACTGCGGTATCAAGGAACACACGAAGGCCGACTGCGAACCGGGCGGGCCGGCCCATGGCTACCTGGGCTTCAGCCAGGCCGACCGCTGGATCACCAACGAGTTGCAGCGCGTGGAAGCGGCCGTTGAGCAAGCTTTTGCCGAGTACCGGCTCGACAACGTCGCCAACGCCATCTACCAGTTCGTGTGGGACGAATACTGCGACTGGTACATCGAGATCGCCAAGGTGCAGATCGCAGTGGCCACAGCCAACGGCGACGAGGCCCAGCAACGCGCCACCCGCCGCACGCTGATCCGCGTGCTGGAATCGGTGCTGCGGCTGCTGCACCCGATCACGCCCTTCATCACCGCCGAGCTGTGGGAAACGGTGGCACCGATCGCCGGGCGCAAAGCCGCCGGGTCGGCGCAGGGCATCGTCACCGCCGCCTACCCGCAGGCACAGCTTGAGCGCATCGACGCGCAGGCTGATGCGTGGGTGGGCAAGCTGAAGGCCGTGGTGGGCGCGTCACGCACGCTGCGGGCCGAGATGGCGCTGTCACCGGCCGAACGCGTGCCGCTCAACACCTTCGGCGACGCCGAGTTCATGGCCCAGGCCGCGCCGGTGTTGAAGGCGCTGGCCAAGCTGTCGGAGGTGAACCTCTACACCGACGAGCAAGCGTTTGCCGAAGCCACGCGCCAGTCGCCCGTGGCGGTGCAAGGCGAAGCACGCCTGGCGCTGCATGTCGAAATCGACATTGCGGCCGAACAAGAACGCTTGAGCAAAGAGATCAAGCGCCTGCAAGGCGAGATGGTGAAGGCCGAGGCCAAGCTCTCGAACGAAAGCTTCGTGGCGCGCGCGCCGGCGGCCGTGGTCGATCAGGAAAAGCAGCGCCTCGCCGACTTCACAGCAGCCCTGGCTCGGCTGCAAGATCAGTTGGCAGGCCTGGTTCCGTCGGCCTGAAATCGCTGGGCGTGGCGGGCGTGAGCGCCAGCAGATCGTCGATGCGGCGCGCCACCGACCAGGCGCTGCGCAGGCGCGATTCGCGGGTGGTGCTGGCGATGCGCGGCGACACCTGAAGGTGTTCAACGCCGTGCAGCGGACGGCCTTCGTCCAACGCCCCCGGTTCCAGGCTGTCGAGCCAGGCGGCGGCCACCCGGCCCGAGTTCATGGCATCGGCCAGCGAGCGCTGGTCGAACACACCCGAGTGCGTGAGGCTCACGATCACCTGGTTGGCTTTGCAATAGGGCAGCAGGCGCTCGCCCAGCAATCCCTGGTAGCGGCTGAAATAGGTGAGCTGCACGCAGACGGCGTCCGACACCTCCAGCAGTTCACGCAAGCCCAGCGGTTTCACCTTCCAGCGGCCCCACAGCCCTTCACTGGCATGCAGCGAAGGGTCGTAGCCGACGACCTTCGAGCCAAAGCCCGCCAGCATGCCGGCGATCGACTTCGCGGCCGGCGGCATGCCAATCAAGCCCACCGTGCTGGC
>JAYSYW010000129.1:0-11356 GCA_043727255.1 Rhizobacter sp. | reverse complement strand
CAGTTCACCCTTTTCCAGTGAAGCCCCACCCACAGGGCATCCAGCGCTTGATGCTGGTTGCGCCCAGGGCGGAACCCATAGGAGAAGCCGAGGAAGTCGGTTTCGTAGATCGGCGTCAGCACCGTCACCACCGCTTGTTGGACGATTTTGTCCTCCACTGCGGCGATGCCCAACGGACGCAGTTTGCCGTCCGCCTTGGGGATATGCACCCGCCTCGATGGCAGGGAACGGTAGCGGCCAGACTGCACCGCCTCCCACAGTTTGCCGATCCGCTCGACCACTCCCTCCTCGTAGTCACGCCACGTCACCCCATCGACTCCGGCTGCCGCCGACTTCTTCAATTGCTTGAAGCTGTCGATCAGCAGTTGCGGGGTGATGTGGTGCATCAGCGCGGTGAACCGTACCTCCTTGCCCGCAGCCTTGTGGGCCCGGGCGGCTTCACGTACGCCATCCAATCCCATCGACGCGCGGGTCCGGCTCTGAGTCCGGGGCGCGGGGGCTTGTTCGACGTTCCTCTTGGCTACTCGCCTTCCCTCCGGACCCTCCGCAGGCGCCAGCTTGGAGCCGGCGCCGTTGTTCGGATCGTTCATCGGTACTACGCAAGCATCCGACTTCTCGTCAGCGTCAATGTCGGGCTTATGGCCATCGGCCTTCCCCGACCCACCCACCGCCAACTGCTCGGCGGGTGCTGACGAGATCTCCCAGTTCCCGTGCAAAGAGTTTCCGTGCATGCGACGACACGCCGGGGGTCGTGTACGACTTCTGCACGGGCCGGGGCTCGAAGTTCCCGGCGGACTTCCTCAGCGAATGGCGCGGCACGCTGACCTGCGATGACTACGGGGGCTACGACGTCGTCTTCAGGCGCGAAGGCTGCATCGAGGCGGGCTGTCTAGCGCACGCACGGCGCAAGTTCGATGAGCTGGCCCGCGCCAACGCGAGCCCCGTGGCCGCGCAAGCTCTTGCGCGCATCGCACGGCTGTACAAGCTCGAGAGCCAGGCACGGAGATGACGCCCGAGAAGCGGCTCGTGCATCGCCAGCAATACGCCCGGCCGCCGTGGGACGAACTGCACGCGTGGATGAAGCAGCCGTTGGCAGGCGAGCGAGCCGCCGTGGTGATGAGCCTGTTGCAGTCGACCAAGCTCAACGGGCAAGAACCGGTGCTCACGCGGCTGCCGACACAGCTCAACAGCCGGCTTGAAGAGCTGCTCCCACATCGGTGACAGCCGGCCGCCTGAGCTCAGTCCGACCACATCGGCCAAACACCGCCGCAGCGTCGACTCGCCCAGCACGCCAGCGCACAGCCAACGGGCGCACAGCCTCAGCGCCGCAAGGCACCATGTTCGTCATGGCCGCCATGCTCGCTTGGCTGGATACCCATCTCAAGATGCCACGGCTGGTTGCTTACCTCTCAAGGCGTCACCCGTTCGATCTTGCAGCGTGCCTCAGTGCACCACGCGATCGAACACGAACTGCCCGTCTTTCACATCCACGGGGATCACATCTTTCGGCCCGAATTTGCCTTGCAAGATCAGCTTGGACACCGGGTTCTCGACCTTCTGCTGGATGGCGCGCTTCAAGGGCCGCGCACCGAACACCGGGTCGAAGCCGGCCTTGGCGAGTTCGGCCAGGGCCGCGGGCGACACCACGAGCTTCATCTCCAGCTTTTCGAGCCGCGCTTCCAGCGTGCGAAGCTGAATCTTGGCGATGGCCGCGATGTTCTTTTCGTCGAGCGCATGGAACACCACCGCCTCGTCGATGCGGTTCAAGAATTCCGGGCGGAAGTGCTGCTTGACCTCAACCCACACCGCATCGCGGATCAACTCCGGGTGTTGCCCCGCCATCGCCATGATCTGGTGCGAGCCGAGGTTGCTGGTCATCACGATCACGGTGTTCTTGAAGTCCACCGTGCGGCCTTGCCCATCCGTCAGGCGGCCGTCGTCAAGCACTTGCAGCAGCACGTTGAACACATCGGGGTGCGCCTTCTCGACTTCATCGAGCAACAGCACGCTGTAAGGCTTGCGCCGCACGGCTTCGGTCAGGTAGCCACCTTCGTCGTAGCCCACATAACCCGGGGGCGCGCCGATCAGGCGGCTGACGGAATGCTTCTCCATGAACTCGCTCATGTCGAGGCGAATCATGTGGTCTTCGCTGTCGAACAAGAAGCCCGCGAGCGCCTTGCACAGCTCGGTCTTGCCGACGCCCGTGGGGCCGAGGAACAAGAACGAACCTGTCGGCCGGTTCGGGTCGCTCAAGCCCGCACGCGAGCGGCGAATGGCGTCGGCCACGGCGGTGATGGCTTCGTCTTGGCCCACCACGCGCTCGTGCAGCTTGCCTTCCATTTGCAGCAGCTTTTCGCGCTCGCCTTGCATCAGCTTCGAGACTGGAATGCCGGTGGCACGCGCCACCACTTCGGCGATCTCTTCGGCGCCCACCATCGTGCGCAGCAGTTGCGGCCGGCCGGGCAGCTTGCCCTTGGCCGTCTCGGTGGCCTGGGCGTCTTTGAGCGTGCGCTCCAGCTCGGGCAGCTTGCCGTATTGCAGCTCGGCCACCTTGTTGAAGTCGCCCTTGCGCTTGAGTTCTTCGATCTGGAACCGCACGCGTTCGATCTCTTCTTTCACATGGGCAGAACCCTGCGCCGCGGCCTTTTCGGTCTTCCAGATTTCTTCAAGGTCGGCAATCTCGCGCTTGAGCTTGACGATCTCTTCTTCGATCAGGCCGAGGCGCTTTTGCGAGGCTTCGTCTTTCTCGCGCTTGATGGCTTCGCGTTCGATCTGCAGCTGGATCAGCCGGCGGTCGAGCTTGTCGATCGCCTCGGGCTTCGAGTCGATTTCGATCTTGATCTTGGCCGCCGCCTCGTCGATCAGATCGATCGCCTTGTCGGGCAGAAAGCGGTCGGTGATGTAGCGGTGGCTGAGTTCGGCCGCAGCCACGATGGCCGGGTCGGTGATCTCGACGCCATGGTGAACTTCGTACTTTTCTTGCAGGCCACGCAAGATGGCAATCGTCGCTTCGACGGACGGTTCGCCCACCAGAATCTTCTGGAAGCGGCGCTCCAGCGCAGCGTCTTTCTCGACGTACTTGCGGTATTCGGCCAGCGTGGTCGCGCCGATGCAATGCAGCTCGCCACGCGCCAGCGCGGGCTTCAACATGTTGCCGGCGTCGATGGCACCTTCGGCCTTGCCCGCGCCCACCATGGTGTGAATTTCGTCGATGAAGACGATGGTCTGGCCCTCGTCTTGCGCCACTTCCTTCAGCACAGACTTCAGGCGCTCTTCAAACTCACCACGGAACTTGGCACCGGCCAGCAGCAAGGCCATGTCGAGCACCAGCACGCGTTTGTTCTTCAGCGAATCGGGCACCTCACCGGCCACGATGCGCTGGGCCAGGCCTTCGACGATGGCCGTCTTGCCAACCCCCGGCTCGCCAATCAAGACGGGGTTGTTCTTGCTGCGACGTTGCAGCACTTGAATGGCGCGGCGGATCTCGTCGTCGCGGCCGATGACCGGGTCGAGCTTGCCTTGGCGGGCGCGCTCGGTCAGGTCGAGCGTGTATTTCTTCAGCGCTTCGCGCTGGCCTTCGGCGTCGGCGTTGTCCATCTTCTGGCCGCCACGCACGGCGTCGATCGCGGTCTCGAGTGACCTGCGGCTCAGGCCGTGTTCTTTCAGCAGCGGGCCGAGGTTCGACTTGCTATCAGCCAACGCAAGCAGAAACATTTCGCTGGCGATGAACTGGTCACCGCGCTTGGTGGCTTCCTTCTCGGTGGCCTGCAGCAGCGAGGCGAGGTCACGGCTGGCCTGCACCTGTTCGCCACCTTGCACCTGGGGCTGTTTCTTCAGCTCGGGGTCGAGCGCGTTCTGCAATTGCGAGACGTTCACGCCGGCCCGGGCCAGCAGGGCCTTGGGGCCATCGGTCTGCGCCAGCATCGCGCTGAGCAAGTGAACGGGCTCGATGTACGGGTTGTCGCGCGCCACGGCCAGGCTTTGTGCGTCGGCCAGTGCTTCCTGGAACTTGGTGGTGAGTTTGTCGAGTCGCATGGGATGAATCCTCCGATGGCTCGGATGTTGGGAGCCGAGCTCCGATTTCAAGGCAGCCGGGCCGCCCTCGCCGTGATCTGGCTCAAGCCAGCCAGAGTTGCGCGAGCTTGTGGCCCAGCATGGCGCAGCCGAGTGCGCCCAGCAGATGGGCGCCGGTGTGCAGCAGCGCACCACCGAACTGGCCCCGCTGAAGCAGCAACAGCGACTCGGCGGAAAACGCCGAGAAGGTGGTCAACCCACCCAGGAAGCCGGTGACCAGCAGCAGGCGCAGCAGGTCGTTGGGCATGCGCTCAAAGCCGACGAGCGCGGCGCCGATCAACACCCCGCCCACACAGTTGACCAGCAAGGTGCCCAGCGGCAGCGCGCTGCCCGGCGTGTTGAGCCACAGGCCCGCGCCCCAGCGCAGCAAGGCGCCGATGGCGGCGCCACAGGCCACCGCCAGGGCTTGGGCCCACGGGATGCCGGCAGCCATCACGCCGACGCGTTCCCGCTGTCGATGCCCCAGCGCTTGAGCGCCTCGTCGTCGGTGGCCCGCGCGTCGACCCAGGCCGCACCTTCGGGCGCGTGCTCTTTCTTCCAGAATGGGGCTTGGGTCTTCAGGTAGTCCATCAAAAATTCGCAGGCCTGGAAGGCTTGGCCCCGGTGGCGCGACGCCACCAGCACCAGCACGATCTGGTCTTGCGGCCGCAGCGGCCCCACGCGGTGGATGACGCGCGCGCCGAGCATGTCGAAGCGCGCTTGGGCGGCATCGATCATGGCTTCGATTGCCCGTTCGGTCATGCCGGGATAGTGCTCCAGCTCCATCGCGCTGATGGAGTCGCCGTGGCTGCTGTCGCGCACCGTGCCCACGAAGCTGACCACCGCACCCACTTGGCCGTTGCCAGCGCGCAAGGCTGCCACTTCGTCCGACAGGTCGAAGTCGGCCAACTGAATGCGGACACGGGGCGTGGACATGCGCGAATTGTGGCGAGTGCCGGGCGCCGGTCAACCGCCGGTGACGGGTGGGAAGAACGCCAGTTCGTCGCCGTCGCGCAGGGCGGCGGACTCGTCGCACAGCGTCTGGTTGAGGGCGATGCGCACCGCGCGGCCACGCGACAGCGCGAGCGCGTGCAAGGGGTTGCTGAGGATCAGCGCATCGCGGGCGTCACCGGCCGTGGCGGTGACGGACACGGTGAGCACCTCGCCACTGCCCAGCGCTTCGCGGATGGAGGCGAAGTAGCGCACCTGCACGGTCAGGGTCGCGTCGCTCATTGGGGCGCCTTCAGGCTGCGCACTGCAGTTTTCGCCAGGGGATGGCGGGGCTTGCTCATGCCAGCCACTCCGAATACGGCACGAAGTGCACAAGGTCGCCCTGGGCAATGGTTTGCCCTGGCGGGTTGTCGATCAGGCCGTCGCCCCACACGGTGGAGGTCAGCACGCCCGAACCCTGGTGCGGGAAGAGATCAAGCCCGCCTTGGGCATTGCGCCGCGCCCGCAAAAACTCACGGCGCTTGTCGGCACGCGGCCAGTCGAAATCGGCGCGCATCTCCACGCCCACCGGCTGCGTCTGCGCGACGCCTTGCAGGCGCAGCAGAACCGGCCGCACCGCCAGCAAGAAGGTGACGAAGCTCGACACCGGGTTGCCGGGCAAGCCGATGAACCAGGTGGGCGAGCCATCGGTGCGGTTCACTTGGCCAAACGCCAGCGGCTTGCCGGGCTTGATGGCGATCTGCCAGAGGTCGAGCCGGCCTTCGGCTTCGACGGCGGGCTTGAGGTGGTCTTCTTCGCCCACCGAAACGCCGCCGCTGGTGACGATCAGGTCGTGCCCCTCGGCCGCGCGGCGCAGCGCGTCACGGGTGGCGGACAGGTTGTCGGGCACGATGCCGAGGTCGGTGCAAAGGCAGCCCAGCGCCTGCAACAAGGCGCGCAGGGTGAAGCGGTTCGAGTTGTAGATGGCGCCGGGGCGCAGCGGCTCGCCGGGCATCACCAATTCGTCGCCAGTGGAAAACAGCGCCACCTTCGGGCGCCGCAACACCGTGAGCTGCGCCATGCCGACCGAAGCCGCCAACCCCAGCGCTTGCGGCGACAGCTTCAGGCCGGCGCTCAGCACCACGCTGTCACGCAGCACGTCTTCACCCCGGCGGCGAATGGCCAAGCCAGGGGTCGGCACGGTGTTGATGCGCACGGCGCCGTCGAGTGCGTCGCACTTTTCCTGCATCACCACGGCGTCGGCACCTTCGGGCACCGGGGCGCCCGTGAAGATGCGCGCGGCGGTGCCCGGCTGCAGGGGCACGGGCATCACCCCGGCGGCAATGCGCTGGCTGATCGGCAAGGTGGCGCCTTCGGCCGTCACGTCGGCACAGCGCAGCACGTAGCCGTCCATCGCGCTGTTGTCGAGCGACGGCACGTCAACCAGCGAATGCACATCGGCGGCCAGCACACGGCCAAGCGCGTCGAAGCTTGAAACCGTTTCGGTTTGCAGCAGGGGCTGCACGGCACCAAGCAGGCGGGCCAGTGCGTCGTCGAGGGTCAGCATGAAGGAACGATGTAGTGGCAGCGGTCGGCGTTTGCAAGCAAAAACCCGGCGACCGCATCGACGTTGTTGAGGTCGAGCACCGGCACCTGCGGGGCTTCGGGCAGTTGCTCGGGGCTGTCGGTGGCCAGCGCAATGACGGACGCATCACCGATGTGCGTGGGCGGTTGGCCCGACGCCGCCCGCCAGACGGCCACCTTCGGGATGGGCGAGGCTTTGAAGCCCTCGACGAAGGCCCAATCGCAATCGCTCAATTCGGCCAGCAACTGGTGCACGGTGTGCGACACCGGCAGCTCGTATTCGCGCATCTTGGCGAAGCGCTGGGCCGAAGCGACCACCACCTCGTAGGCCCCGGCCTGGCGGTGGCGCCACGAGTCTTTGCCCACGTGGTCGATGTCAAATGCATGGTGCGCATGCTTGACCACCGACACACGCAGGCCGGCCTGGCGAAAACGGGTGATCAGTTGTTCGATCAGCGTCGTTTTGCCTGACCCCGAAAAACCGCTGAAGCCGACGACTTTCATGCCCGGCCTGTGCTCACGCATGGGCCGCGATGAAGTCCTTCACCCGCCGCACGTCGGCCGGCATCACCTCAAAACGCTTGGGCAGTTGTTCGATACCTTCCAGCGCGGCCGGCCGGTCGGGCTGGCGACCCAGGGCCTCGAAAATCGTCTCGGCAAACTTCACGGGCAGCGCGGTTTCCAGCACGATCATCGGCACGGAAGGTTCGATGTATTCCTTCGCCACCTTCAGGCCGTCGGCCGTGTGGGTGTCGATCATCAAGCCGAAGCGCTCGAACGTGTCGCGGATGGTCGCCAGTCGGTCAGCGTGGGTGCTGTGGCCCGACAAGAAACCGTAGTTGCCGATGCGGTCGAACTCGGCCTCTTCAAGCTTGAAGAAACCTTGCTGCTCGACTTGCGTCTTGAACAGTTCACGCGTGCGGTCGCCGTCGCGGCCCAGCAGGTCGAACACAAACCGCTCGAAGTTCGATGCCTTCGAGATGTCCATCGACGGACTCGATGTTTCATACGTTTCGGCGCTGCTGCGCACGCGGTAGCTGCCGCTGCGGAAGAACTCATCGAGCACGCGGTTCTCGTTGGTGGCCAGCACCAGACACTTGATCGGCAAACCCATCATGCGGGCCACGTGGCCGGCGCAGATGTTGCCGAAATTGCCCGAGGGCACGGCAAAACTCACGCGCTCGTCGTTCGACTGCGTTGCCTGGAAGTAGCCCGCGAAGTAGTAAACGACCTGGGCCAGCAAGCGCGCCCAGTTGATCGAATTGACCGTGCCGATCTTGTATCGGCGCTTGAAGTCGAGGTCGTTCGAGACTGCCTTGACGATGTCCTGGCAGTCGTCGAACACACCTTCAACAGCGATGTTGTGGATGTTCGGGTCTTGCAGGCTGAACATCTGCGCCTGCTGGAATGGGCTCATGCGGCCCTTGGGCGACAGCATGAACACGTTCACGCCCTTCTTGCCGCGCATCGCGTATTCGGCAGCGCTGCCGGTGTCGCCCGACGTGGCGCCGAGGATGTTGAGTGTTTCGCCACGGCGTGCCAGTTCGTACTCGAACAGGTTGCCCAGCAGTTGCATCGCCATGTCTTTGAAGGCGAGCGTGGGGCCATTCGACAAGGCTTCGAGGTGCAACCCCGGCTGCAGCGTCTTCAGCGGCACGATCTCTTGTGTGCCAAACACTTCGGGCGTGTAGGTGCGTGCCGCGATGGCCCGCAGGTCATCGGCCGGAACGTCGTCGATGTAGAGCGACAGAATCTCGAACGCCAGCGCGTGATAGGGCAGCCCGCGCCACTGGTCAAGCGTGGTGCGGCTGACGATGGGGTAGTGCGTGGGCAGGTACAGGCCACCGTCGGGGGCCAGGCCTTCGAGCAGGATTTCAGAGAAACCGCGCTGGGCGCGCTCGCCGGTGGACGAGGCGCGGGTGCTGATGTACTTCAAGGCAATCTCCGAACGCTGCGGGCGGTCTTAGCTCAGTTCTTCTTTGCGGATGCGAACGATGGGGGCGAGCACGGTCGGCAACGCCTGCATCTGCGCGATCGCCTGGTTCATCTCACCTTCAACGGTGTCGTGCGTCAGGATGATCACGTCGGTTTGCGCTTCGCCCTCGGCCGACTCACGCTGCAGCAGCGCGTCGATCGAGATGTTGCGTTCGGCCAGGATGCCGGTGATGCGTGCCAGCACACCCGCCTGGTCGGCCACCTGCAGGCGCAGGTAGAACGAGGTCACCACCTGTTCCATGCCCAGGATGGGCGTGTTCGCCAACTCGCCCGGCTGGAAGGCCAGGTGCGGCACGCGGTGGTCGGGGTCGGCGGTGTGCAGTCGGGTGATGTCCACCAGATCGGCCACCACGGCCGACGCGGTGGGCTCGGCGCCCGCGCCCTTGCCGTAATACAAGGTCGTGCCCACGGCGTCGCCATGCACCACCACGGCGTTCATCGCGCCCTCGACATTGGCGATCAAGCGCTTGGACGGCACCAGCGTCGGGTGCACACGCAATTCAAGGCCACCCACATCGTCGCGCCGTTTGGTGATGCCAAGCAGCTTGATGCGGTAGCCGAGTTGTTCGGCATAGGTGATGTCGGCGGCCTGCAGCTTGGTGATGCCTTCGACATACGCGCGGTCGAACTGCACGGGCACACCGAAAGCAATGGCGCTCATCAGCGTGACCTTGTGGCCGGCGTCGATGCCCTCGATGTCGAAGGTGGGGTCGGTTTCGGCATAGCCCAGGCGCTGGGCTTCCTTGAGCACCACACCAAAGTCGAGGCCCTTGTCGCGCATCTCGGACAAGATGAAATTGGTGGTGCCGTTGATGATCCCGGCGATCCACTCGATGCGGTTGGCGGTAAGGCCTTCACGCAGCGCCTTGATGATCGGAATGCCACCAGCCACCGCCGCCTCGAACGCGACCATCACGCCCTTGGCGTGAGCCGCCGCGAAGATCTCGGTGCCATGCACCGCCAGCAACGCCTTGTTGGCCGTGACCACATGCTTGCCCGCAGCGATGGCTTCCATCACCAGCTGCCTGGCGATGCCATAGCCGCCAATGAGTTCAACCACGATGTCGATCGCCGGGTTGGCGATGATCTGGCGCGCATCGGCCACCACCTCGGCGGCATCCCCCACCACCGACTTGGCGCGCGCCGTGTCGAGGTCGGCCACCATCGTGATCTGGATGCCACGGCCAGCGCGCCGGCGGATTTCTTCCTGGTTGCGTTGCAGCACTTCAAACGTGCCGCGACCGACGGTGCCGATGCCGAGCAGGCCGACTTGGATGGGTTTCATATACGGGCGATCAGTGAGTTAGAGGGCGTGAAAGAACCGTTTGCAGCAGGTTCACTCATGCCTTCTCAGTGGGAATGGCGACGGCGGAAGTGATCGAGGAAGCGAGCGATGCGGCCGATGGCTTCGCTCAGGTCGTCGGAGTTGGGCAAGAACACAAGACGGAAGTGGTCCGGGTGCATCCAGTTGAAGCCGGTGCCCTGCACGATTAACACCTTCTCTTCGGCCAGCAGTTCATAGGCGAACTGCTGGTCGTCAGCGATGGGGTAGATCTTGGGGTCGAGGCGCGGGAACATGTACAGCGCGGCCTTGGGCTTCACGCAGGTCACGCCCGGAATGCTGGTCAGCAATTGGTGCGCCAAGTCGCGTTGCTTGCACAGTCGACCGGTCGGCGCGACCAGGTCTTTGATGCTCTGATAGCCGCCAAGCGCCGTCTGGATCGCCAGTTGCCCCGGCGTGTTGGCGCACAGACGCAGCGAGGCCAGCATGTTCAGGCCCTCGATGTAATCGCGGGCATGGCGCTTTTCGCCCGACACCACCATCCAGCCCGCGCGATAACCGCACGAGCGGTAATTCTTCGACAGGCCGTTGAAGGTGACGAACAGCACGTCGTCAGCCAACGCGGCGATGCTGGTGTGCACGTTGCCGTCGTACAGCGTCTTGTCGTAGATCTCATCGGCGAACACGATCAGCTGGTGCTGACGGGCGACTTCGATGATTTCGAGCAGCAGGCTTTCCGGGTACAGCGCGCCGGTCGGGTTGTTCGGGTTGATGACCACCACGGCCTTGGTGCGCGGCGTGACCATCGATTTCATGTGCTCGATGTCGGGCATCCAGCCGGACGATTCGTCGCACAGGTAGTGCACCGGCGTACCGCCCGAGAGCCCGACCACGGCCGTGTACAGCGGGTAATCGGGCGACGGGATCAACACTTCGTCGCCGTCGTTGAGCAGCGCATTCATGCCGATGCCGATGAGTTCCGAGGCGCCGTTGCCGAGGTAGATGTCGTCGATCGATACGCCCTGCACATTCTTTTGCTGCGTGTAGTGCATCACCGCCTTGCGCGGCGCGAAGAGCCCCTTGCTGTCGGTGTAGCCGGCGCTGTGCGGCATGTTGCGGATCATGTCCTGCACGATCTCGTCGGGCGGCTCCAGGCCGAAGGCGGCGACGTTGCCGATGTTCAACTTGATGATGTTGTGGCCCTCCTCCTCCATCTGCCGCGCCTTGTCGAGCACGGGGCCGCGGATGTCGTAGGCCACATTGGCCAGCTTGGTGGACTTGACGAGCGTCTTCATCGGGTTTGCCGGACCGGGTGTTCGAGGCCGCTTGAGCGACGGGGCGGGGACCTAGAATTATCCACGTATGAAGTTCCAGCCCGACACGCCGGAAGGCGTCAACGTCATCACGCGCCAGGAGCCCGGGCGCCTCTGGGTCGGGCCCACGTCGTATGCCCGCAGCGTGCTGGTGCCCTGGGAGGGCCAGGTGCTCGACTGGCACCTGGCCGGTTTCGCC
>JAYSYW010000128.1:0-11384 GCA_043727255.1 Rhizobacter sp. | reverse complement strand
ATGAAGCCCGTGTGGAAGGGCCAGCTGCAACCCACTCTCAGCCGGCGCCCCAAATCCACAACTCTTAACGAATCGGCGCGAGCAGCCGGTTCTCGCGCACCGGGTGACGCAGCAGGCGGCCCGTGTTGGCAGGGGCCACGGCCTGGGCTCGCTCCAGGGTTGAAGCCACCGGGCACGCCCCGGTGGCCCGGTGGCTGAGCGCTGTGGCCAACAGGGTTTCGTTCACATCGCCAAGTGCGTGGCTGAGGTCGTCGCTGACCACGCAGCCGGGCGGGGCGGTGGGGCCTGTAGCACCCGTGCCGGCCGGCGTGAAGCCATCGGGGTAGTCACCGAAACCCTGCGCATTGATGCCCTTGAACTCGATCGGAAAGTACGAGATGCCGCAGTTGTCTTGGGCGGTGAAGCCATAGGGCTTGCCGCACGTGGTTCGACCGATCTGGCGCACGTCCACGTTCACGCCGCGCAGGCCGTTGATGATGGCTTCACTCGCCGAGCAGGTGCCGGCCTGGGTGAGCACATAAACGCGCGACAGGTTCAATGTGGGCAGCGTTTCGCGCAGCGTGCAATTGAACGACGCGTCGGGGATGCACGACACGTTGTAGAACGGCGTGCGGGCGCTGGCGTCGTTGGTTTCGGCGCTGCGCCGGGTGTTGTAGTTGAGGTGCTCGAACAGCTGGTTGGTGGTGCGGGCCGGGCCGGCGACCATGTAGGCGAGTTCGCTGGCGATGTAGAGGTAACCGCCGCCGTTGTAGCGGATGTCGAGCACCAGTTCGGTCACGTTCTGGCTGCGCAGGTAGTTCACCGCTTCGATCAGTTGCGCCTCGGCCGTCACGATGTGGTCGTTGAAGACGATGTAGCCCACGCGGGTGCCGTCGGCGGTGGTGATGACGCTGCGCGCTGGCACCGGGGTCTTGGTGACACTGGCCGAGGTCAACGCCACTTCTGGCTGGTTGCTGCCGGCGCGGCTGAAGACGAAGCTCACCGCCGTGCCGGTGCCGCTGGGCGCCAGGGCTGCGTCCAGCGCGTCGATGCCGGCCTGGGTGGTGTCGTTGACCGAAACGCCGTTCACCGACATCAGCGTGTCACCGCGCCGCAGGCCCACCGTGGCGGCGGGCGAGCCCGGCTCGATGTAGGCGATGCGCACCAGGCGCGGCGGTGTGGACGACACCACCAGCCATTCGATGCCAAAGCCCGCCTGCACGCCCGACTGAGACAGCTGGTTCCACTCGGCGGTGGGGTAGGTGAAACTGAACTTGTCTTTGCGGGTGCCGTTGGCCGTGAGCGCCGGCGTCTTCAAGGCCTCGAAGTAGTTGTCGAGCGATTCTTGGATGCCGGGCCGGTTGAAGAGCGGCAGGTTCGCATCGACCACCGGCACTTCGTTGTTCCAGAGGTAGGCCTCGTCGAAGTACGAGCGCAGCCACTGCTTTTCGATCGAGAGGCTGCCGTTGCGCAGGGCCGGTGAGGCCAGGGTGTTGTCGGGCGCGCATTGCTGCGCCAATTGGGCTGACGGGGCGAGCGTGGCGGTGCTGGGCGCGGGTGCTGGCGCCGGGATGATGGGCCGCGGCGCGGTGTTCCCACCGTTGCCGCTGGTGGGGAACGGGCTCGTGCCCGCGTTGTTGTCGCCGCCGCCTCCGCAACCCGCCATCAAAAGGCTGGCGATGGCGAAGCAGGCGAGGGCGGTTTGCCGGGGCGTTGAAACCATGGTCGTGTGGGTGCGATGAAGGTGGTTGCAAGCGGAGGCGACCGTGTGGAACCGGCGCCGCCGGGCGTGTCAGCGCGGTGGGGCTTCGGCCGGCAATTCGGCCAGTTGCGAGTGGCGGATGCGTGTCTTCGACAGGGCTCCGGCCGATTCGAGGATCGGGTAGGCGATGGAGCAGATGTGCGAGTTGATGCGCTTCAGGTCGCTGATCAAGTCGATGTGCAGCGAGCTGGTTTCGATGCTCTGCGCGGTGTTGCCTTGCAGTCGCGCAATGTGATTGGCGGCGAACTCATGTTCCAGGTCACGGAAGCGCGCCTTCTCTTCGAGCAGCTTCTTCGCATCGTGCACGTGGCCTTCAAGAAACACGCTCATCGCCAGGCGCAAGTTGGCCAGCAGGCGGTCGTGCAGGTACACGATCTCGGCCATGCCGGCGTCAGAGAAGCTGCGGTTCTTGCGCACCTTCTTGTCTTCCACGTCTTGCAGCACGCGCTCGATGATGTCGCCGACTTGTTCCATGTTGATGGTGAACGAGACGATGTCGGTCCAGCGGCGGCTCTCGCGCTCAGACAGCGCTTCGTGCGAGATCTGCGTCAGGTAGAACTTGATGGCCGAGTACAGCTCGTCCACCGTGTCATCCATCTTGCGCAACTGGCCGGCCAGGTCGAGGTCGTTGTTGCGGATCACGGGCAGGATGCCGCGCAGCATGGTTTCCACCACGTCGGCCTGGTGCAAGGCTTCGCGCGCCGCGCAGCTGATGGCGAGTGAGGGTGTGGCCAGTGCCACGGGGTCGAGGTGCCGCGGCCGGGCGGTCCCACTGCTGGCGGCGTTGTCGGTCAGCCAGCGGTCGAGCCGCGCGCCGAGCCAGCCTGTGGTGGCGATGAATGTCATCGCCATCAGCACATTGAAGCCCAGATGGAACAACACCACCTGTTGATCGATTGCGGGCACGTAGGCCTGCAGCAGCGCAAGGGCATGCGGCAGCAGGGGCATGGCCAGCACGGCGCCAGCGCACTTGAACAGCAGGTTGCCCAGCGGCAGGCGCCGCACCTGCGGCGCCGAGCCCGAGGTGGCGATCATGCCGAGCACGCCGCTGCCGACGTTGGCACCCAGCACGAGGCCAAGCGCCACGCCGATCGGCAGCAGGCCCGAAGCAGCCAAAGTGGCGGTCAGCAGCACGATGGCCAGGCTCGAATACGACATGACCGTGAGTGCGGCGCCAACCAGAATGTCGAGCAGCACTTCGTTCGGCAGCGCCACCAACAAGGCCCGCACGGCGCCAGATTGCGTCAGCGGCCGGGTGGCGCCGACGATGAGTTGCAGCGCCAAGGTGATCAGCCCCAACCCGATCAGCACGCGGCCAATGCGCCCAGCCTGCGTGTTCTGGCGCGAGATGAACATCACCACGCCCACGAAGATCAACAGTGGCGACAGCCACGACAGGTCGAAGGACAACACCACCGCCATCAGGCTGGTGCCCATGTCGGCGCCCAACATCACGGCCAGCGCGGCCCCGGTGGTCACCAGTCCCTTGCCGACGAACGAGGCGACGATGAGGCAGGTGGCGGTGCTCGACTGCACCACGCTCGTCACGCCCAAGCCGGCCAGCATGGCCGACAACCGGTTGCTGAAGCTGCGCGACAAAACCTTGCGCAGGTTCTCACCGAAAACTCGCAAGACGCCGGTTCGCACGATGTGGGTTCCCCAGACCAGCAGGGCAATGGCGGCAAGCAGGTTCAGCAGGTGTTGCATCGAGCGGGAATAGGTGAAGGAAGCTTGAAAAGTTGAGCAGTCTAGGGCTACTCGTGCCTCGTTCAAGCCGTTTTACCTGCCGCTCGGCCCGATGTCAGAATTCGCCGACGTGTGTGCAACCAGGAGATTTCAGCGTGGCAATGGATGTGGTTGATTTCGAGATCAAGGGTTCTGAGATGCAATTCGTCGAGGTCGAGCTTGACCCGGGCGAAGCGGCCGTTGGCGAAGCCGGCAGCCTGATGTACATGGACGCCGGCATCAGCATGGACACCGTGTTCGGCGATGGCTCCAAGAACCAGAGCGGCCTGTTCGGCAAGCTGCTGGGCGCGGGCAAGCGGCTCGTCACGGGCGAGTCGTTGTTCACCACCGTTTACACCAACCAGGGCACCACCAAGCTGCGCGTGGCCTTCGCGGCGCCTTACCCCGGCAAGATCCTGCCGATGGATTTGAAGCAGCTCGGTGGCATGCTGATCTGCCAGAAGGATTCGTTCCTGTGCGCCGCCAAGGGCGTGTCGCTCGGCATCGCGTTGCAGCAGAAGTTGTCGGTCGGCTTCTTCGGCGGCGAAGGCTTCATCATGCAAAAGCTCGAAGGCGACGGCCTGGCGTTTGTGCATGCCGGCGGCACGGTGGTCAAGCGTGACCTGCAGCCCGGCCAGACGCTCTTCATCGACACCGGCTGCGTGGTGGCCTACACCCCGAGCATCAACTTCGAGATCCAGTACGTCGGCAAGGTCAAGACGGCGCTGTTCGGCGGCGAGGGCCTGTTCTTCGCCAAGGTCACCGGCCCTGGCACGGTGTGGCTGCAAAGCCTGCCGTTCTCGCGCCTGGCCTCGCGCGTGTTCGCTGCGGCGCCGCAGCGCGGCGGCAGCCGTGAAGAAGGTTCGGTGCTCGGCGGCTTTGGCGCGGCGGGGCTGCTGGGTGGCCTTCTTGGTGGCGACGACGAATAAGCCGTCCGCATGAAAGCTCTTTTCGACGCGTTCTGGCGCGCGGCCGCGTATTGCCTGCACCCCCGGGTGATCGTGCTGTCGCTCGCGCCGCTGGCGCTGATCGGCGTGTTGGCCTTCGCGCTGGGTTACTTCTACTGGGAAGCTGCGGTCGATGCGGTGCGCCACGGGGCTGAGTCGTGGGAGTTGCTGGCGCCTCTGTTCCTGTGGCTCGACAGCATCGGCGCCGGCTCGCTGCGAAGCCTGCTCGGGCCGCTGGTGGTGGTGTTCCTGGCCACGCCGGTGCTGGTGGTGGCCTCGCTGCTTTCGGTGGCTGCGCTGATGACGCCGTGGATGCTGAACCTGGTGTCCAAGCGCCGCTTCCCCACGCTTGAAAAGCGCCGGGGCGGGTCGTTCCTTGGCGGCGCGGTGCTGGGCCTGGCGACCTCGCTGCTGGCACTGATCGCGTTGGCGATCAGCATTCCGCTGTGGTTCATTCCTCCCTTGGTGCTGATCGTGCCGCCACTGATCTGGGGCTGGCTGACCTACCGGGTGATGAGCTACGACGTGCTGAGCGAACACGCCAGCAAGGAAGAACGGCGTGAACTGATGCGGCGACACCGCCCGGTGCTGCTGGGCATCGGCGTGCTGACCGGCTACCTCGGCACGGCGCCGTCGATCGTGTGGGCCTCGGCGGCGGTCTCGCTGGTGTTTGCGCCGGTGCTCGTGCCTATCGCCATCTGGATCTACACGCTGGTGTTCGCGTTTTCCGGCCTGTGGTTCGCGCACTACGCGCTCGCCGCCCTGGCCGCGTTGCGGCGCGAGCGCGAAGTGGTGATCGTTGATCCCCTGCCGCTTGAGCCTTCCGTCGCCCGCATGAAGCCAGACCCCGAGCCGACGGCCCTGGCCTTCGGCAACCTTCCCCCACTGCCCCCGCCTTGAGGCTTTCATGAACATCGGCCTGATCATCATTGGCGACGAAATCCTGTCCGGCAAGCGCGAAGACAAACACCTATCCAAGGTCATCGCCCTGCTGGCCCAACGTGGCCTCGCGCTGAGCTGGGCGCGCTTTCTGGGTGACGAGCGCGAACTCATCACCGCCAGCCTGCGCGACGCCTTCGCCAGCGGCGACCTCGTTTTTTCGTGCGGCGGCATCGGCGCCACCCCCGACGACCACACCCGGCAATGCGCCGCCGCTGCCCTGGAGCGGCCGCTGGTGCTGCACCCGCAGGCGCACGAACTGATCTTGAGCCGCATGAGCGAGTACGCGGCGGAGCGCGGCCTCGCCTTCGACCCCGATCACGCGGACAACACTCAGCGCCTGAACATGGGCGTGTTCCCAGAAGGCGCCGAGATCATCCCCAACCCGTACAACCGCATCCCGGGCTTTGCCATTCGGCGCGGCGAAGGCGGGGTGTTTTTCGTTCCGGGGTTTCCGGTCATGGCCTGGCCGATGATCGAAGGCGTGCTCGACACCCACTTCGCCCACCTGCACGCGAGCCATGTACAGCGCGAGCAGTCGGTCATCGTGTTCGGCGCGATGGAAGCCACCCTCACGCCGCTCATGGAGGCCATCGAAGCCGAATTCGCCGGCATTCGGGTGTTCAGTCTGCCCAGCGTGGACCACCCGCAATGGGGGCGGCACATCGAGCTGGGTGTCAAAGGCGAGCCGCAGCACGTGCCCTTGGCCTACGCAGCCTTGCTGGACGGCTTGAAATCGCACGGTGCAGAGCTTGGCCCTGAGCTGGTGCGCTGAGCGCCCACAAACCGAACCATTTGGGTGCGCTCGTTGGCTGCAAATTGGTGCATGACAAGCGCGTGGCCCAACCCTCTTTTCAACAGCGCTGAACGGTGAAGAACTGCGCCACGACTGCTTCGATCAAGCCCCTTTTGTCGAGTCAGACTGGGCATGCTTTCTGCTACATTCCTGTGCGCATTTTTGAGGCCTCCTGGCCCACGATGCCAGCCAATACCCTAACCAATTCACAAGCATCCCCGCTAGGAGTTCCCTGATGGCCAAGACTGTTGCCGACGTGATGAAGATGGTGAAGGAAAACGAGGTCAAGTTCGTTGACTTCCGTTTCACCGACACCCGCGGCAAAGAACAGCACGTTTCCGTGCCTGTTTCTCACTTCGACGAAGACAAGTTCACCTCGGGCCACGCCTTCGACGGTTCCTCGATCGCCGGTTGGAAGGGCATCGAAGCCTCGGACATGCAGCTCATGCCCGACCCGAACACCGCCAACATCGACCCGTTCTTTGAAGAGCCGACGCTGATCCTGACCTGCGACGTGGTCGAGCCCAGCGACGGCAAGCCCTACGAGCGCGACCCGCGTTCGTTGGCCAAGCGCGCCGAGGCGTACATGAAGTCAACCGGCCTGGGCGACACCGCCTACTTCGGCCCGGAACCCGAATTCTTCGTGTTCGACAGCGTGCGCTGGAACATCGACATGTCTGGCTGCTTCTCGAAGATCGAAGCCGAAGAAGCCGCCTGGAACACGGGCAAGGAATACGAGCACGGCAACACCGGCTTCCGTCCTTCCGTCAAGGGTGGCTACTTCCCTGTTCCCCCGGTCGACAGCGGCCAGGACCTGCGCTCCGAGATGTGCCTGATTCTCGAATCGCTGGGCATCCCGGTTGAAGTGCATCACCACGAAGTGGCCAACGCCGGCCAGATGGAAATCGGCACCAAGTTCAGCACGCTGCTGCAGCGCGCCGACTGGGTGCAACTCCAGAAGTACGTGATCCACAACGTGGCCCACGCCTACGGCAAGACGGCAACGTTCATGCCGAAGCCGATCGTCGGCGACAACGGCTCGGGCATGCACGTGCACCAGTCGGTCTGGAAAGACGGCAAGAACCTGTTCGCAGGCGACGGCTACGCTGGCCTGAGCGAGTTCGCGCTGTTCTACATCGGCGGCATCATCAAGCACGCTCGCGCGCTGAATGCCATCACCAACCCAGGCACCAACAGCTACAAGCGCCTGGTGCCGGGCTTCGAAGCCCCGGTGAAGCTGGCCTATTCCAGCAAGAACCGCTCGGCTTCGATCCGCATTCCGCACGTGGCCAACCCGAAGGGCCGCCGCGTCGAAGCGCGCTTCCCCGATCCGCTGATGAACCCGTACCTGGGTTTTGCCGCGCTGCTGATGGCTGGCCTCGACGGCGTCGAAAACAAGATCCACCCGGGCGAAGCCGCCACGAAGGATCTGTACCACCTGCCGCCAGAAGAAGACGCGAAGATCCCGACCGTTTGCCACAGCCTCGACCAAGCGCTTGAGTGCCTCGACAACGACCGCGCGTTCCTGACCAAGGGTGGCGTGTTCACCGATGCCTACATCGATGCTTACATCGACCTGAAGATGCAAGAAGTGACGCGCATGCGCATGGCGACCCACCCGGTCGAGTTCGACATGTACTACACGCTCTGACGAGCGGCCGTCGTGGTGGGGCGCGTGCGCTCCACCTGTGACAAAGGGACGGTTCAACCGTCCCTTTTTTCATGGTGCCGGCCGGTCGTGGGTGCCGGGGTGGAACGCAATGCACCCTTTTGGAGTCCGAACCGGGCCAGCGAGGCAATCCGCCACAATGGCATCGACAGCACGGCCATGTCGCCCGTTGCATCTGCGCAGGCGGGGCATGGCAAAAGGTGAGTGAATGATTCTTGCGCGATTGACCTGCTCGCTGACGGCCTTGTTCTCGATGGCCGGCTCTGTTTGGGCCCAGGGGGACGCCGCCAAGCCGGTGTACCGATGCCCTGGCAACCCGGTTCTCTACACCGATGCCTTGTCCGCCAAGGAGGCCATCGACAAAGGTTGCCGCACGCTGGAAGGCGCGCCGATCACCATCATTCAGGCACCGCGCGCGCGCGCCGCCGCAGGTGCCGCCCCGGCCAGCCCAAGCGCCAGCCGGTCACCCGAAGCCCGGGTGGACCCGAACGAGCAGCGCGCCCGCGACACCGACGCACGCCGCATCCTCGAAGCGGAACTGACCAAGGAGGAAGCGCGCCTGGTCGAGCTGCAGAAGGAATTCAACAAAGGCGAACCCGAGCGCCGGGGTGACGAGCGCAACTACCAGAAGTACCTTGATCGTGTGGCCGAATTGAAAGCCAGCATCGCTCGCAAGGAAAGCGATGTGGCCTCGATCCGGCGCGAGATCGGCAAGCTGCGGTGAGCCCGGCCCGCCCCTCCGCTGCGCAGCCGTCGGGCCTGGCTCCTTACGATGCGTTCGACCACCT
The DNA here is from genome assembly GCA_043727255.1 of Rhizobacter sp. Classification (GTDB taxonomy): domain Bacteria; phylum Pseudomonadota; class Gammaproteobacteria; order Burkholderiales; family Burkholderiaceae_C; genus Rhizobacter. The sequence goes on along the minus strand of JAYSYW010000128.1, from coordinate 2,779 downwards.
CGCCACCATGGTGGCGGTGGTGCGCAGCGAAGATGGCCGATGCCTGTTTGCCAACGCCTCGTTCGAGAACGTGCTGGGCCTGTCGCGCCGCAGCGTGCTGCGCGGTTCACTGTTTGAGTGGTTCGTCGATGCGCAGTCGGTGCGTGACATCGTCAACGCCGTGGCCCGCAACGATTTCGCCACCAGCCGCTTCGAAGCGCTGCTGCGCCGGCCGTTGAGTGTTCACAGCGACGCGCTGCCGGTGCATGTGATCGTCAACCAGATGGACCGCAGCGATCAGGTGGTGGTGGAACTGGTCGAGATCGAGCAGCAAACGCGGCAAGACCGCGAAGAGCGTGCGCTCGGCCAGGCCCAAGCCAACAAAGAACTCATCCGCAACCTGGCGCACGAGATCAAAAACCCGCTCGGCGGCATTCGCGGCGCGGCGCAATTGCTGGAGATGGAAGTCGAGTCGCGTGCGCTGACCGAATACACCCAGGTCATCATCAAAGAGGCCGACCGCCTGCAGGCGCTGGTGGACCGGCTGTTGGCGCCGCACCGCAAGCCGCACGTGGTGAGCGACGTCAACATCCACGAGGTGTGCGAACGGGTCCGCTCGCTCATCCTGGCCGAATTCCCGAAGGGGCTGGAAGTCCAGCGCGACTACGACATCTCGATCCCCGACTTTCGTGGCGACCGCGAACAGCTCATCCAGGCCGTTCTCAACATCGCACACAACGCGGCGCAGGCGCTCAGTGAGCGCATTCTGCAGGGCGACGGCTGCATCACTTTGCGCACCCGGATCGCCCGCCAGGTCACCTTGGGCAAGCAGCGTTATCGACTGGCACTGGATTTGCATATCGAAGACAACGGCCCGGGAGTTCCCGAGTCGATTCGAGATCGCATTTTTTACCCCTTGGTTTCGGGGCGCGATGGCGGGTCGGGTTTGGGGCTCACGCTGGCGCAGACGTTCGTGCAACAACACCAGGGCATGATCGAATGCGAAAGCGTTCCGGGGAAAACTCTTTTCAAGATCGTGATCCCGCTGCCCTGAGCACATCGCTCGTCAGCGGGTTCAAAACCACGGGCAGGGCATGAAACCCATCTGGATCGTTGACGACGACCAATCCATCCGATTTGTGCTTGAAAAGGCACTGGCGCGCGAAGACCTCGCCGTTCGGAGCTTTACCAACACCCGCGACGTGCTGGCCGCACTCGACGACGAAGCACCGCAGGTGCTGGTGTCCGACATTCGAATGCCGGGCGGCTCGGGCATCGAGCTGCTGACCAAGGTGAAGGAACGCCACCCCGGCTTGCCCGTCATCATCATGACGGCCTACTCTGACCTCGACAGCGCCGTGAGCGCCTTCCAGGGCGGCGCCTTTGAGTACCTGCCCAAGCCCTTCGACGTGCCCAAGGCGGTGGAACTCATCCGCCGCGCCGTCGAAGAAAGCATGCGCGAAGAGGTGCGCGACACCTCCTCGTCGCAGATGCCCGAAATGCTGGGCCAGGCGCCGGCGATGCAAGACGTGTTTCGCGCCATCGGTCGCCTCAGCCAGAGCATCGTCACCGTGCTCATCACGGGTGAATCGGGTTCGGGCAAAGAACTGGTGGCCCACGCGTTGCACAAGCACAGCATGCGCGCCACCGGTCCGTTTGTTGCCATCAACACGGCGGCCATTCCGAAAGACCTGCTCGAATCCGAACTCTTCGGCCATGAGCGTGGGGCTTTCACTGGCGCGCAAACCACACGCCGGGGCCGCTTTGAGCAGGCCGATGGCGGCACGCTGTTTCTCGATGAAATCGGCGACATGCCGTTCGACTTGCAGACCCGCTTGCTGCGTGTGCTGAGCGACGGCCAGTTCTACCGCGTTGGCGGCCACAACCCCTTGCGCAGCAATGTGCGGGTGATCGCAGCCACCCACCAGAACCTGGAAGAGCGCGTCAAGCAGGGTGTGTTTCGTGAAGACTTGTTCCACCGCCTGAACGTCATCCGCCTGCGCCTGCCGGCGCTGCGCGAACGCCGTGAAGACGTGCCTTCGCTGGCCAAGTTCTTCCTGCAAAAAAGCGCCAAGGAACTGGGCGTCGATGCCAAGCGCATCACCGACGCGGCCATCAACCGGCTGATGCATTTCGACTTCCCCGGCAACGTGCGGCAGCTCGAAAACATCTGCCACTGGTTGACCGTCATGGCGCCAGCCCAGGTCATCGAAGCCAAAGACCTGCCGCCTGAATTGCTGGACGAAACGGCGGCGCCCGCCGCCCGCCCCGTGGCCAGTGCGCCTTCGGTGGACAGCAGTGACTACGTGCCTGCCGCACCTGCGGTTTCGGCGTGGTCGTCATCTGCACCCGTCGTGCCCTTGGCCGCAGCCCCAATGGCTGAAGCCGTGGCGACCTTGCCCACGAGCTGGCTGGTCGATCTGGAGCGTGAGTCGCGCAGCATGCTGCAGGCCGGTACGCCCGAGGTGTGGGACACGTTGACCCGCAAGTTCGAGGCGCAATTGATTCACACCGCACTCGAAATCACGCGGGGCCGCCGCATCGAGGCGGCTCAGAAGCTGGGCATTGGCCGCAACACCATCACCCGCAAGATCCAGGAGCTGGGGTTGGATGACTAACCGTGCCTTGGGCCAGGAAGGCCCTTGGTACCGGTCATCAAACGCAAAGGCGCAAAGGAAAACAGCCAAGGATGCCAAAGGATTTCCTGATTAGCGACATACCTCAGCCAGCCTCCGTTCGCCCTGAGCCTGTCGAAGGGTGCGCCCAGTACTGCGCTGGCTTCGACAGGCTCAGCCCGAAC
>JAYSYW010000127.1:0-11395 GCA_043727255.1 Rhizobacter sp. | reverse complement strand
TGGCGATCAGGCAGCCGTGGTCGCGTGCGATCCGCATTGAAGCCTCGAAGGCCGCCAAGTCGGTCATTTCGCTTTCCACCACTTCGAGCACCACCTGGTCGCCCCGCATGCCGTAGTGGCCCAGCACTTCGCGCAGGTAGGCGCCGCCGTCGTTGCGGGCCGACAAGAGCTGGTGCACCTGCGGGTGCACGTTGAGAAACAGCCACTGCGCATTCGGTTCGCGCACGGTGAAGTTGCTCAGGTGCAGCAGCCGGCTCAGGCTGTCGCACCAAGCCAGTTCGCGCAGCGACGTGCAGGCGCCAAACACCTGCAGCGGCGACACCGGCTGGTTGTTCGCGTCGTGTGCGCGCAGCAGCGCTTCATGCCCCACCACACGCCCATGCGACAGGCTGTAGATGGGTTGAAAGTGACTCGACAGGCGCAACCCGTCGAGCTGCCCGACCGTCTGGCCGCGTGGTCCTTCAAGCGAAGCAAGCAAGTGCGAGAAGCGGCGGGTCTTGGTAAGCATGGGGCCTCAGCGATGGGGGCGGCGCCTCCTTCGGGCGGCAACACTTGATCGAGTTATCGTCCGCGCCCGCCAAACCTTGACCTGTTTCAAACCGCGGTTCAGTTTGTGGGTGTTCACACATCTTTACCCCCCAGCCAAGCCACCTTCACGCCCGGCAACGACGATTGCTTTCATGGGCAATCGGCCCTGTTGCAAGGAGACGAAGATGAGCGAATCAAGCACTGACAGCACCCTGGGCACTGGCCGGGCCCGTGGTTTCAAACGTGTTCTGGGTGGCGTGCTGCTGGCCGTGGGCGTGGGGCTGGGCGCCACCGCCTTTGCGGGTGGTGTGGGTGGTCACGGTGCGCATGGCTCTGGTGGCCCTGAAATGATGTTCGCCGGCAACCCGGCCCGGTTCGACCGGGGTGTTGACCGCATGCTGGCCAGCGTGAACGCCACCGAGGCGCAAAAAACGCAGATCAAGCAGATCGTGCGTGCCGCCGCCATCGACCTGAAGCCGCAACACGAGGCGGGCCGCAAGCTGCGCGAGCAGGCGGCGCAACTCTTCACCGCCCCCACGGTGGACGCCAACGCGGTGGAAGCGACGCGCCAGCAGATGCTGGCTCAGCATGAGCAGGGCAGCCGCCGCATCTCACAGGCGCTGGTGGAAATCAGCCGTGTGTTGACGCCCGAGCAGCGTGTGCAACTGGCCGAGAAGTTGAAGAAGCGCGGTGAACGTGGCGAGCGTGGCGAGCGCGGCCACCGCCATGGCCACGGCCCGGGCCCGGCCGCCAGCGCACCGCGCACGCAGTAACCGGCGGGTCAGGCCGTCGCCGCCTGAGCTTGTGATGGCGGCGTATGGTCTGATCCGGCCCGTGGCACGCCCACGGGCTTTTTGCCATTTGCATTCCACCGCTTGCAATTCATTTTTTGCCGACTTCCTTCACGAACGCCACGGACTGCCATGACCGCCCAACTCCTGTTGATCGATGACGATGCCCGCCTCTCGGCGATGGTGGGCGACTACCTGCGCGGTGCCGGCTTCGAGGTGCAGGTGGCGGCCTCGCTGGCCGCTGGCCGTGAATGCCTGGCCGCCGACAACTTCGATGCCCTGCTGCTCGACCTGATGCTGCCCGACGGTGACGGCCTCGACCTGTGCCGTGAGTTGCGCGCCACCCCCCGCACCCGCCACCTGCCGCTGCTGATGTTGACGGCGCGCGGCGAGCCCATGGACCGCATCCTTGGCCTGGAATTGGGCGCCGACGACTACCTGCCCAAGCCCTTCGAGCCGCGCGAGTTGCTGGCGCGGGTGAAGGCCTTGCTGCGCCGCGCCGCGCCGCAGTCGGGCAGCGACGAGGTGCTGCGCTTCGGCCGGCTTGAAATCGACCTCGGCGAGCGCGTGGCCCGGCTCGCCGGCCAGGTGTGCGACCTCACCAGCCACCAGTTCGACCTGCTGGTGGTGCTGGCCCAAAGCCCTGGCCGGGTGCTGTCGCGCGACCAGATCATGGATGTGCTCAAAGGCCACCCGGTGGACGCCTTCGACCGCTCGATCGACGTGCACATCTCACGCATCCGGTCGGTGATCGAAGACGACGCCAAAAACCCACGCCGCGTGCTCACGGTGCGCGGCGCGGGCTATGTGTTTGCGAAGAAGCAAGACGCGGGGCCGGCGGAATGAGCGTCGCTGGGTCTTTGTGTCACGGCCGCGGCCCGCGGCGGCACACCGCATCGGTCTCTGTCATCACTGCAGCCGCCACCGTCACCGGTTGCTCTGAACGAGGGGCTGAGCCTGCCGAAGCCCCGGGGTCGAAGGGGCTGTTGCCATGAGAACCCTCACCCTGCGCATCTACCTCACGCTGGTGGCGGTGCTGTTGCTGTTCGCCTTCGCGTCGGGCTGGCTGTTCCAGCGCACGCTGGAGCGTGAGCGCAGCAACGTGCAGTCGATGGCGTCGGACCGCATGGCCGCCTGGGGCGACCTGATCCAGGGCTCGATGCCGCCCGCCACCGCGCCCACCGATGAACAGGCGGCGGCCCTGCGCGACTGGTCCGATCGGCTGCGCCTGCCGCTGGCGCTCGATGACCGTGGAGGCCGGCGCATTGCCGAGTCCGACTCGTTCGTGCGCCGCCAGCGCGAAGGCGGCACGCCTGGCGTGGCGGTGCCGCTCGACGATGGCCGCACGCTGTGGGTCACGCGGCCCGGCATGCTGCGTGCACAAGGGTCGGGCTCGCGCCGGATGGGGGGCGTGGCGCCCCAGCCCGAATTCCCGTTCATCCCGGCGCCGTGGCAAAAAGGCGTCGGCCTGGCGGTGGTGCTGGTGCTGTTGTTCGTTGCCGTGGCGGTGGGCGCCTGGCCGGTGGTGCGCCGGCTCACGCGCCGGCTCGATGCGCTCAAGCGCGGGGTCGAACAGTTCGGTGCTGGCCAGTTGAGCCACCGCGTCGAGGTGTCGGGCCGCGACGAACTGGCGGCGCTGGCCACCAGCTTCAACCTCGCGGCCGAACGCATCGAGCACCTGGTGCGTTCACACCAGTCGCTGCTGGCCAACGCCAGCCATGAACTGCGCTCGCCGCTGGCGCGCATGAAGATGGCTGCGTCGATGCTCGACGACACCGCTTCGCCCGAACAACGCGTGCGCCTGCAGCGCGAGATCGACACCAACGTGGCCGAGCTCGATGCGCTGGTGGAAGAGGTGCTGCTGGCCAGTCGGCTCGACGCCAACCGCGACGGCACCGAGCGCGAGCCGGTGGACCTGCTGGGGCTGGCGGCCGAAGAGGCCGCACGCGTCGATGCGCAAGTGCAGGGCGTGCCGGCCACGGTGATCGGGTCTGAACGCCTGTTGCGCCGCGCCCTGCGCAACCTGCTTGAAAACGCCCGCCGCTACGGCGGCAACGAGGTGTCGGTGGTGGTCAGCGTGATGGCGGGGCAGGCCGGCGTGCAGGTGTGCGACCGGGGCCCAGGCGTGCCCGAGAACCAGCGCGAACGCATCTTCGAGCCCTTCTACCGCCTGCCCGGCCATGCCGAACAGGCCGGCGGCGTGGGGCTGGGGCTGAGCCTCGTCAAGCAGATCGCCGAACGGCACAGCGGCAGCGTGCGCTGCCAACCGCGCGAAGGCGGTGGCAGCTGCTTCGAGCTGGTGCTGCCGGTCAAACCGTTGGCGTAGGCTTGGCGCTGTCCTTTGCGCTTTCTTCTGTGTTGTTGTTTGAATCGTCGTGCGCATCCAAGCGCGACGCTTCCTGCAAGCGGGCGCGCAGCACCCAGGCCATCAGCGCCACCAGCCCGCAGGCTGCCACCACCACACCCACGGTGGCCGCTGCCCAGAAGCCAGGGGCGCCGCGCAGCGCCGGGGGCGTCCAGCCCGTGAGGTTGAAGGCGACCACGTAGCCGCCACCCAGGCCCACGCCCCAGATCGCCACCGCGTAGATGACCAGCGGCGCGGTGGCCACGTGGTACGCACGCATCACGAAGCCGACCACCGATTGCGTGGCGTCGCCCAGGTGGAACAGCGCCACCCAGGCCAGCAAAGGCAGGGCGGCGGCGATGACCGTGGCGTCGGCGGTGTAGGCGCGAAGAATGGTTTCACGGCCGGCGTACACCGCCAGCCCGAGCGCCGCAGCCATCGCCATGCCGGTCTGCAGGCCGTGCCAGCCGAGCCGGCGCGCGTCGTTCGCGTCACCACCGCCCACACGCTGCGCCACCAGCGTGGCGGTGGCGTTGGCCCACGCCATCGGCATCATGTAGAGCAGCGACACGAGGTTGGCCGCGAGCTGGTGCCCGGCCACCGCCGTGGTGCCAATGCGCGAAATGAAGAAGGCCATGAAGGTGAACCCTGTCACCTCGACCATGATCGACAAGCCCATGGGCAGCCCCAGGCGCATCAGCTTCTTCAGGCTCTCGGGCCGGGGCCGTTCGAGCCGGGTGACTTGCACGCCGAAGGGCGCATAGAACGGGTCACGCCGCAGCACCACCCAGGCGGCGAACAGTTGCAGCCACATGACGATGGCCGTGGCGAGCCCGCAACCCGGGGCGCCCATGGCGTTGAAGTTCACGGGGCCGGCGTTGAGCCCGAACACGAACAGGGCGCTCAAGGGCACTTTCAGCAGCAGCGCGCCGAGCTGCAATGCCATCACGATCTTGGGCCGCGACACGGCGGTGTTGAAGCCCCGGAAGGCGGTGAACAGCAGCGCCGCAGGCAGGGCCAGCGCCAACCAGCCGAGGTAAGCACGGATCTTCACCGTCACCTCGGGCGGTGGGCGTGCGAGGTCGAGAAAGGGCTGTGGCCACAGCAGCAACGCACAGCCAAGAGCCGACAGGCCCAGCGCCAACCACACGGCCTGGTGCAGTTGCCGGCCGGCGTCTTTCAGCTTGCCGGCGCCGAACAACTGGCCGGCGATCGGGCCTATCGACAACACCACGCCCATCAGGCCAATGAAGACGGTGATGTAGACGGCGGCACCGATGGCAAACGCCGCCAGGTCAAGGGCGCTGTGGCGCGCCACCATCATCGTGTCGACCGTGCCGAAGGCCAGCACGGCCACTTGCCCGATGAACACCGGCCAGGCCAGCAGCGCGATGCGGCGCGCGTCGTGCAGCAGGCCTGGGGCGGTCACGCTTTCGCGTCTCCGGGTGAATTTGGCGATGTTTTTGGTGGTGCATCTGGCGCTGCGTGTGGCGGTGCAACGCGGGCGTCTTCCTGGGCTCTTTCCGCGTAACGGTTGAAGCGCCAGGCGGTGCCTTCCATCGTGATGCGGCGCCATGTGTTGCGCTTTTCGGCCGGGCCGAGCGAGGGCCAGTGCTGCACCTCGTCAAAGGTGCGGCCGCAGCCTTTGCAGACGTCGTCGCCCTGGCTGGTGGAGCAGATGGCGATGCAGGGCGCGTCAGGGGTGCTGGCATACCAGGCCAACCAGGCGTCACGCGCTTTGACCGGCATGCTGATGTCGTCGCACTCATGCTCGTGGTAGTAGACGAGCAGCGCGTACACCTCGGCCAGCGCCAGCACTTCCTTGCAGGCGGTGATGCCGTCCGGCGAGGGCGAACGATCGCGCCACCAGTTGATGGCCGATTCGATGTCGGTGATGTGGATGCCGGCCATGCGCCCTGTCGTTCGTCCTGTCATTCGTCCTGCGCGGCCAGGGCCGCCAGCGCGGCTTCGATGCGGGGCAGCGGTGCTTGCACATCGACCGGCGTGCCGTTCAGCGCGCCCAAGCCTTCGGTCTTCAGGCGCTTGATCAACTGGCCGGCCTCGCGGCCTTCGGCGAAGTTGCCGTGCAGCATCAGCGTGCCGTCGGCATCGGTGAACTTGAAGTGAAAGCGGCCATCGGCCTCGCGGTATTGCTTGAAGACGGGCAGGGCTTGCTTGGCGCTGGCCTGCGCTTCCTTCGGGCGTGGCGCGGCCACCATCTTGCGCAGGCCGACGGCGTTGCGCACTTCGCGCATCAGCGGCTCGGCAATCGCGCGGGCTTTTTGTGCGCCGGCTTGCAACTGTTCTTCCACACGCTCGGGGTGGGCGATCAGGTCTTCATAACGCGCCCGCATCGGGCCGATGTGCGATTCGATCAGCTCGACCACACGCTGCTTGGCGTCGCCCCAGCCCAGGCCGGCGCGCAAGTCGGTGCGGATCTGCGCGCGTTGTTCAGGCGTGGCGAAGGCGTCGTGGATGGTGACGAGCGATGAGCTGTCGGGATCTTTCGGCTCACCGGGCAGGCGCGAGTCGGTGACGATGCGCGCCACGGCGTCTTTCAGGCCCTTCGGGCCGCCCTCGAACAGCGGAACGGTGTTGTCGTAGCTCTTCGACATCTTGCGACCGTCAAGCCCGGGCAGCGTGGCCACTTCTTCTTCGACCTCGGCGCGTGGCAGCACGAACAGCTCGCGGCCTTTGCCGAAGATGTGGTTGAAGCGCTGGGCCACGTCACGCGCCATCTCGATGTGCTGCACCTGGTCGCGCCCGACAGGCACGCGGTGCGCGTTGAACAGCAAGATGTCAGCCGCCATCAGGATGGGGTAGCTGAAGAGGCCCATCGTGATGTTGGCGTCGGTGTCTTCGCCGGCCGCTTCGTTGGCGTCAGCCGCGGCCTTGTAGGCGTGCGCCCGGTTCATCTGGCCCTTGGCCGTCACGCAGGTCAGCAGCCAAGTTAGTTCGGTGGTTTGCGGAATGTCGCTTTGCCGGTAGAAGGTGACGCGGTCCACATCCAACCCGGCGGCGAGCCAGGTGGCGGCGATCTCGAGCCGCGACCGCTCGATGCGCTCGGGGTCGTCGCACTTGATGAGCGCGTGGTAGTCGGCGAGGAAGAAAAAGCTCTCGACGCCGGGCGCCTGGCTCGCCTTGATGGCCGGGCGAATCGCCCCGACGTAGTTGCCCAGGTGAGGGGTTCCGGTGGTGGTGATGCCGGTCAGAACGCGTTCGGTCATGGTGTCTCTCTCTGGGGGGAAGCGATTGTAGGCAATGGCCCCCCAGTCGCTTCGCTCCCGCCTTGCAGGCCGCGCTGGTCCAATGGCCCAGCCCTTCGCCAGGCACAAACAGTCCACTGGACTGTTTGTGTCCGGGCTCAGCCCCCAAGGGGCGCGGCCTGGCGGACCGGCAAAGCCGGCTCCGCTGGCGTTGCTTGATGGCGCAGTCGCTTTGCTCTGCGGGGCTCCATCTACACTGCCGCCCGATGAAAAATATCGTGATATTGATTTCCGGCCGGGGCTCGAACATGGAAGCCATCGTGCAGGCTTGCACGGCCGAAGGCTGGCCGGCGCGCATCGCCGCAGTGGTCAGCAACCGGCCCGACGCGGGTGGTTTGCAGTACGCCCGTGAGCGCGGCATTGCCACGGCCGTGGTCGATCACAAGGCGTTCCCCGACCGCGATGCTTTCGATGCCGAACTGGCCGGTGTGGTCGAAGGCTTTCAGCCCGATGTGGTGGTGCTGGCAGGCTTCATGCGCATCCTCACGCCGGCTTTCGTGAAGCGTTTCGAGGGCCGCATGGTCAACGTCCACCCGTCGCTGCTGCCGGCCTTCACTGGCTTGCACACGCACCGGCGTGCGATCGAAGCGGGTTGCAAGCTGGCCGGCGCCACCGTGCATTTCGTGACAGCCGAACTCGACCACGGGCCAATCATTGCCCAGGCCATGGTCCCGGTGCTGCCCGGCGATACCGAGGCCAAGCTTTCGGCCCGTGTGCTGGAACGCGAGCACCTGATGTACCCACGCGCGGTGCGCTGGCTGGTGGAAGACGCGCTGGAGCTGACGGCCGGTGTGGTGACTCAGCTCAAGGGTGAATCACAACTGGTTTGAGAGCCTTGGGAGTCGATGCGCTGAAAGCGCGGGTGCTCCACGCCGTCGCGCGTGATGGTGCCGAAGAACATGGCATGCGGTCGCACCCACCAACCGGTGTCGTTGTAGAGCGGCCGGTACACCACCACGGCCTCGAATGTTTCGCTGTGGCGCGCAGTGCCCAGCACCTCGTATTCGCCACCCTTGTGGTGAAGGTAGCGGCCGGGTGGCGTGACGGGAAGGGGAGGCAAAGAGGTGTCGCTCATGCGGGCCAAGGATAATCCGCCGATGCATCCCAACGCCCTCCTAGAACTTTCGACCGAACTGCTGCATCGGGTGATGCAATTCCAGTCACCCGCCGATGTGGTTGTTTCCGGCTTTTTCAAAGAACAACGCGCGCTCGGCCAGCGCGAGCGCCACACCCTGGCCGAAACCACCTACAACGTGTTGCGGCATCGGTTGCTGTTTCAGCATCTGGCCCAGTCGGGCAAAGGTGAGATGGAGCGCCGGCTAGCCATCTTGGGCTGGCAGGGCAACGAAGGTTTTCTGCGCGCGGCCATGTCGCCGGTCGAACAGGAATGGCACGCGAAAGTGCAGTTGGTGGACCGCAACGCCCTGCCTGAAAAACTGCGCCACAACCTACCGGAATGGCTGAGCGAGCTGCTGCAAGCCCAGCTGGGCGATCAGTTCTGGCCGCTCGTGGACAGCTTGAACAAAAGCGCAGCGCTCGACCTGCGGGTCAACACCTTCAAAGCCAAACGCGAAACAGTGCAGGCGGCTTTGACCGCCGCCCACCTGGTGTCCACGCCGACGCCGTATTCGCCCTGGGGCCTGCGCCTCGAAGGCAAACCGGCCGTCAACAAGCTCGACATCTTCACGGCGGGCGACATCGAGGTGCAAGACGAAGGCAGCCAACTGCTTGCGCTGCTGACCGATGCGAAGCGCGGAGAAATGGTGGCCGACTTTTGTGCTGGCGCTGGCGGCAAGACGCTGGCGCTTGGCGCTTCCATGCGCAACACCGGCCGGCTGTATGCGTTCGACACCTCGGGCCACCGCCTGGCTGCGCTGAAACCACGCTTGGCGCGCAGCGGGCTGTCGAACGTCTACCCCGTGCAGATTGCGCATGAGCGCGACGAACGCATCAAACGCCTGGCCGGCAAGATTGACCGGGTGCTGGTGGATGCACCGTGCTCGGGCCTGGGCACCTTGCGCCGCAACCCCGACCTGAAATGGCGCCAGTCGCCGGAATCGGTGGTCGAGTTGCGCGAGAAGCAGACCAACATCCTGGCCAGTGCGGCCCGTTTGCTGAAGCCGGGCGGTCGGTTGGTCTACGCCACCTGTAGCCTGCTGACCGCGGAAAACGAAGACATCGCACTGGCCTTCACCACTGCCCATGGCGGTGAATTCAAGCCGCTGCCCGTGGCTGAACTCTTGGAGCGAGCCCATGTCAGCCAGGCCGCGGAGCTTGTCTCCGGTGACTTTCTCCGCCTCTGGCCGCATCGCCACGGCACCGACGGTTTTTTTGCCGCGGCATGGGAACGGCTTTGATTTGTCGCAATCAGCCATACATGTGATTTGAAAGCGGTGGAATGCTGCTGTTTTTGCGAAATTCGGCGAGGAGGCGGTCACTTAGAATGCGCCACCCGTCGGAAAGTTGACGGTTCAAAGGCAAATTGAATGAATGAATTGATCTCTGTTTGGGGCGGCCTGGTGAATTGGCTGGCCCATGGGCTGGTTGAAACGGCGTGGTGGCAAGTGCTTCTGTACACCTTGGTGGTCACCCACATCACGATCGTCTCTGTGACCGTGTTCCTGCACCGGTCGCAATCGCACCGGGCGCTTGACCTGCACGCCATTCCGTCGCACTTCTTCCGCTTCTGGCTGTGGCTCACCACTGGCATGGTGACCAAGGAATTCGTTTCCATCCACCGCAAGCATCACGCCAAGTGCGAAACCGAAGAAGACCCGCACAGCCCGCAAACGCGTGGCATCAAAACGCTGCTGCTGCGAGGCACCGAGTTGTACCGGGCCGAGTCCAAGAACCTGGAGACCATGGAAAAGTATGGTCATGGCACGCCTGATGACTGGGTCGAACGCAATCTGTACACCCGCTTCTCCTGGCAGGGTGTGGCGCTGATGTTGATCATCAACCTGATGCTCTTCGGCGCCATCGGCCTGACCGTCTGGGCGATCCAGATGGCATGGATTCCGATCATGGCCACCGGCATCATCAACGGCATCGGGCATTACTGGGGCTATCGCAATTTCGAGGCCGTGGACGCCAGCACGAACGTCTTCCCGTGGGGTGTTCTGATCGGTGGCGAAGAGTTGCACAACAACCACCACACCTACGCCACCTCGGCCAAGTTCTCCGTCAAGAAGTACGAGTTCGACATTGGCTGGGCGTACATCCGTGGCCTTGAAATGCTCAACTTGGCCAAAGTTCGCAAGACGCCGCCGATGCTGAAACTGGGCAGCGTGAAGCCGGTGGCCGACTCCAAGACCCTCGAAGCCATCATCGCCAACCGCTACGAAGTGATGGCCAAATACGCTGGTGGCCTGCGCGATGCGTGCCGGGCCGAGTTCAAGCGCCTGAAGGCCGAAGGCGGCCTCAGCAGCGCCAAGCTGGCCGACATGCGGCTGGCACGCCGCTGGTTGCACCGTGACGGCGACAAGATCCCCTCTCACGTCAAAGCCCGGGTGGACAGTGCCTGCGAGCACAGTCCGAAGCTGGCGAAGCTGGTTGCCATGCGAGAAGAGCTGCGCCAGTTGTGGACGCGAACCAATGTTTCGGCCGAGCAGCTTGTCTGTGACCTCCAGGCTTGGTGCAAAAAAGCCGAGGAAAGTGGCATCGCCGCGCTGCAGGAATTCGCATTGAAGCTGCGTGCTGCACAGCACGCTTGAACCAGGCAACATTCGCTTCACTGGCCGAACGACGGCCACAACAAAAGGCCCGCAGACGCGGGCCTTTTGTCTAAGAGCCTCGCTCGCGGACGTGAGATCGACCGAAGTTCGTTGACCCATTCGCACTCGCGCCGCAAGGCCATTCGGCGCGTTCCTGACAGTGCAGTGCTCGTGCGTTGAAGGGGTCTGGCCCTGTTTAAGTGGAGCGCAGGCGTTCCGAGGGTCAGGTGACTTATACGAGAGAAGTTTTGAGGGCGGCTCTACGGTGGCATGGCGCCATCATGCTCGGCATCTGCCAGGCAAAGAACTCAAGGCTCGGGATCCAGGTGTCGTCGTCAATAGGCCGAAACGTCTACCTCTGTAAAACCCGACGGTGATCTTTCTACTGTTTCGCCCCGGCCTTGTGGGCGGGTTACTGTATCGGCGTCACTGATTAGTGACAAACCTCAGCCAGCCGAATCAAGCGAGCGGGAGTTGGCGAGCAGGTATTGACTGAATGCGAAGAGCCCGGCGCGTCGATCGCGGCAGTGGCGCAGTCGCACGGCTTGAACGCCGGCCTCGTGCACAAGTGGCGCAGCACTCAGCGCCAAGCGAAGGCGGTGACTGCAACGCAGGCCCGCGCCGATACGGCAAGCACCTTCGTCGCACTGCAGCTCCCGCCGCAGCCGACAGCGGCGTCGGTGTCGGTGCTGCCGGACATCCGCATCGAACTGCGCCGCGGCGCCACGACGGCCAACATTGCCTGGCCCGCCC
>JAYSYW010000126.1:0-11417 GCA_043727255.1 Rhizobacter sp. | reverse complement strand
CGTCGGCTGCAATTTGGCCGCAGCGGTCCATTTTTCACCGGCTTCTTGTCCCATAGCTACGGCTATGGGACAAGAAGCCGGCAAAAACTGTCCTCGCTGAGCCCAAATTTCGCTTCGACGCCCCAAGCCCGACAGGCTCCTAGACCTTAGACGGGGGTTGGGAGGCCCCGCGGAAGCCGAGGCCTTGGCCTCGGCCGTTTCTCGTCTGAATACCCATTCGTTGGGAGGGAACCCATGTCTTCGTCCACCGCCAGTCTGGCCTTTGACGCGCAGGGGGCTGCGCGCCTGGCCCCGCCCACTTGCGCGCTGCGGCGCCCCACGCTCGGCTTCACGCTGGGCAAGTACCGGGAAATTCTGGTTGCGGTGGCGTTCTTCCTGCTGTTCGACCTGGCCGTGCTGGTGCTGAACTTCTACGTGTCGTTCCGCATCGCCGAAGACGCGGTGTCGATCAACCTGTCGGGCCGCCAGCGCATGCTGACCCAGCGTTTGTCGAAGACGCTCTACGCCACTGAACTGGCCGCCGCAACAGGCCCGGTGCCGCAGACCCTGGTTGACGAGTTGAGCCTGTCGTCGCGCCTGTTCGACGAAACCTTCCAGGCATTTCGCCAGGGCGGCACCGTGAGCGGCGGCGACGGCAAGCAGGTGCGCCTTGAAGCGGCCGATGGCCCGAAGAGCGCCGACATCCTGGCGCGTGGCGCGGCCTTGTGGAACCCCTGGCGCAGCCTGCTGGTGCCGTTGAATGCGGCGGGCACTTCGGCCCAGCCCAGCCAGGTGAAAGCCGCCGCCGACTTTGCCCGCCGCAACAACCTGGTGCTGCTGGGGCTGATGAACGAGCTGACGACCGACCTGGAGGTGGCCGCTTCGCACCGCGCCTCGCTGCTGCGCATGGTGCAGACGGGCGGCATCGTGCTGGCGCTGCTGAACTTCATGTTCATCCTGTTCAAGTTCATCCGCCGCCTGCGCCAGTCAGACGACGCCGTTGAGCAAGCCACCGAAGAAACGCGCGAGATTCTGTCGGTGGTGCGCGAAGGCCTGTTCCTGCTGACGCCCGAGATGAAGCTGGGCACGCAGCTGTCTGATTCGGTCACCCAGATTCTTGGCCGGCCGGTGCGGCCGGGCGACGACTTCCTGGCCGTGCTGGCGCCACTGGTGTCCGAGAAAACACTCGACGACGCACGCGGGTATGTCGAGCTGCTGTTCGCGCCACATGTGCGGGAAGAACTGGTGCAAAGCATCAACCCGCTGACCGACGTCGAGCTGTCTTTGGTGGACGCGCTGGGCAAGCGCAACCTGCGCTATTTGTCGCTGCGCTTCAGCCGCGTGATGGACGGCCAGCAGGTGCGTCACCTGCTGGTGACGTTGCAAGACGTGACCTCGCGCATCGAACTTGAACAACGCCTGGAGGGCGAACAGCGCCGCGCCCAACGCGAGTTCGACCTGCTGGTGCGCGCCTTCGAGACCGACCCGGGCGCGCTGCGCGGTTTCGTCGATCGATCGGAATCGGCCCTGCTGGAAGTGAACGACCTGCTGCGCCAGGTGGACGCCAGCACGGACGCGAAATACCTTCGCCGCATGGTGGACGCGGCGTACCGCCATGTGCACGCCGTGAAGGGCGACGCTTCGATGCTGTCGCTCGATTTGCTGACCGCCACCGCGCACGAATTCGAGTCGCAGCTTCAGCGCTTGCGCGAATCACCGGCCGTGTCGGGCGACGCATTGCTGGCCTTGCCGCTGCCGCTGGAAGAACTGCTGACGCGGTTGCAGGCGCTCAAGCGATCGGTGCTGCGCGACCGCGCCCACGCGGGGCCACAAACCACGCAAGCCTTCGACACGCAACTGGCCCAGCTCGTGGAACGCATGTCGCATGAAACCGGCAAGCCCGCCGCGCTGTCGGCTTCGATCGCCACGCTGACCGCCCTGCCGGCGCGCTATCACGAGTCGCTGCACAAGATCGCGTTGCAACTGGTGCGCAACGCGGTGATGCATGGGGTGGAAGACCCCGCCACCCGGGCCGCGCACCACAAGCCGGCCACCGCCACGGTCGAGGTGCAACTGCACCGCGAAGCCGACAACACCATCGAACTGGTGGTGCGTGACGACGGCGCGGGGCTCGATGTGGACCGGGTACGCGCCCGCGTGATCGAGCTGGGCTGGATGACCCCGGCGCAGCTTGACGAGATGAGCCACGCGCAAATCGCCTCGCAGATCTTCAAGCCCGGCTTTTCAACCGCCAAGACGACCAGCGAACACGCCGGCCGAGGCGTGGGCCTCGACATCGTTTCGACCGAGGTGCAACGCCTGGGCGCGCGGTTGCTTGTGTCCAGCCGCAACCAGAACGGCATGACCTTTCGCGTTCGCGTGGCCGTTTGAATGGCAACCTTCACGCTCACTCCATTCGCTGCCGCCCATGGGCGCGCTCAGCACCTTCGGAACGACCGGGCAGTGGAGCAACTGACATGAAGCTGCTGGTGGTGGACGACTCGAACATGGTGCGCTCGCGCATCGCCCGCATCGTGCAACAGGGCACGCTCGGCCCGGTGACGCTGGTGGGCTTGGCGCGCAATGGAGCCGAAGCCCTGCGGGCGGCCAAACAGGCCGCGCCCGACATCGTGACCATGGACCTCACGATGCCCGAGATGGACGGCCTGAGCTGCATTCCGGCGCTGCTGGCGATGCACCGCGCCACACGCATCCTCGTGATCAGCGCGCTGGACGACAAGTCCACCGCGATCAAGGCGCTGCGGCTGGGCGCACACGGTTTTTTGCCCAAGCCGTTTTCAGACGAAAGCCTGCAACTGGCCTTGCTGGGCCTGATCGACCACAAAGCATGAACATGAACCCACCCTCACGCTCATCACTTCGTTCGCTGCGGGCCGGCGCGTACTGACATGGCCGCATTGAAAGAATCCGAACTTCGCCTCTTCGTCGATTCGGTGAAGCGCTACTTCGAGGTCACGAGCCGCATCACGCCCGAAATCACCTCGGCCTTTTTGGGCGTGGACAAGATCGTCGGGCATGAATACAACGGCGTGGTCAGCTTCTCGGGGCCGTTCACCGGGCAGGTGACCGTCTCGCTGCCGCTCACGGCGGTGCGCGAGCTGCTGCTGATCCAGCACGAGACCACTTTGTCGGAAGCCAACCTGCTCGACGCCGTGGGCGAAATCGCCAACACGCTGGCCGGCAACGCCCGCCGCAGCTTGGGCAAAGACCTGGAAATCTCGGTGCCCACCACCTGCAAGGGGCCTGCTCAGGCCACGCCGCGCGTGCGACAGCACCCCTACGTCATCACCTTTCGCTGGAATACCTACCCGGGAATGGTGTGCGTTGATCTGGCACAGGCTGCGTGACGGGCTGCATAACTGGCTGCGCGACGGTGCCGTGGTGGCACACGAATTGCTGAACTGAAGCGGGCAAGGGCGACGCGCTTGCTGCAATCTCCTCAGTAGGGCCTTTGGCCTTTTCACAAACCTCCTGGTTGAACCCCAGGAGGTTTTTTTATGCGCCGCGCCAGCCAGCGGGGGCGATGGCGGGCAACAGCGGCACTGCGCTGGTGCGGCTCAGTGCTGTTCTTTGGCGTGGTTGATCGTGTACTTCGGGATCTCGATCGTCACGTCTTGCTGCGACAAGATGGCCTGGCACGACAGGCGCGAGTTGGGCTCCAGGCCCCAGGCGCGGTCGAGCAGGTCTTCTTCGGTTTCGTCCAACTCACCCAGCGAATTGAGGCCTTCGCGCACCACGACGTGGCAGGTTGTGCATGCACAACTCATCTCGCAGGCATGTTCGATCGCGATGCCGTTTTCAAGCAGCGCCTCGCAGATCGAGGTGCCCGGCGCCGCGCGCACTTCAGTGCCAGCGGGGCAGTACTCGTGGTGAGGAAGGATTTTGATGATGGGCATGGGGCAGTTTTCGGTATGCGATACGTGACACGGAGCGGCGGCGCGACGCTGAACGCTCAGACCTCTTCGACCCGGCGACCGGCCAGTGCCTGGCGGATGCCCCGGTTCATGCGTTCGGCCGCGAAGGACTCGGTGCGCTTGGCCAGCAACTCCACGGCCGCGTCGATGGCAGCGTGGTCGTCGCCCGCGCGCGTGGCTTCGAGCGCAACCAGTTGGTCTTCAATGGCCTGCCGCTCGGCAGCTTCGAGCAAGTCGCCATCGGCATTCAAGGCCGAACGGGTGGCCAGCAACATGCGCTCGGCTTCCACCCGCGCTTCAGCGAGGCTGCGCAAGCGCATGTCGGATTCAGCAGTGGTGAAGCTTTCACGCAGCATGCGCGCCACTTCGTCGTCCGACAGGCCGTAGCTCGGCTTGACCGTCACCGCCGCTTCGACGCCCGAGGTTTCTTCGCGGGCGCTGACGCTCAGCAAGCCGTCCGCATCAACCTGAAAGCTCACGCGGATGCGCGCCGCGCCAGCCACCATGGCCGGCATGCCACGCAGCTCGAAGCGGGCGAGCGAGCGGCAATCGCTGACCAGTTCGCGTTCACCCTGCACCACGTGGATCGCCATCGCCGTCTGGCCGTCTTTGAACGTGGTGAAGTCTTGGGCGCGGGCGGTGGGGATGGTGCTGTTGCGCGGAATGATCCGCTCGACCAGCCCGCCCATGGTCTCAAGGCCAAGCGACAGCGGGATCACATCAAGCAACAGCAGGTCTTCAGCACCCGCGTTGCCGGCCAGTGCGTTGGCCTGGATGGCCGCACCCAGCGCCACCACTTCATCGGGGTTGAGGTTGGTCAGCGGCGTTTTGCCGAAGAACGCCCCAACGGCCGATTGAACCCGGGGCATGCGGGTCGAGCCGCCCACCATCACCACGCCTTGCACCTCGGCAAGGCTGGCCTTGGCGTCGCGCAACACCTTGCGCAGCGACGCTGTGGTGCGGGTGATCAGCGGTTCGGCCAGCGCCTCGAATTGTTCGCGCGTGACGCGCACCGACAAATCGCCTGCGCTCAGCGGGCAGGCCAAGGTTGCGTGGTCGGCGAACGAGAGCTTTTCTTTGGCGGCACGCGCGGCCACCAGCACGGCACGTTTGTCTTGCGGAGTGCTCGCCACCAAGCCCGCTTCAGCAAGCGCCCACTCGGCCAGCGCGCTGTCGAAGTCGTCACCACCCAGGGCGGAATCGCCACCCGTGGCCACCACTTCGAACACGCCTTTTGACAGCCGCAACAGCGACACGTCGAAGGTGCCACCACCCAGGTCGTACACGGCGTAAAGGCCTTCGGAGCCGTTTTCCAGGCCATAGGCGATGGCGGCGGCGGTGGGCTCGTTGATGAGGCGAAGCACGTTCAAGCCGGCGAGCTGGGCCGCGTCTTTGGTGGCTTGGCGCTGTGCGTCGTCGAAGTACGCCGGCACCGTGATGACGGCGCCGAACAGGTCGTCATTGAAAGTGTCTTCGGCGCGATACCGCAGCGTGGCAAGAATTTCGGCAGACACCTCGACCGGCGACTTGATGCCGTCCACCGTCTGCACTTGCACCATGCCCGGTGCATCGACGAAGTCATAGGGCAGCTTTTCACGGTGGGCGATGTCAGCCAATCCACGGCCCATGAAACGCTTGACCGAGACGATGGTGTTGCGCGGGTCGATCGCGGCTTCGGCCAGCGCGTCATGCCCGATCTGGCGTTTGCCAGCGGCGAGGTACCGCACAGCCGAAGGCAAGATCACCCGGCCCTGCGCGTCGGGCAGGCATTCGGCCACGCCATGGCGAACGGCAGCCACCAGCGAGTGCGTGGTGCCGAGGTCAATGCCGACGGCGATGCGGCGCTGGTGCGGGTCAGGCGCACCGCCGGGTTCTGAAATTTGAAGCAGGGCCATGGTGTTTTTTATTGTCCGAGCGCGTCCAGGCGCTGGTCGATGTCATCGGCAAAACGTTCGACAAACATGAGGGCTCTGACCTGCTGGGCGGCAGCCACAAAGTCGGCCCGCTCATCAAGCAGGGATTGCAACTCGGCGAGGGCCTTTTCGCGGTGGGCCATCACTTCGTGGTTCAGGGCTTCCACGGTTTTCAGCGACGGCTTTTCTTCCAGCGCTTCGCGCCATTCCATCTGCTGAATCAAGAAACCGGGAGGCATGGCGGTGTTGCTCTCGGCCTGCAGCGACACCCCGTTCAACTCACACAGGTACGCGGCTCGCTTCAGCGGGTCTTTCATCCGCTGGTAGGCCTCGTTCACACGCACCGCCCACTGCATGGCCACACGCTGTGCGGCAGCGCCTTCGGCGACGAATCGATCCGGGTGAACCTTTCCCTGCAACTCGCGCCAGCGTGCATCGAGCGTCGGGCGGTCCTGGGCAAAGCGCCTCGGCAAACCCAGCAGTTCAAAGTCGTCGGAATCAAGCTTCATGCGAAAACACAGGCACAAGAAAAAGGCGCGGCGTTCGGCCGCGCCTTGTCATTCAGGGTCAGCGTTCAGACGCGGAACGATTCACCGCAACCACAGCGGTCTTTCTCACGCGGGTTGTGGAACTTGAAGCCTTCGTTCAAGCCTTCACGCACGAAGTCGAGTTCGGTGCCCTCGAGGTACGGCAGGCTCTTCGGATCGATCAACACCTTCACGCCATGGCCTTCAAACACCACGTCTTCAGGCGCCACTTCGTCGGCATATTCCAGCTTGTAGGCCAGGCCCGAGCAGCCCGTGGTCTTGACGCCCAAACGCACGCCCACACCCTTGCCTCGCTTGGAGATGTAGCGCGTGACGTGGCGTGCCGCCGCCTCGGTCAGAGTTACAGCCATGGGTCAGTGTGCGGGCGCAGCCTGGGCGACCACGGCGCCTGTCTTGGCCTTGTAGTCGTTCACTGCCGCCTTGATGGCGTCTTCGGCCAAGATCGAGCAGTGAATCTTCACCGGCGGCAAAGCCAACTCTTCCGCGATGTGCGTGTTTTTGATGCTCAAGGCTTCGTCGAGCGACTTGCCCTTGACCCATTCGGTCACCAGCGAGCTCGATGCGATGGCTGAACCGCAGCCATAGGTCTTGAACTTCGCGTCTTCGATCAGGCCCGTCACCGGGTTGACCTTGATCTGCAGCTTCATCACGTCGCCGCAAGCAGGGGCGCCCACCATGCCGGTTCCCACGGTGTCATCGCCCTTCTCGAACGAGCCAACATTGCGCGGGTTCTCGTAGTGCTCAACCACTTTGTTGCTGTATGCCATGTCAGTTCTCCAAACTCTTGCGTGGACGTAGCGGATCGCTCAGTGGGCAGCCCACTGGATGGTGCTGATGTCGATGCCGTCCTTGTACATCTCCCACAACGGCGACAACTCACGCAACCTGGCCACTCGGTCTTTCAACGTTGTGGTGACGTAGTCAATCTCTTCAGGTGTGGTGAAGCGGCCGATGGTCATGCGCAAGCTGGAGTGCGCCAACTCGTCGCTGCGACCCAATGCGCGCAACACATAACTCGGCTCAAGGCTGGCGGACGTGCAGGCCGAGCCCGACGACACCGCGATGCCCTTGATGCCCATGATCAACGACTCGCCTTCCACATAGTTGAACGACATGTTCACGTTGTGGGGCACGCGCTTTTCAGGGTGGCCATTCAAGAACGTTTGCTCGATGCCCGACAAACCATTGAGCAGGCGCAGCTGCAGCATACGGATGCGATCCAACTCGGAACTCATCTCTTCACGCGCAATGCGGAAGGCCTCACCCATGCCAACGACTTGGTGCGTGGGCAGCGTGCCCGAACGCATGCCGCGCTCGTGACCGCCACCGTGCATTTGCGCTTCCAGGCGAACACGCGGCTTGCGGCGCACATACAGGGCGCCGATGCCCTTCGGGCCGTAGCTTTTGTGCGACGCCAGGCTCATCAAGTCCACCGGCAACTCAGCCAGGTTGATGACCACTTTGCCGGTCGCCTGGGCGGCGTCGGTGTGAAAAATGATGCCGCGTTCACGGCACATCGTGCCTATCGCGGCGACGTCTTGAATGACGCCGATCTCGTTGTTCACGAACATCACCGACACCAAGATGGTGTCCGGGCGCATCGCGTCTTTCAATTTGTTCAGGTCAAGCAGGCCGTCTTCCTGCACGTCGAGATAGGTGACCTCGAAGCCCTGGCGCTCCAGCTCGCGCATGGTGTCGAGCACGGCCTTGTGCTCTGTCTTGACGGTGATGAGGTGCTTGCCGCGCGACTTGTAGAAATGTGCCGCGCCTTTGAGCGCCAAGTTGTTCGATTCGGTGGCGCCAGAGGTCCAGACGATCTCTCGCGGGTCGGCGCCGATCAGCGCCGCCACGTCTTCACGTGATTTTTCGACGATGGCTTCGGCCTCCCAGCCCCACGCATGGCTGCGCGAAGCTGGGTTGCCGAAGTGTTCACGCAGCCATGGGACCATTGCGTCAACCACGCGCTGATCCACCGGAGTGGTGGCGCCGTAGTCCATGTAAATCGGAAAATGCGGGGTCATGTCCATGGCAAAAACGAAACGATTTACTTTGTGAAGGCGTTGCCGAGTGCAAACACGGAATTCGGCGCCGTGATCTTGATGGGTTTGACGACCGGCTGTGTCGAGATGGCGCGCTTGATGGGCTGCTCTTCGATCGAAACACCCTTGGCCAACTGCTCTTCGACCAGCTTGCGCAGCGAGATCGAATCGAGGTACTCGATCATCTTGGAGTTGAGGCTGGCCCACAGGTCGTGCGTCATGCAACGGCCGGAGTCTTCGCCCATGCAGTTTTCCTTGCCGGCGCAGCCTGTTGCGTCGATGGGTTCGTCCACCGCAACGATGATGTCGGCGACAGTGATTTCCTCGGACTTGCGGCCAAGTGCATAGCCGCCGCCCGGACCACGGGTGCTTTCCACCAACTCGTGGCGTCGCAGCTTGCCAAACAACTGCTCAAGGTAGGACAGCGAAATCTGTTGCCGGGCACTGATGGCAGCCAGCGCGACGGGGCCAGTGTTCTCGCGCAATGCCAGATCAATCATTGCGGTCACGGCAAAACGGCCTTTGGTGGTCAGACGCATGAATTTCCTCCTGATGCCGTTAAGGCATAACAATTTGAATCAACGGGCGTCTTCATGGCGTCTTTTGCGAGACGTCGGATCTGCGGGTTAACCCTCGAATAGATTCCGACGAGAACGCTCAAGTATACCTGAAGCCTACTGTTTTGGTAGGCATTGCCCGGGGGAAGTTCCCTCCCTGCCCCATGGATTCTGGACGTATTTTGGTGCAGCGCACAACACCTATCTCGGCAACTGAACCACGTTGTCGGTTCCGGGCGCCCCGAAGGCCTGCTCGCGCAGCAGGGCCAACTGGTCGCGCACCCTGGCTGCCTTCTCGAATTCGAGGTTGCGAGCATGCTCCAGCATCTGCTTTTCGAGCTGCTTGATCCGCTTGCCCAAATCTTTCTCGGACAGCACCTCGATTTCAGCCGCAGCTTGCGCAGCCTTCAAGTCGTCTTTGGCCGATTTCTCGGAATGGACGCCGTCGATGAGGTCCTTGATCTGCTTGCGAATGCTGCGCGGTGTGATGCCTTCCAGTGTGTTGTGGGCCAGCTGCTTGGCGCGACGACGCTCGGTTTCACCCATCGCTCGGCGCATGGAGTCGGTGACCCTGTCGGCGTACAGAATCGCCTTCCCGTTCACGTTGCGCGCCGCGCGGCCAATGGTCTGGATCAGCGAGCGCTCGGAACGTAAAAAGCCTTCCTTGTCGGCGTCCAGAATCGCCACCAGTGACACCTCCGGGATGTCCAACCCTTCGCGCAGCAAGTTGATGCCTACCAATACATCGAACGTGCCGAGGCGCAGGTCGCGCAAAATTTCCACCCGCTCGACCGTGTCGATGTCGCTGTGCAGGTAACGCACCTTCACACCGTTGTCTGACAGGTAGTCGGTCAACTGCTCGGCCATGCGTTTGGTCAGGGTGGTGATCAGCACCCGCTCGTTCACGTTCACACGTTCACGAATTTCTTGCAGCACGTCGTCCACCTGGTGCGTGGCGGGCCTCAACTCCACCGTCGGGTCGATGAGCCCCGTGGGCCGAACCAGCTGCTCGACCACTTGGTCCGCAGTGCGCTGCTCATAGTCGGCCGGCGTGGCCGAGACGAACACCACCTGCCGCATCTTCCTCTCGAACTCTTCAAACTTCAGCGGCCGGTTGTCGAGCGCGCTTGGCAACCGAAACCCGTAGTCCACCAGCGTCGTCTTGCGCGCCCGGTCGCCGTTGTACATGCCACCCAACTGGCCAATCATCACGTGCGATTCGTCAAGGAACATCAACGCGTCGGCCGGCAGGTAGTCCACCAGCGTGGAAGGCGGCTCGCCGGGCTGCGACCCCGACAGATGCCGGGTGTAGTTTTCAATGCCCTTGCAATGGCCGATCTCTTGCAGCATCTCAAGGTCGAAACGTGTGCGCTGCTCCAACCTCTGCGCCTCCACCAGCTTGCCGGCCGAAACCAGCTCGGCCGACCGGTTGCGCAGCTCTTCCTTGATGGTGTCGATGGCCGCCACCACCCGGTCACGCGGCGTCACATAGTGGCTTGACGGGTACACCGTGAAGCGCGGGATCTTCTGCCTGATGCGCCCCGTCAGCGGGTCGAACAACTGCAGCGATTCGACCTCGTCGTCGAACAGCTCAATGCGTATCGCCAGTTCGGAATGCTCAGCCGGGAACACATCGATGGTGTCGCCACGCACGCGAAACGTGCCGCGTGAAAAGTCCATCTCATTGCGCGTGTACTGCATTCGAATGAGCTGCGCGATCACATCGCGCTGCCCCATCTTGTCGCCCACACGCAGCGTCATCACCATGCGGTGGTAGTCGGCGGGGTTACCGATGCCGTAGATCGCCGAGACCGACGCCACGATCACCACGTCGCGCCGCTCCAGCAAGCTCTTGGTGGCAGACAGGCGCATCTGTTCGATGTGCTCGTTGATGGCGCTGTCCTTTTCGATGAACAGGTCGCGCTGCGGCACGTAGGCTTCGGGCTGGTAGTAGTCGTAGTAGGAAACGAAGTACTCCACCGCGGTGTTGGGGAAGAAGCTCTTGAACTCCTGGTAAAGCTGGGCGGCCAGGGTCTTGTTGTGGGCGAGGACGAGGGCGGGACGGTTCACGTTCGCGAGCACCGAAGCGATGGTGAAGGTCTTGCCGCTGCCGGTGACGCCGAGGAGGACCTGATCCTTTTCGCCGCTGGTCAGGCCCAAGGTGATCTGGGCGATGGCATTTGGCTGGTCGCCCT
This sequence comes from Rhizobacter sp., assembly GCA_043727255.1. GTDB lineage: Bacteria > Pseudomonadota > Gammaproteobacteria > Burkholderiales > Burkholderiaceae_C > Rhizobacter. The sequence goes on along the minus strand of JAYSYW010000126.1, from coordinate 251 downwards.
GAGGCGTGAAGTCCGCCACCAGCTCGAAATGCGTGTCGGCGGGGGCGGGGGCGAGGGGCTGTGGTGGCTCGTCGAGAGAGGGGCGTGGCGGCATCCGGAAAGCTTAGGTTAGCCCCGCGGACCGGGCCGCCCGAGAGTGGGGAATATTGACCCCGCGGGGAGGACTTTGCGGTATCGTCCCTGCATGGCGCAACCGTCGGCTCTTAACCCCTTGAGTGGTCCGCTCGCGGGTACACGTCTGGAATTCCACG
>JAYSYW010000125.1:0-11447 GCA_043727255.1 Rhizobacter sp. | reverse complement strand
GCGGGCCGGTCACCGCCGTTGCCTTGCGCAGGAAGCTCACACCCTCGAATGCCACCGGCGCAAAACCGGTTCGAGGCACGTTGGGAATCTCGGCCGGGCCGAGCACCAACCAGCCGTCGTCGCACATGCGCTGCCGCAGGGCATCCATCACGCCTGCAACCTGCGTCGGGGTGAAGTACATCAGCACGTTGCGACACAGCACGAGGTCCATCGCCTGCGGGCCGTGCTGCGCTGGGCCCGTCGGCAGCTCCACCAGGTTCAGCACATCAAAGCTCACCCGGTTGCGGATGGCCGGAACCACGCGGTAGCGGCCATCGGCCAGCCGCTCGAAATAGCGCGGCCTGAGCCAGCCCGGCGCGCCCCGAAAAGACCACTCGCCATACGTCGCTTCGGCGGCCTTCTCGAGCGCGGCGCGGTTGAGATCGGTGGCCAGCACACGCACGTCCCAGCCGGTGGGGTCAGGCAGCACGCGGTCGAGCAGGATCGCCAGCGTGTAGGCCTCTTCGCCGGTGCAGCACGCGGCCGACCACAGGCGCAGGCGCCGGCCGCGCCCCCGCCGCGCCTCCACCAACGCCGGCAGCACCGAGGCCTGCAATGCCTCCATGGCCGGAGCGTCACGGTAGAAATAGGTCTCGCCGATCGTGAGGTGGCGGGCCAGCACCTGCATCCGGGCGTCGTCGATCGGCTTGGCAAGAAGCCATTCGATGCAGATGGCCGCATCGGTGAACCCGAACTCTTGCGCCACCGGCAAAAAGGCTCGTTTCAGGTCGTCGTGCCGTTGCGGCGGGAAGTGAAGCCCCAGCGTGGCGGCAATGCGGCTGCTCAGCCGTGACCACAGGTCCGTGTCGGTCACCGTGCAGCCTCCGCCAGCGCGCGGTCAATGGCTTGCGCTTCTTGCGGAGTGAGGAACGCCTCGATGTCGTGGATGAGTACAAGGCCGTCTTCCATGTGCATGGCGCCCCGAAAGGGATCGAGTCCGGCCGTGGCCTCCGGCATGGGCACCAAGTCGCCATCTCGGCGTTCGACGACACCGACGACGTCGTCCACCCGCAGCGCCAGCGTGCGCAATGCCGTCTGAACAACGACGAACTGATCGGTCGCGCGGAGCGACGCGGCAGGGCGCGCCTGCCGGTCGAGCACGGGGACCACCTCGCCGCGCAGGTCAAAGATGCCCATGATGAAGTCCGGGGCTCCCGGCACCGGTGTCACCTCGACAGCGGGCAGAACTCGAACAACTCGGGACAAAGACACTGCAAAACGTTGGCGATCGATCGTGAACACGACCCATTGCCCGGATCCGTCCATGTCTCTGCCTTTTCTGTTCCTGCGCGTCGGTTCCCACTCAGCCGAAACACGCATCCAACCCGTGACGCTGAAGGGGCTATACCCTGCAGATCGTCACATGTTGACCGAACTCAACAGCCGCGCAACTCGATCTCCACGTTGGTCCGAGGGCAATCAAAGCGCGCGCTGGACATGCGGCGGTGAATGGCTCAGCCGGTCAGGTTCGCCAGGGAAAGCAGCGCCAAAAGCAGCATCCACAGCACGACCGAGCGCCACACGAGGCCGACGACGCTGCGCAGGTGGCCCAGTTCAGGCACGGCGCCTGGGGTGGAGCCCTCGGCGCCGGTGGTTTCGTCCACCACGCCGCTGTCGAAGGTCTTGGACCGATCGGGCGTGACCCCCGGCGCGGCATGACCGCCGAGTTGCACGCCCACCGCCCCAGCCGCGGCAGCCAGGATGATGCCCTCGTTGGCATGCTTCCAAAGGCCCGCGTCGCGGCGCCAGCAAGTCACCGCTTCTTCAAAGTTGCCGACCACCGCGAAACCAAAAGCCGTTAGGCGAGCCGGCAGGTGGTCGATAAAACTGAAGAGCCGCTGCGACAAGGCGAGCAACCGCTCGTTGACCGGCACCCCAATCGTGCGGCTCTTGAATGCCCAATATCGACTGGCCAGTTCGGCCATGCGATACAGCACCGCGCCGGCCGGACCCAGGCCCAAGGTGGAAAGCACCACAAACCAGAAGAACACGCCGAACACGTGGCGGTGCGCCGCGAGCAGCGAATGTTCGATCACATGGCGCAGCAGTTCGGTGCGCGGCAACTCGCTCGCATCAAGATGGCGCCATTCGGCCAACAGGCCGCGTGCCGCCACTTCATCGCCCCGCTCAAGCGCGTCGCGAATGTCGGTGTAGTAGTGACTGAACTGGCGAAAACCCATCGTCAGGTAGAGCACGGCCACATCCCAAGCCAGCGCCAGCATCAAGCTGAAATGCGAAATGGCGAGGTGGATGGCGAAGGCGACCGCAGCCGGCACCAGGGTGGTCACGCACCAGACGACCCACGCGTGGTGGTCGCGCCCAGCATCGAAGTTGCGGCCGGTCCAGCGCATCCAGCCGGTCAAGGTGTCATGGACCCAATTGCTGCGTGGCAGTGGCTTCAACTGCTCGATCAGCAGCGCAAACAGGACGGCGAAAAAGCTCATGGGCGGCGATGATACCGGCGGGGTTCGCCGGCCCGAGATGAGGCCAACACGGCCCTCAAGCGACAAGGAATCGGTAGAGGTTGCGCAGCATTGCAGCCGTGGCACCCCAGACGAAATAGCGGCGCGGCTGGCCTTGTTCATCAACCCCCGTCCAGGGAATCGACAGGAACTCGCGCCGGACCCCCGGGGCGTCGAATGCATGCCAGCGGTGGTTGGCCGGGTTCATCAAAAACGCCAGCGGCACCTCGAACACCTCGGCCACTTCGAACGCATCGAGCGTGAGGTTGAAGCCCGGTTGCACGAGCGCGATCACCGGAGTGACGACGAAGGCCGTTCCCGTGGTGTAGGTCGGCAAGATGCCGAGTACATCGATGTGCGAGCGGGCCAAGCCGATTTCTTCTTCGGCTTCACGCAGGGCCGTGTCCACCGCATCGTGGTCGGTCGGCTCGGCCCGGCCACCAGGAAAGCTGATCTGGCCCGGGTGATCGTTCAGGTGCGCCGTGCGCTGGGTCAGCACCACGGTCAGTTCACCGTGGCGGTCGACCAAGGGCACGAGCACCGACGCGGCAGCCGGCGCGCGGGTCGTGAACGGGCGCTCGGAGGCGATCTCGGGTGCCCACAGCGGCGGCGACGCGAAGCGTTCACGCAAGGCCACCGCCTGGAGGGCTGCGAAGCCGACCGCGGGCAGGTGGTCGTCCACCTTGAGCGTGGGCAACTCCTCGGGATCAAACATCAATGACATGGGGCAGATTGGAAACGAAAAAGCCGCCTGGAGAGGCGGCCTGTTCAATGACACGACAAGGGGGTCGGGCACGAAGCCCCACCCTCTGGCGGACATCAGGAAAGCTTTTCCTTGATGCGTGCCGACTTGCCCGAACGCTGGCGCAGGTAGTACAGCTTGGCGCGGCGCACATCGCCACGGCGCTTGATTTCAATGCTAGCGATCAGCGGGCTGTAAAGCTGGAACGTTCGCTCCACGCCTTCGCCGCTTGAGATCTTGCGAACGATGAAGCTGGAGTTCAGGCCGCGATTGCGCTTGGCGATCACCACACCTTCGTAAGCCTGCACGCGCTTGCGTGTGCCTTCGACGACGTTGACGCTGACGATCACGGTGTCGCCAGGGGCGAACGGGGGAATTGTCTTGTTCAGACGAGCAATTTCTTCTTGCTCAAGGGTTTGGATCAGGTCCACAGTTTTCTCCAAGTGATCATGCCAACGCGTTGTTGATGGAAGGTGGCCCGGCCCCAAAAGGGTTGCCCAGGCACAGCTTGGCAGAGGATCGAAAAGCCCGCGAGTATAACTGTTGCGCGGTGATCACCCGCCCAGGGTCGCCAAGAACTTCTCGTCGGCCTTGGTCAACCCACCCCTCGCGCGCAACGCAACGATCAATTCCGGGCGACGTTTGGCGGTCAATTCAAGTGAGCGCTCGCGGCGCCAGCGCGCGATCTCGCCGTGGTGGCCCGACATCAGCACGGGTGGCACCGGCAGCGCACCTTCGGGCGTGTCCAGCACCTCGGGCCGACTGAAATGCGGGCAATCCAGCAGGCCGTCGGAGAAGCTGTCTTGCTGGTGCGACTGTGCGTCGCCCAGCACACCGGGTTGCAAACGGGCGATGGCGTCCAGCAAGGTCAGCGCCGGCAGCTCACCACCTGACAGCACAAAGTCGCCAAGGCTGAGTTCGACGCTCACATGGCGGTCAATGAATCGCTGGTCTATGCCTTCGTAGCGCCCGCACAGCAGCACCGCACCGGGGCCTTGCGCAAATTCGCTGACGAGTTGTTGGTCGATGCGCCGCCCGGTGGGCGTGAAATGCACCACGGGTGCCGAGTCTTCACGGGCTTGGCGAATGGCCTGCAGCGCCCGCTCCAGCGGCTCTGCCAGCATCACCATGCCTGGGCCGCCGCCATACGGGCGGTCATCGACGCGTTTGTAGTTGTTGTCGGCAAAGTCGCGCAACGGCCACAGCTTCACATCGACCAAACCCGTTTCGAACGCACGGCGGGTGATGCCCTGGCTGAGGTGCGGCGTGAACAGGTCAGGGAACAGCGTGACGACGTCGAAGCGCATGGCGGATGCGCTCAGTAGTCGAGGCCCCAATCGACGGTGATGCGCTTGTCGGCCAGGCTCACGTCATCGATGTAGGCGGCAACGAAAGGTATGAGGCGCTCTTCGGCCCGCTCTTCGGACGCTTCCGGAGCGCCGGCTTCCGACGACTGAACCCGCAACACGCTGTGCGGGCCGGTGTCGATCAGGCCGACCACGTTGCCAAGCACCGCGCCTTCGCGGGTGACCACGCTCAAGCCGATCAGATCGACCCAGTAATACTCGTTGGCATCGGCAGTGGGGAAGCTCGATCGGCCGATGAAGATGCGGGCGCCGCGCAAGGCTTCAGCCGCGGAGCGGTCTTCAACTTCTTGCGCCTTGGCCACGACGACATCGCCGTGTTCCTTGGATTCAGTGATCTTCAGCAGCGAAGGAAAGCTGCTGGCTTTGACGCCCAGGCGCTTGAGCGCCACGGCTTCGGGGGGCTGGATGAACCAGCGCTTTGAAGAAAACAAAGCTTGCGGGTCGGATGCAAAAGGCTGGACCTTGACCCAGCCTTTCACACCCCACGCATCGACGATGCGCCCCACTTCCACCGCGTCCTCGGGCCAGGCCGGGTCCAGCCCGGCCACGGAGGAAACGGTGGTCACGGCAATGCCGGTCAGGCGGCGGCAGCCGCAGGAACGGCAGCCTTGGCTTGTGCGACCAGGCGAGCAACCGTCGACGACAGTTGTGCGCCGTTGTTGGACCAGAAGTCGATGCGGTCAAACGAGACGCGCAAAGGCTCTTCGGCGCCAGAAGCCACCGGGTTGTAGAAGCCGACGCGCTCAATGAAGCGGCCGTCGCGGCGGGTGCGGGAGTCCGCGACCACGATGTTGTAGAACGGGCGCCGCTTGGCGCCACCACGTGCGAGTCGAATCACGACCATGTTGATTCCTTGGACTTTTGGACGACGTCTACCGCACCAAGGAGACACTCAGGGCGAGCAGATCAAAAAAGCAAGAACCAGAGGTTCGTTGCCGACAGTCGGTGTCGTAGATACGCCAGCTTCGTCGCATCGCACTTTCGTGCTTTGCAGCAGGCCGTCACCGAAACCCTCGATTATAAACTCACAAGTTGCCCCAAAAGTAGATCATGCCCTATCCACACGTTCGCCCCAGCACCCTCGCCGACCTGCCTGCCCTCACGGCCCTTTACGGTTGGCATGTGCAACATGGCACCGGAACGTTCGAGATCGACCCGCCCGACCTGCGTGAAATGACGCGTCGGCATGAAGACGTCACTTCGAACGGCTTGCCTTGGCTGGTGGCCGAACAGCAGGACGAGGTGCTTGGCTTTGCCTACGCCAACCACTTCCGGCCACGTCCGGCTTATCGCTTTTGCCTGGAAGACTCGGTCTACGTGGCCGATGCCGCACGCGGCCAGGGCGTGGGCACGGCGTTGTTGACCGAGTTGCTTGCGCAATGCGAAGCGCGGGGCGCCAGGCAAATGTTGGCGGTGATTGGCGATTCGGCCAACGAGGCTTCGATCCGGGTGCACGCCGCGCTGGGGTTTGAGCACACCGGCGTGTTGAAGGCCACCGGCTGGAAGGCCGGCGCATGGCGCGATGTGGTGATCATGCAGCGCGCGCTTGGCGAAGGCGACCTCTCAGCTCCGGAAGACAGCGAATGAACGGCTATAAATCGAAGACCTTGGCCACGTGGGTGGCGTTGATCGGTGGTGGCCTCGGCTTGCACAGGTTTTATCTGTACGGTCTGCGCGACGTGTGGGGTTGGCTGTGGCCGATTCCGACTGCGATCGGCGTCTATGGGGTGGAACGTGCGCTCGCATTGGGCCAGGACGACCGGTTGGCCTGGGCGCTCATCCCACTGCTGGGCGTGTCGCTTTCAGCAAGCATGTTGACGGCCATCGTCTATGGCTTGATGCCCGACGAAAAGTGGAATGCGCGCTTCAACCCACAGGGGCCGCAGCACGAGACGGGCTGGGCGGCGGTGATCGGCGTGGTGCTGGCTTTGCTGGTGGGTGCAGCCATTCTGATGTCCACCATCGCCTTCACCGGCCAGCGCTATTTCGAGTCGCAGATCACGCCGTAGGCGTTCTGGGAACGAGTCAAGGGAACAGCGAGAAGCTGACCCAATAGAAGATGCCGGCCACAAAGGCCGAGGCGGGGATGGTGAAGACCCAGGCCCAGACGATATTGCCGGCCACGCCCCAGCGCACCGCCGACGCGCGCCGCACCGAACCCACGCCGACGATGGCGCCGGTGATGGTGTGGGTGGTAGACACCGGGATGCCAAGCGCTGTGGCCAGGAAGAGCGTCATCGCCCCGCCGGTTTCGGCGCAGAAGCCGCCCACTGGTTTGAGCTTGGTGATCCTTTGGCCCATGGTCTTGACGATGCGCCAACCACCGAACATGGTGCCGGCGCCGATGGCCAGGTAGCAGACCCAGATCACCCAGCTCGGTGGCGAGGCGGAATCGGCGGCCGAGTAGCCGGTGGCAATCAGCAACATCCAGATGATGCCGATGGTCTTTTGCGCGTCGTTGCCTCCGTGGCCCAGGCTGTAGAGCCCGGCCGACACGAGTTGCAGGCGCCGGAACCAGTTGTCGATGCGCAGCGGCGACGAGCGCCGGCAGACCCAGGCCACCACCACCATCAACATGGAGCCGAGCAAAAAGCCCAGCAGCGGCGACACGAAGATGAAGGCCACCACTTTCAGAACTCCCGCACCCACCAGGGCCGAGACACCGGCCTTGGCGATCACGGCGCCGCAAATGCCGCCGATCAGCGCATGCGATGAACTCGAAGGGATGCCGTACCACCAAGTGATGACGTTCCAGGTGATGGCGCCGATCAGCGCGCCGAACACCACGTGGTGATCGACCACACCGGGCATCACGATGCCTTTGCCGATGGTCGCCGCCACGGTGAGCTGGAAAACGAGGATGGCAATGACGTTGAAGAAGGCGGCGAACAACACCGCCTGCTGCGGCTTCAACACGCCGGTGGACACAACGGTGGCGATGGAGTTCGCCGCGTCGTGAAAGCCGTTCATGAAGTCGAACATGATGGCGAGCACGACGAGCAGCGCCACCACCCAGAACGCGACCTGGATCGATTGCATCAAACGCTCCAGCCGCTGCTCAGGAATTTTCGAGGACAACGCCCTCGATCAGGTTCGCAACGTCTTCGCAGCGGTCAGAGATCGATTCGAGCAGTTCATAGATGGCCTTGAGCTTGATCAGTTCGCGCACGTCCTTTTCTTCACGGAACAGCTTCGACATGGCAGAGCGCATCACACGGTCGGCGTCGGATTCGAGCTTGTCGATCTCTTCGCAGGTCTTGATGGCGGCTTCAGCGGCGTCGTGGCGGCTCAGTTGCGGCAGCAGCGACACGGCATGCTGAACACGTTCGCAGCACTTGGCGCTCAGGTCGCCCAGACGCAACACCTCATCGGTGACGGCGCGCACGTCGTAGAGCTGCATGGTTTCGGTGGCGTCTTGCAGCAGGTCAACGATGTCGTCCATGGAGTTGATCAGGCCGTGGATCTGCTCTCGGTCGATGGGTGTGATGAAGGTCTTGTGCAGCAGTCGGTTGACTTCAGCGGTCACCTTGTCGGCCGCGCGTTCGGCCACGTCCACTTCGGAGGCGTACTTCTCACGCAGTTCGAGGTTGGAGTAGTTCTCGACCATCAGCATGAAGGCGCGGGCACCCTGAACGATGAATGCGGCGTGCTGGTTGAAAAGCTCGAAAAAATTGCCCTCGCGGGGCAGCAGCTTGCCGAAAAACATCGTGGGGGTCTCCAATGGGAAGTCGGGGGCGCGCAAGTCGAACGCACCAACCGTTGTCACGGTTTTGTCACAAAACACAAGGCGCGAGTGTATCCGCCGGCATTGGCCGCCCAGGCCTGTGGCGGCTCAAGCGAGCCGGGGTTCTTGTGATGCGCCGATCGACATGCGCCGCCCGTTGAAGCCACTCAGCTTGTCGATCAGGGCATTGAAATCGGCGTCGCGCTCGATCGGGTTGAAATGCTCGGAGTTGACCGCCAGCACCGGGGCGTCGTCGAAGGGCTGGAAGTAGCCCGCATAGGCATCGCACAGGCGTTGCAGGTAAGCCTCGTCGATGCGCTGCTCCATCGTGATGGCGCGGCGGCGTATGCGCTGGAGCAACGTGGCCGGGCGGGCCTGCAGCCAGATCACCAAGTCGGGCTTTGGCACTTGCGGCGCAAGTTGCGAATACATCTGGGTGTAGAGGCGGTATTCCTCGTCGCTCAGGTTCATGCGGGCAAACAGCGCGTCTTTGGCGAACATGAAGTCGCTGACGACGGTATTCACGAACATGCCGGGCTGCGCCAACGCACGCACTTGGCGCACACGCTGGAACAAGAAGAACACCTGCGTCTGGAAGGCATAGCCGGGCGAGTCGCCGTAGAAGCGTTCGAGGTAAGGGTTGTCTTCGGCCTGTTCCAGCATCAGCTCGGCGCCCAGGTAAGCGCCCAAGCGCCGCGCGAGCGAGCTCTTGCCGGCGCCAATGGGGCCTTCGATGGCGATGTGCCGAAAGCGTTGCAGGCCGGGTTGAGTCATCAGCATCGGAAGATGAAGTAAACGGCGCCCACGAGGCACAGGCCTGCCCAGCCGCAGTCGAGCGTGAAGGGCTGCTGCATGTAGAACAGCGGCACGGTCTGCACAGGGATAGAAAGGCCGTTCATTCGATCAGTTTATCGACGCGTTGACTGGCCACACCCGCCAGCAGCCCTTCAATGGTGCCGTGCCCGGGAATGACAAGGGCCGGTGCCAGCTCGGCCAACGGCACCAAAACGAATGCGCGCTGGTGCATACGCAGGTGCGGCACGGTGAGCGTGGGCGACGCGAGGTTTGCATCGCCGTGGACAAGCAAGTCCAGGTCCAAGCTGCGGGGCGCGTTGCGGTACGAGCGTTCCCGGCCATGCGCGGATTCGATGCGATGCAACTCGGCCAGCAGGGCATGCGGCGCCAGCAAAGTCAGCAACTCGGCCACCGCGTTCAGGTAATCGGGGCCACCGGCGTCGATGGGCTGCGTGCGGTAGACCGATGAAGCCCGCAGCAGCTGCGTGCCGGGCAGTGTGGACAAGGCACGCAGCGCGGCATCAAGCGCACCGCGTGCATCTCCCAGGTTTGCACCGAGGCCGATGTAGGCCCGCACAGGCGCCGGGGCCATGGCACTTACTCGACGAGGGCGGCGTACACCAGCTCGCGGAACAGCGCGCGGTAGTAGTCGCGCCGGCCCGGCTGCTGGATCATGAGTTGAGCGTGAAGCTCTTCTTTGGGGTCGATGAAGAACGAGGTACCCGCCAAGCCCGCCCAGTAGTACATGCCGGCCGAGCCAGCACCAGGCACCACGCCATCTTGCAGGCGCACCGCGAAACCCAGGCCAAAGCCATGGCCGGGACTCAGCAGGTCGCCGGACACAGGAATGGCGCCCAGGTGGTCAGCGGTCATCAGCCGCACGGTCTTGGGGCTGAGGATGCGCACGTCGCCCAACTTGCCGCCGGACAGCATCATTTCCATGAAACGTGCGTAGTCGGCTGCGGTCGATGCGAGGCCAGCGCCGCCCATGTCTTGCGGCACCGGGGTGCGCACGTCGAACACGTTGATCGGCACGCCAGCATCCGGATCTTTGGCATACGGCTCGGCGATGCGGTGGTGCTGGCTTTCGGGCACATGGAAAGCCGTGTCCACCATGCCCAACGGGTCGAAGAGTGTTTCTTTCAGGTGCACGCCCAGCGCCTTGCCAGTCAAGATTTCAACCAGACGGCCCAGCACGTCGGTGGCGTGGCTGTAGGACCATGCTTTGCCAGGCTGAAGGAGCAGCGGGAACTGCGCGAGCTGCTTCACGAAGTCGGCGTTGTTGCTGCCCCGGCCGAACAACTGCGCCTCGGTGTATTGCTTGTGGATCGCGCCCACGCCCATGAACTGGTACGTGAAGCCAGCGGTGTGGCGCAGCAGGTCATGCACGGTGATGGGCCGTGCCATCGGCACGTTTTCGGTCACGCCGTCTTTTTCGACCGCCACCTGCAACGACGCGAACTCGGGCATGTAGGCCGCGACCGGGTTGGTCAGCAACAGCTTGCCCTGCTCGACCAGCCGCATGACGGCCACCGAGACGATTGGCTTGGTCATCGAGTAGATGCGGAAGATCGAGTCCTTCGACATCGGCTCATCGCGCGTCGGGTCGAGCTTGCCGAAGGCCTCGTGGTAGACGAGCTTGCCTCGGCGTGAAATGGTGGCCACCGCGCCTGGCAGCTTCTGCCGTTCGATCTCACCTTCGAGTGCCACCTTCAGTTGGCCCAACCGCTCGGGGCTGATGCCAACCGATTCAGGCGTTGCACGGGCAAGGGGAGGGGTCACGTTCATGGCGCCAGCTTTCGATGGGATCAGAGGGAGTCGTTGCCTGCGGTCGGTGCATCGGTGCCGGCACCCGCGCCTGCCGGTTTGCGGCGGCGGCGGCGCTTCTTCTTCGCGGGGTCAAGCATGGGCGGCAACTCGCCCGACGCAGCAGCCGCGCCGTGGGTGGTGGGATGGGTGCGGCGGGTGTGCTGCTCTTGCCCGCGTGCTTCCGTCATCAAACCGGCACGGTCTTGTTCGTCGGCGAGCGAAAACTCTTCCCACCAGCGGGCCAGGTCGGGACTCAGCTCGCCGGCCTCGGCGCGCAGGCGCAGGAAGTCGAAGCCAGCGCGGAAACGCGGTTGTTCGATCAGCGTGAACGGGCCATTGCCGGTGCGGCGGTCAAAACGTGGCTGCATCAGCCAGATGTCGCGCATGTCGGTGCCCAGCTTGCCTCGGCCCGAGATGTCGCCCACACGGGCGTCGAACACCGCGTCGATGGCTTGTTGCAATGCTGGGAACGGCGCTTCGCCGCCCTTCTTGAGACGCTGCCAGCCTTC
>JAYSYW010000124.1:0-28305 GCA_043727255.1 Rhizobacter sp. | reverse complement strand
CGCGAATGTTGCTGATTTTCTTGTCGAACAACAACACAAACGGGTTGTCCAGAATGGCCGATTGCTTTTCTGGGTTGTTGATGAAGTAAGGGCTCAAGTAGCCGCGGTCAAACTGCATGCCTTCAACGACTTCGAGCTCGCTGTTCAGGCTCTTGCCATCTTCCACTGTGATGACGCCTTCTTTGCCAACCTTGTCCATCGCTTCAGCAATGATGCGGCCGACTTCGTCGTCACTGTTTGCAGAAATGGTGCCGACCTGGGCAATTTCCTTGCTCGTGGTGGTGGGCTTGCTTTGCTTCTTCAGCTCAGCCACCAAAGCCGTCACAGCCTTGTCGATGCCGCGCTTCAGATCCATCGGGTTCATGCCGGCGGCAACGAATTTCATGCCTTCCTGCACAATTGACTGGGCCAGCACAGTTGCGGTGGTGGTGCCGTCTCCGGCTACGTCGGAAGTCTTGGAGGCGACTTCCTTCACCATCTGCGCACCCATGTTCTGCAGCTTGTCCTTGAGCTCGATTTCCTTGGCCACGGACACACCGTCCTTGGTCACGGTGGGGGCGCCGAACGAGCGCTCGAGCACCACGTTGCGGCCCTTGGGGCCCAGGGTCACCTTGACGGCGTTCGCCAGGATGTTCACGCCTTCGACCATGCGGGCACGAGCCTCGCCACCGAAGATCACGTCTTTTGCTGCCATGTCTTGTTACTCCGAAATTCTTGGGTTGAGCTGTTCAGCGGGTGGTCGAGTCTTACTTCTCGACGACGGCGAACAGGTCTTCTTCGCGCATGACCAGCAGTTCATCGCCATCGACCTTGACGGTCTGGCCGCTGTACTTGCCGAACAGAACGCGGTCGCCGACCTTGACGTTCAGGGCCACGAAGTCGCCCTTTTCATTGCGCTTGCCGGTGCCCACGGCCAGGATCTCGCCCTGGTCTGGCTTCTCTGCGGCTGCGTCGGGAATGACGATGCCCGAGGCGGTTTTGGTTTCTTGTTCCATGCGCTTGACGATCACGCGGTCGTGCAAAGGACGAAGTTTCATAGCATCTCCTTGATGTCTTGGGTCTGACTTCTTGATGGAGCAGGCGCTGAGTTTGCGCCCACCAACTTGTTGGGGTGCCCCGGCTCGGATTCCGACCGGGGCACCGTTAGCACTCACCGCAAGGGAGTGCTAGCAAAATGATTATAGGGAGCGAATTTGCTTATTCAAGTACCTGTGTGTTTGTTGAGCACCTTGTCAAAGTTGGTGTCGAAAGTCGGCCAAGTCAGAACTCACGCTCACTCAAGCCTGAACTCGTCACTGCATTCCGCGTTCGATTACAGCAACTTACGGCCGAATAGAGTGCGTCACACAGTCAGGCGTCCCAGTCTGATGTCGAACTCCACTGCAACTGGAGCTCGCTCATTTCATGTGGAACTCATGCGCCGAGCAGGGAAACGTCAGAGCGACGCTCCCTTTCGTTCGCGCGACAGGGTTGCCGGTCCACTTTCGCAGCAGAGCCGCAAGTTGACGCGGCGCCGAAGCCTCACTGTCGTGCCCAAACACAACACTAAGTCTCTTGGGATGTGGATCCCTCGGCTTCAACAACCGGAAGCGGTGTGTTGCTTTCCACTGCGACGGGAAGATTCTCGAGCTTCCATTCCGACATCCCCAGACTCAGGCGTGACGCCTTAACGCCTTGGGTCAGGAGATAGTCAACGGCAGCGTAAGCCATGAGGCAGTACCTGCCACGGCAGTACGCAACGATCTCCACGCCTTGCGAAAAGTCCTGAAGCCGTCGTTCAAGTTCGGGAAGTGGAACATTGACCGCCCCAGGCAAATGCCCCGCGTTGAATTCAACCGGAGGCCGGACATCCACCACGACCACGTCACCCCTCTCGATGCGTAGCAGAAGCTCTGGCGCTGCCAGGGCTTCGAACTCGGCTTTGTGAGAGGTGAAGCGCTCCACGATGTCTTCCACCTCGGCGAGATGGCGGTGCGCCACGCGTTGCACCATGCCCACGAGCTGCGACACGTCTGAATCCGCCAGGCGATAGAACACGAAGTTTCCCTCCTTGCGAGAGGTGATCAGCTTGGTCTGCCGCAGCACCTGCAGGTGCCGCGAAATGTTCTGAACCGACTGATTCAGCATGCCGGCCAGCGCCTCGACGCTGCGCTCGGACTGACTGAGCAAATCCAGGATTTCGATGCGAGGACCGCTGGAAAGTGCCTTGCCGACCCGAGCGAACTGGTCGAACAACTCGGTCTTTGAGGCGCGTATTGACAGGAATGGGATGTCGGCCATACGATCTATTCCACTAATCAATTGAACAGTTCATAAGTTGACCAGTTTAGAAGCTAGGGGGTGTGGTAACCCGATTTCTACTCTACTGTTCGCTTGAATGCTTTAGCAGGTGACTCTACAGCAACCTAGTTCAACGTCACGGGCCCCTATAGAGGGAAACCCCAGGGAGTGTGAAAAAGTGGTACCCGAACTGCATCTCAAAGGCGTTGGCCGGTCCTGGTCTGGGCGCCCATCTCTCGAAAACGTCACGATGAAACTCCGCCCCGGCGAGCGGGTGGCGTTGATCGGGCCGTCTGGGGGAGGGAAGTCCACCCTCATCCGGATCATCGCGGGCGCATTGCGGCCATCAACTGGGGTCGTGGAGGTGGGGGGGCGGGTCATGCAGGACTTCGGCTGGCGCGAGATCCAGCAGTACCGGTCCGCGTGCCGGATCGTCGAGCAGCAGAGCCTGTTGGTCCCCCAGAGCAGCGTGCACGGCAACGTGTTGTCCGGCTTGCTGTCAACGTGGCCCTGGCACCGGGCGCTGCTGGCGGCATTGATCCCCATCGAGCGTGAACGCGTGGGGGCCGTGCTCGCCCAGCTCGGAATAGGCGCGCACCAATGGTCGCGTGCCGGAGAGTTGAGCGGGGGCCAGATGCAGCGGGTGGCCATCGCCCGTGCATTGATATCGAACCCCTCAATCCTTCTGGCGGACGAACCGACGGCCTCCCTTGATCCGAACACGGCGAAGTCGGTCACGCGTCAACTCGTGGAATTGGCGAAGTCGCGCCAGATGTCGCTCGTCTTCTGCACGCACTGGTTCGACATCGTCAAGCGTGACTGCACTCGTGTGATCGGCCTGCGCGCAGGGCGCGTGGTTTTTGACTGTGAGCCTGACATGGTCAGCGACGGTCGATTGGAGGATTTGTATGCAGGCAGCGGCGAGCGCATTTGACCGTGGGCGCGAACTGCGCCGCTACTGGGTCTGGTTTGCCATCGCGCTGTCGGTGGCGGTTTGCCTTGAGCTGACCGGCGCGCAGCCCAGCAAGCTGCTCGACGCCGACGGTTTGGCCAACGCCGGTTCGATCCTTCAGGGGTTTGCGAACCCCGACATGTCTCCGGACTTCTTGCGGCGGGTGTTCGACTTGTCCGTGGAAAGCCTGCTCATCGGCGTTCTGGGCACGGTGTTCGCCGTGGTCGTGGGGGGTGTGCTCGCGTTCTTTGCCATCCGGGTCCCTGACCTGCCGACGCCGCCACGCCAGGCTCCGGCGCCTGTTCGCCATGGTGCTGCGTTCGTGCGCTGGCTGTCCCGCTTCGTGTTGGGTTTCTTTCGTTCCGTGCCCGAGATCGTCTGGGCATACATCTTCGTGCGAATCTTGGGTTTGGGCCCGGGCGCGGCAGTGTTTGCCATCGCACTCACGGTGGGCGGGAGCATCGGAAAGCTGTACTCCGAGCTCGCTGAGGCGGTGGATCCGCGGACGATCCATGCACTTCGTGCGACCGGTGCCTCACGCTGGGCAATTCTTCTATTCGCTGTTCTGCCGCAGGTTGGTCGGCAGTGGATAGCCTATGCGCTGTTCCGCCTGGAGTGCAACATTCGAAGCGGCACCATCCTCGGTGTGGTGGGCGCAGGTGGGCTGGGCAGCGAGATCGCGCTGAGCATTCGCTACTTCCAGTACGACAAGCTGGCCACCACCTTGCTCGCGGTGCTGGCCTTCGTCGTGCTGCTGGAGATCGTGAGCGCTGAACTGCGCAAGCGCGGTTTCCGTTGGACTCTGGTGTTCGCCAGCGTGGGCACCTTTGCGGCTGTGGCCTGGCTCGACATCCCCTGGATGGACCTGTTCACCAGCCCTGGCGGCTCGATGATCTCGTTCGACGGATTGACCGTCGATGCCACCTTCCTCAAGGTCGCGACGGGCCAGGTGGTTGAAACGCTGATGATGGCGTGGGTCGCCACCGTGGCTTCTGCGGTGCTTGCGTTCATGCTGGCTCCCATGGCGGCCAGCCACCTGATGACGGGCAGCTACTTGCCTGACCCGGTGCGCCGCAGCGGCCTTGGCCTTCTGGCTGCGCAGGCACTCAAGTGGACGAGTCGCTGGATCCTGCAGGTGACACGCGCCATGCCAGAACTCACGCTGGCGCTGGTTTTCGTGGTCTGGGTTGGGGCTGGGCCGCTGGCGGGCATTCTGGCCATCGCGGTTCACAACGTCGGCGTGCTGGGCCGCCTGTATTCCGACGTGCTTGAAGAGGTGGAGCCCGGTCCCCCCGCAGCCTTGCAAGCGCAGGGTGCCAGCGCCTTCTCGACCTTCCTGTTCGGTGTGCTTCCCCAAGTAGGCGCGCGCGTGGCCGCGTTCACGCTCTACCGTTTTGAAGTCAATGTACGCGCCACGGCCATGGTGGGATTTGTAGGCGCAGGGGGCATTGGCGATGCGCTGCACACCGCGATCAGCCTGTTCCACATGCATGACTTGACCCTGCTGCTGATCACGATGCTGGTGGTGGTGTCGGTGGTCGATGCGATCGGGGACCGCATTCGCGCACGAATCCTCCAGGTCAAGCCGTCGGCACTGGCTCAAGAAGATGCGGGAACCGCCACCCACGTTCCCGTTCCGGCGCTGCCTTTCCGCTATGGCCCCAATCCGGTCGTCATCACGGCGTTCGAGGAGGTCACGGCTCAGCGCCTCGTCGTACAGACGGAGGCAGAAATTCCGGAAGGGATGTGCTTCTTGCTGAAGCCCAACCTGCCGCTGATGCCCGAGGCCCCCGGGATGCTGGTTCGTGCACTGAGCGCTCACCCAACAAATCACGAGGGCAGCGCCAGTGGCTTCCGCTACGTGCTGGCCGTCTGCGAAGCAACGTCCGATGTGAGGCCATGGGTCGAAGCACATCGAAATTCCGGCTGGCATCTCGGCTTGTCTGACGAAGACAAAGCGGACCACGGGTCGCCATCCCCCCAACTCCAACCCACTTGATAGGAAGCCCAACCCATGTTCGCTCGTCTTGCTCATTTCTGTGCCATGGCACTAGCAGCTTTGCTCGTCACCTCCGTCCATGCCGAAGACGTGATCCGCGTGTCCGGCATCCCGGACGAGAACCCGACCGAGTTGTCTCGCAAATACCAACCTTTGGTTGACCACCTGCAGAAGAGCCTCGGCGTGAAGGTCGTGTACATCCCCGTCATCGACTACGGCGCGGCGGTGTCGGCCCTGGGCGCCGGCAAGATCGATTTCGCGTGGCTGGGTGGCTTCACCTATGTGCAGGCCAAAGTGATGTCCGGTGCCAAGCCTGTGGTGATGCGTGACATCGACCGCGAGTTCAAGAGCGTCTTCATCGCGTCCATCAGTTCCGGCATCAACAAGCCAGAAGAGATGAAGGGAAAGACCTTCTCTTTCGGCGCCAAGAGCTCGACCTCGGGCCACCTGTTCCCGCGTCATTTCCTGAAGACCAGCTTCAACATCGACGCCGACCGTGACTTCGCGGGTGCTCCGATCTACAGCGGCGCGCACGACGCCACGGTGAAGATGGTCGAGTCGGGCAAGGTTCAGGCTGGCGCGCTCAACATCGAAGTCTGGAACCGCCTGCTCGACAGCAACAAGGTCGATACAGCCAAGGTGAAGCCCATCTGGACCACGCCACCCTTTGTGGACTATGTCTGGACCGCCCGCAAGGATCTGCCGCCCGAGACGGTGAAGAAGTTCGCCGCTGCTTTCCTGACGCTCGACGCAAGCAACCCGGCGCATCGCGGCGTGCTGGACCTGCAGGGCGCAAAGAAGTTCGTGCCGGCCCGCGAGGAAGACTTTCTGGTAATCGAACAAATCGGTCGTTCCACCGGCCTGCTGAAGTGAGGAGGCCGGCATGAGCGCGTCCCGAATCATTGAACTCCGCTACCAGGTGGTGCTTCCAGAACCCAAGGACAGCGGGGATCCGATCCAGGCATGGATGCCGTTCCCCGTATCCACGCCGCACCAGGACGTGATCGCTGTCGAAGCCGAGGCTTCGGCCTCCGTGTCGGTGTCCATCCAGCACGACCCGGTCTTCGGCAACGCCATCCTTCATGGGTTGACGGACGGCAACAACGCCGGTCCTGTGCACATCGGCTACCGCGCCATCGTGAAGCGCAACGAGTGGAAGGTGGACCTGAACGCCGCGACGACGCTGACGTTTGCCCAGGACGCCGCGCTGCTTCGGCCGCAACTGGCCGAGACCCGCAAGATCCGCTTCCTGCCCGACATCGTGTCGGCCGCCAACGAGATTCGCGCCCGCAACCGAGGCGTGCTCGACATGGCCCGTGCCGCCTACGACCACGTGCTGGCCACGATGACCTATGACAAGAGCGGCGAGGGCTGGGGCGCTGGCGACACCGAGTGGGCCTGCTCGATGGGGCGGGGCAACTGCACCGACTTCCACACGCTGTTCATCGCAATCCTGCGTTGCTGCGGCGTGGCTTGCGAGTTCGAGATCGGCACCGCATTTCCGGCTGACATGACCGGCGGAGACATCACGAACTACAAGTGCGGCTACCACTGCTGGGTCCGCTTCTTCGTGCCGGGCCTGGGCTGGGTGCCGGCAGACGTGTCCGAAGCGTCGCGCCACCCGGAGAAGCGTGACTACTTCTTCGGCGCGATCGACGAAGACCGCGTGATGTTGAGCCGCGGCCGCGACATCGCCATGGTGCCGGCGAGCCAGGGCGGGTTCGAGAACTTCTTCACCGAACCCCGGCTGGAAAGGGCCTCTGGCAACAGCGTTATCTATGAGAAGCGGCTTGAGTTTTCGAGCCTGCAAGGAACCGCATGAAACGCATCGTCATCTTGGGCGCCGGCATCGGCGGCGTCGTGGCCGCCAATGAACTCGTCAAGCGCTTCGGCAACAAGCACGAGGTTGTGGTTGTCGATCAGTCGCAGAACTACGAGTTCTCGCCGTCGTACCTGTGGGTTCTGGCAGGCACCCGCACGCTGCCCGACATCACCGTGCCGATCAATCGCCTGTCGCGCAAGGGCATTCGTTTTCAGCATGGCACGGTGCTGGCCATCGACCCGCAAACACGAACGGTGAAGACCGACCAGGGCGAGCTTGAAGCCGACTACCTGGTCGTGGCTCTCGGTGCACGCACCCACATGGACGGCCTCGAAAGCGTGGCCCGCGTGGGGCACGACATCTACAGCGCCAAGGGTGCCCAGGCAATCTTCGACTTGGGAAGCAAGCCCGCCGGCAGGCGTGTGGCCGTGGTGGTGGCGAGCATGCCGTTCAAGTGCCCGGCCGCGCCCTATGAGGCCGCCATGCTTTGGCAGAACCGCATCAAGCGCCATGGCAAGGGAACCCGCTTTTCCATCTACACGCCCGAGCCCGGCCCGATGCCGGTGGCGGGCGAAAAGGTGTCGAAGCAGATGGTCGACATGCTGACGCGCAAGGGCATCGCGTACTTCCCGAAGCACACCATCAAGGGCATCGATCCGGCGGGCTGTCTCGACTTCGGCGACACGACGGCCGAGTTCGACCACCTGGCCTATGTGCCCAAGCACAGCGTGCCGGCACTTCTGGTGGATGCCGGCATGGCGGTTGCCGGGGGCTGGGTGGGCGTCGAACGCGACACGTTGCGCACCCGCTTCCCGGGTGTGTATGCCGTGGGTGACTGCGTCGGCATTCCTCTGGCCAACGGCAAGTTTCTTCCCAAGGCCGGGGTGTTTGCACATGGCCACGCCGAAGCCGCCGCTCGAAACATCGTCGACGAGATCGAAGGCCGCGCGCCATCGAACCACTACAACGGCCACGGCCAGTGCTTCGTCGAAATGGGCGGCGTGATCGCGGGCCGTGGGCACGGCAACTTCTACGCAGAGCCGAACCCCGACGTTCGCCTCGCCATGCCCGGCCCTTGGAATCACCTCGGCAAGGTGATGTTCGAGAAGCTGTGGCTCAACAAGATGTACTGAGACGACCCCGATGAGCGCGATTCCACTCCGACCTGTTCCCTTGGCCACCACTCCCCGCTTGACGGCCATGGGCGTGAATCGCCCCTGGCAGACGCTCTTCATTTGCCTGTTCATCGCCGCACTGTTTGCCGCCGCATTTCCATGGGTCAAGATCGACACCAACCCCAAGAACATGCTGCCGCCAGACGCACCCGTGCGCGTCTGGAACGACCAGGTCGATGCACGGTTCGGTCTGCACGAAGACACGATCGTTGTGGCCATCCAGCCGCAGGGTGGCGTGCTCACGACCGAAAGCCTCGTGAAGCTGCGCGCTTTCACCAGCGCCGTGCTCACGCTGCCCGGCGTCGCCAAGGGCGACGTGACCTCGCTCTACACGGTGGACAACGTGACGGCCGGGGAAGACTCGCTGCGCATTGCGCCCTTGCTGGCTGCGGCGCCATCCACGCCGACTGAGCTCCAGGCGCTTCGCCACCAGCTGTTCGAGGGGCCGCTGTTCATCGACCGCCTCATCTCTCGCGATGAGAAAACGACGGCCGTCTACGTGCCCCTGGAGGTCGGTGCCGATGGCGCGAAGCTCGCAGACCAGATCCGTCAGGCGGCGCTGAAGAATTTCTCGGCCAACCAGATCCACATCGCCGGTGACCCCGTTGCGCGCGACTTGTTCGGTGCCGAGATGTTCAAGCTGATGGGCATCTTTGCGCCGATTGCCGGCGCTTTGATGATGGCGCTGATGTACTGGATGTTCCGCAGCTGGTGGCTCGCCGGCGTGATGATGCTGGCCGCCATGGTCAGCATCCTCGTGTCGATGGGGGCCGGCATCGCGCTGGGTTTCCCGGTGCACATCATGAGTTCGATGGCGCCTGTCTTCCTGATGGCCATCGCGACCGACAGCATCCACATCTTCAACGAATTCTTCCAGCGCTACCGACCCGGGATGGACCGAGCCGAGGTGGTTGGGCAGACGCTGGAAGCGGTGGCCCGGCCCGTGCGCTACACCGCGCTGGCCACCGCGCTCGGCTTCGCGGTGCTGCTCTTCATGACCATCGTGCCTGTGAAGGTGTTTGGCGGAATCATTGTGCTCGGCACCGTGGTGCTGCGGCTGCTGAGCTTCTACCTGATCCCGGCGTGCCTGATGCTGGTGCCTTTGCCAAGCAAGGGCGGTTCGAGCGATGGGCTGTCGCGTTTCACAGCGTGGGTCGCATCGTGGTCTGTGCGCTCCTCCACGGCGACGATCTCCGTCACCGTGTTGCTGGCCTTGTTCGCCGCCTGGGGCATGTCGAAGTCGGTGGTCGACAACAACATGCTTCGCTGGTTCAAGGAAGGCAGCGAGGTGCGTCAGGCCGACGCCGTGCTGAGCCGCGAGATGGGCGGCGCCATGCCGGCCACGCTGGTCATCGACACCGGCAAGCCCGATGGCGTGAAGGACCCCGCAGTGCTCAAAGCGATCGAAGCTTTGCAGCAAGACCTGGTCCGCGAAAACCTGATCGGCACCAGCCTGTCGGTGGCCGACTACCTCAAGCGCATCCACCGTGTGCTGAACGGCGACACGGCCTCTGCCGAGATGCTGCCGCCCGACGCCGACACGGCCGGCCAGTACCTCATGGCGTTCTCGATGGGTGCCCGGCCGAGCGACCTGAACCGGGTCGTTGACTACGAGTACCAGCGGGCGAACGTGTTGCTGCAACTGCGCAGCGGAGATGCCCAACTGATGCAGCGGCTCGAAGACCGCGTGCAGACCTTTGTGCGCGAACAGAAGCCGCCGTTCGAGGTGCAGGCAGCCGGCCCAGCCCACTTCAACCTGGTGTGGAACCAGGAAGTGCTCAAAGACATGATCCTCGGCTTTGGCATTGCGCTGGCCGTCGTCTTTGCGGTGCTCGCCGCCGACTTCCGCTCGTTCAAGTGGGCCGTGATCGCCTACCTGCCGCTGCTCGTCACGGTGTTGCTGATCTTCGGCGCGCTGGGTTGGCTCGGCAAGACCATCGACATGCCGGTGGCGGTGCTCGCCTGCCTTTCGCTTGGCATGGCGGTCGATTTCGCCATTCACTTCGTTACGCGCTACCGCCAAGAGTCCCAACGGATCGCCCGTGGCCGCGCATTGACTGACGCTGAACGAACCAGCGCCCTCCAGTGGGTCATCCAGTGGCCGGGCAAGGGCATCGTGCGCAACGCATTGATGTTTGCCATCGCCTTCGCCGTCATGCTGGCCGCCCCCTTGACGCCCTACGTCACGGTCGGCGCCTTCATCGTTTCCATGATGAGTTTGAGCGCGCTGGCTTCGCTCACGCTGCTGCCAGCGCTGATCAAGACCTTTCGCCTCTGAAGGTAATCCCATGACCCAAAGCTGCACCACTTCACCATTCGCCGCGCACTTTCGTGCCGTTGTCTCCACCGTGCTCTTCGGCGCAATGAGCTGTGCCGCATCGGCCCAGGCACCGGACGCCACCGAGATCATTCAGAAGCAACTCGCGAGCTATTACCAGGCCGGGAAGGACTTCCAGGGCAAGGTGTCCATGCGCCTGACCAACGCCCAGGGTTCGCAGCGCGAACGCGCAATGAACATGTGGCGCATCAACATCGGTAGCGGTGGTGACCAGCGCTACCTCATCACTTTCGACGCCCCCGCCGATGTCCGTGGCATGGGCTTCCTCGTGTGGAAGTACGCCAAGAAGGAAGATGACCGCTGGCTCTTCATCCCCGCCATCAAGGTGGTCAAGCGGGTGGCGTCGGACGACAAGCGCGCCTCCTTCGTCGGGTCGGATTTCACCTACGAAGACATCTCGGGCCGCGATGCGGATGAAGAGCTGCACACGCTGCTGCGACAGGAAAGCTTCTCCGACAGGCCTGTGTATGTTGTCGAAAGCCGGCCCAAGGTGGCTGCGGCACAAACCAAGCGGCTGATTTGGGTGGACCGCGAACGCTGGCTCCCCTTGAAGGAGGAGTACTACGACAGCGAAGGCAAGCTGCAGCGCACGTTCAAGGCGGAGAAGGTCGAAAGCATCGGTGGACACTGGACGGTGACGACCCGCTCCATGCTCAACGCCCAGTCGGGGCACCGCACCGAGGTGGCATTCAAGTCCATTCGCTACGACACCGGTCTGACCGACGACATGTTCGCGGAGCGCAACCTGCGCAACCCGCCGTCCGTGGCTCCATGAGAAAAGTGGTTGTGGGCGCCTCGGCTGCCATCGCATCGCTCTGCGCAAACGCGGACGTGACAGGCTTTGCGCAGTTGCACCAGGCCCGCCGTGTCCATGCGCTGCCAGAGTGCATGGGGCTCGATGCCTGCACGTCGATGGTCCAGGACGCGCGCGCCGAATTGCTGCTGGAGCGATCGCTTGGCAAAGGGCTCGCGGGAACCGCACGCCTGCAGGCCGCCTATGACCATGCGCTCTCAGAAGGAAAGTTGACAGTCCGCGAGGCTTTCCTGGATTGGCAACCCGCGCGGGGGCTCGACCTGAAGCTGGGCCGTCAGGTGCTGACCTGGGGTGTCAGCGACTACCTGTACGTCAACGACGTTTTCCCGAAGAACTACGACGCGTTCTTCTCCGGCGGCGGGTTCGACCGCATGAAAGAACCCGTGGACGCGGTGCGTGCTGCGGGGCGTGTGGGAACGGCGGACGTCGAGGTGGTTGTGGCGCGGTCCACGGCCGACACCGGCCCGTCGCCGTTGCGCTTTGCTGCGGCTGTGGGGTCCAAGTCATCGCTCGCGGCCGACGATGCGGATGACCGCGCCGACCTTGCCGCCAAGGCCTCTGCCCACCTCGGAGGGTGGGACGTGGCGGCATACGTCGCGAGTTTTCGCTCGCGCGAGCAACGCTACTTCATGAACGTCGGTGGCCTTCGCCACGACAGGCCACGAACACGTCACGCCGGCCTCAGCCTGACCGGGAACCTGGCCTCTGGCCTCGTGTGGGCAGAGGCCGCTGTTCGGCATGCATCGCAAGCCAGACAGTCCGTGGTGAGCCGGCATTTCTACGGCACGGCCGCCAAGTTCATTGCCGGATATTCCCGCGAGCTGGGCTCCGACCTCACGGCCTCGGCACAGCTCCAGCTCGAATCGCCGCTCGATCGTTCGGACTACCTGATGTCACTGGCTCCGGGCGTGCGGCCGCTGTCGCGCATCGCATCGACCTTGCACCTGCGTGTGCAGGGCCGCTGGTTGAACCAGACCGTGAGCGCGGGCGTGCAGGTCTTCCTGGGCCACGAGCGCGACAGCCATGTGAACCCATTCGTGAGTTGGAGCCCAGCCGATGGCTGGACTGTGGAAGGGGGGGCGAACCTGTTCAACGGTCAGCCTGATACCCGTTACGGCGCTTTCAAGGATGACTCCAACGTCTATGTCCTTGGACGCTATTCATTTTGAGAAGAAGGAAACCATGAAACACCTGTTCATCTTTAACGAAGCCCCCTACGGCAGCGAACGCACCTACAACGGCTTGCGCCTTGCCGGCTCGATCGCCAAGAAAGAGGGCGAGCAAGTGCGAGTCTTCCTGATGGGCGACAGCGCGTTGTGCGCCAAGGGCAACCAGAAGGTTCCCACTGGCTACTACAAGGTCGAAGACATGCTGGGCATGGTCACCCGACGCGACGGCGAAGTGGGCGTTTGCGGCACCTGCATGGATGCACGCGGCATGGGTGAGTCCGAACTGGCCGTGGGCACGCACCGCGGGACCATGGACGAGCTGACCACCTGGACCCAGTGGGCCGACAAAGTCATCGTTTTCTGATCCATACGTTGCATCACAGGGAGCTCGCATGAGTGGAACAACAAAGGCCGCGCCTCGATGGGGCATGGTCATCGACGCCGAACGATGCATCGGGTGCCATGCCTGCTCGGTGGCCTGCAAGGTCGAGAACTCGGTCTCGCTGGGCAACTTCCGCACCAAGGTCTATTACTACGACCACCAGGGCAAGAACGCAGTGGGCAAGCCTGCGATGAAGCGGGCCTTCTTGCCCACCCTGTGCATGCAATGTGAAGACGCGCCTTGTCTCAAGGCCTGCCCGACGACGTCGATCTCGCGCGGTGCCGATGGCATCGTGCGCATCGACGCCAAAACCTGCGACAGCTCCGGCGACTGCATCGCGGCCTGTCCCTACGGTGCGATCCACATCGACCCGGTGGCGCAGGTGGCCGATAAGTGCGACTGGTGCAGCCATCGCGTCGAAATTGGCATGCAACCGGCTTGCGTGGAGGTCTGCCCGGCCGAGGTGTTCACGTTCGGGGACCTGAATGACCCGAAGAGCAAGGTGACCCAGATGCAGACGCGGCAGGCCGCCGAGTTGACCGTGCTGAAACCGGGGGAGGGCACCCAGCCGTCGGTGAAGTACCGCGGCATCGGCACAGTCGTTCCGCGCGAGATGGAGAACAAGCTGCCGAAGGGCCGCAACCACGACCCCTTCAGCTATGAAGTCGATACGTGGTCGGGGCTCACGTCGGACCACGGCACCGGCCGGAAGAAAACCTGAGAGGACAGACATGCAACGTCGAGACTTCGTCAAATCCGGCATGGGCGCCCTGGCCACGCTGGCCGTGGGTGAAACCATTCTGCTTAGCCCCCAACCGGCGGCTGCGGCAACCGCTGCCCTGGAACCCCTGAGCTACAAGCTCAACGCCGGTGGGCAGCCGCGCAAGAACCGCACCGACTACACGCAGGCCACGAGCGTCAAGAGCGTGTGCCTCAACTGCTCAACCGTGTGCGGCATCGAAGGCTTCGTGGTGGACAACAAGGTGGTGAAGATTCGCGGCAACGCCCTGGATCCCAACGTCGCCAGTTTCATGACCTGCGCCAAGGGGCAGAGCGGACCCACCATCAACAGCTACCCGGAGCGTCTGTTGTTCCCGTTAAAGCGTGTGGGCGCACGCGGCGAAGGGCTTTGGAAGCGCATCACCTGGGACGAGGCGTATGCCGAGATGGCCGCGCGCATTCAGAAATGCGTGGACGAAGGCCACCCCGAGCGGGTTGCCATCCACCAGGGGCGGTCGCGCTACGAAGCCGAATTCAATCGCTTCCTCGACGCGATCGGCTCGCCGGTGCTGCTGAATCACCGCTCGGTGTGTTCGTCCAACAAACGTGCGGCCAACTACGTCAGCCTGGGCGACACCGATTGGGAGTCCATCGACGCGGAGCGTTGCCGCTATTTCCTGAACTTCGGCTCCAACTTCTATGAAGCCCATCAGGGAGGCCTGCACTTTGTTCGCCGCGTCGTCAAAGCACGTTTCGACCACGGTGCGAAGTTGGTGACTTTCGACGTGCGAATGTCGAACACTGCCGGCCGCAGCGACGAATGGTTCAAGCCATTCCCTGGAACCGAGGGTGCCATCGCGTTGGCCATGGGCCACGTCATCCTGCGCGAGAACCTGCACGACCGCCGTTTCATGGCCGACTTTGTGCAGCCGGGCGAAGCCCGTGTTCGTGAATGGCTCTCGACCTGCACGCCGCAGTGGGCGGCCGAACTGTCGGGCATCCCCGCAGCCGACATCGAGCGGCTGGCCACCGAATTTGCGAAGGCCGCGCCCACCGCCGTGGCCTTCACCAACCGCGGCACCGGCGCCCACTACAACGGCTTCAACGCCGAGCGTGCAGTGGTGATGCTCAACGCGCTCGTGGGTTCGGTCGGGCGGGTGGGCGGCTACTGCTACGGGTTGGAAGAAAAGCTCTCGACGGCGCGGTACCCGATGCCACTGCCGGTTCCGCCCAAGCCCAAGGTGCGCACCGACCTGGAAGACCCGCCGGAATGGCCGCTGGCCAACCGCTGGCAAAAGATGAAGGTCGGCCAGATCGTCTACGACTTCCTGGAAGACGGACGCGCCAAACTGGAGGTCTACCTCAGCTACACCATCGTGTCGCCAATGACCTGGCCCGAGGGCCGCACGAAGACGGTGGACGTTCTCAAGAGCGAGAAGCTGATCCCGTTTCACGCCTGCTCCGACATCATCTACTCGGAGATGGCGCACTACGCCGACATGATCTTGCCCGACGCGACCTACCTCGAACGCTGGGGCATGGACATCCGCAACAACATGGAGCTGCAGCACTACGTGATGCTGCGCCAGCCGATGGTGGACCCTCCGGGCGAGGCGACGAGTTTCCCCGAGGTGCTCATCAACATCGGCAAGCGGCTTGGCCCCAACCAGGCGAAGTACTTCGCGTATGGGACGCATGAGGACTTCGTGCGCGAGCAGTGCTCGAAGCTGCCCTCCGTGGGGCCGGACGGGACGCAATTCAAGTCGGGCTTCGAGTGCATCAAGCACTACGGCGTGTACGTGGACAGCTCGCAGCCAAAAACCTACGAGGTGTACCGACGCAAGCTCAAACCGGAACAGTTGCAAGGCTCGCGCGTCGAAGAAGCCACCGGGCTCGTATTGAAGCCCGATGCCGCAGGCAAAGAGCGCGCCATCGGCGTGATGGTGGGCGATGTGGCCATGCGCGGCTTTGCCACCCCCTCACGCAAGTTTGAGATCTACGCGCCAGAGGTGGAGAGGGTGGCTGCGGGCATGGGTATTCAGGACGACGGCATGCCCTCGTTCTTCCAGGTTCCTGAGCACGAAGGGCTGGCCGCCGACAGATTCATCCTCACGACCTTCAAGTGGAACGTGCACACCCAGGGTCGCACCGCCTCCCAGAAGTACCTGTCCGAGATCGTCCACGACAACCCGATGTGGATTCACCCCGATGTGGCTAAGCGCCTGTCGGTGAGCAACGGCGACCTGGTGGAGCTCACGACCTACCGTCCCAAGTCGGGCCACCTGGGAGACAAGGCTTTCCGCGCTTCTGCAGAAGAAAAAGTGGTCGGCAGCGCCCGCGTTCGGGTGTTCGTCACCGAAGGCATCCATCCCCGGGTGGTGGCGGTGTCGAACTCGCTCGGCTGGGAGTTTGGTGGCCGGGCGAGCGAAGGCCGCAAAGGCAAACGTGCACCGGCATTGACCGCCTCTGGGCAGAGCCAGACCGCCAAGGGCATGGGCGCCGAGCCCCGCTTCGATGACATTGAACTCGGGCTGTGGTGGGACAAGCGTGAAGGGGGGCGAGGCAACGGCGTGAACATCAACGCGATCCTGCCAGTCAACCCGTCGCCACTGGTCGGCATGCAATCCTGGTTCGACACCGTCTGCAGCATCAAGAAAGTAGGAGCTACCGCGTGAAGCAAGACATTCAAACCGTCGCAAAGCAAGTGGTTGCCGCGACGATGGCCGCACTTGCACTGGCCACTCCCCAATGGTCGTCGGCGCAAACGGCACCCGAGAAGACCATTCGCGCGAGACAGTCGGCGTATTACCTGATGGGCCAGCAAATGGCGACCATCAATGCGACGGTCAAAGGCGATTTGACATTCGACAAAGCGTCTATGGACGCGAGCGCCGAGGCGCTGGAAGTTCTCAGCCGCCTCGTCGGCAGCCAATTCCCAGCCGGGTCGGACCAAGGGGCGCCCAACAAGGCCAAGCCAGAGATCTGGAAAGAGATGCCGCGCTTCAAGCAGTTGGGACTGGACGCGCAGGTCGAGGTGGTCAAGCTGCGGGCCGCTGTCCGCAGCGGCGACCTGGCCGCCATCAAGGCCGCTTACGGAGCGACCAGCAAGTCATGCAAGGCTTGCCACGACCCATTCAAGGCGCAATAGGACACACACCATGCAACACGCCCGGGTTCTCATCCTCGGTTCCGGCCCGGCCGGCTACACCGCTGCCGTGTACGCCGCACGCGCCAACCTGACGCCCACGCTCGTCACCGGCATGGCACAAGGTGGCCAGCTGATGACCACGACCGAGGTGGACAACTGGCCCGCCGATGCGGATGGCGTCGAGGGCCCCGCACTGATGCAACGGTTCGAGGCCCACGCCAAGCGCTTCGGGACACAGATCGTCCTGGATCACATCCAAGCCGTTGACCTGTCGCGGCGCCCCTTCTTGTTGAAGGGCGACAGCAGCACCTACAGCTGCGATGCGCTCATCGTGGCCACGGGCGCATCGGCGAAGTACCTTGGGTTGCCTTCCGAAGAGGCGTTCAAGGGCCGCGGGGTCAGCGCGTGCGCCACCTGTGACGGCTTCTTCTATCGCCAGCAGGTGGTCGCCGTCATCGGCGGCGGGAACACCGCAGTCGAAGAAGCGCTCTATCTCTCCAACATCGCCAGCAAGGTGCACCTGGTGCACCGACGCGACCGCTTCCGCGCTGAACCGATCATGGTCGACAAGCTGATGGCCAAGGTTGCCTCCGGCAGCATCGAACTGCACCTGTTCCAGACACTCGACGAGGTGCTGGGCGAGACCAGCGGCGTGACGGGGGTTCGCCTGAAGAACATCGAGAACGGCCAGGCCACCGACGTGGCGGTCACGGGTTGCTTCATCGCCATCGGTCACCAGCCGAACACCGACCTGTTCAAGGGGCAGCTTGAAATGCGTAACGGCTACGTGATGACGCGTGCAGGCTTGGACGGATTCGCCACGATGACGAGCATTCCCGGCGTGTTTGCCGCAGGCGACGTCCAGGACCATGTGTACCGCCAAGCCATCACCAGCGCCGGCACCGGTTGCATGGCTGCGCTGGACGCCCAACGTTTTCTGGAACAGCAATGATTTACCTCGACTACAACGCCACGACGAACGTGCACGCCGACGTTCGTCGGGCCATCAACACGTACTTCGACGCCTTTGGCAATCCGTCTTCGTCCCATGTGAAAGGTGTGGCGGCCAAGGCTGCGGTGGATGCCAGCCGCGCTGCGGTGGCGCATGCCATCGGCGCGAACCACCCGGACGAGATCGTCTTCACGGGCAGTGCGACCGAGTCCGACAATCTGGCCGTGCTGGGCGCTTGCCTTGCCGCATCACCCGAGCGGCGCCACCTCGTGATCAGCGCGGTGGAGCACCCGGCCGTGGTAGAGCCCGCGCTTGAGCTGCAGCGGCAAGGGTGGGGGCTGTCGATTGCGCCGGTGGATCGAGAAGGGCGCGTCGATGTCGCGGCACTCGGCGCGCTTCTGGCTCAGACGCCCACCGCGCTGGTGAGCGTGATGCATGCGAACAACGAACTGGGCACGCTCCAGCCGATTGCGGAGATTGCTGCGCTGGCCAAGCGGCATGGCGCGTTGCTGCACGTCGATGCCGCGCAGTCGATGGGCAAGGTGTCGGTGAATGTGGACGCGTTGGGTGCTGACCTGCTGACCCTCGCCGGGCACAAGATGTACGCGCCCAAGGGAATCGGCGCGCTTTACGTGCGTCGAGGAACGCCTCTTCGCCCTTTGATGTACGGCGCCTCGCAAGAAAAAGGCGTCCGGCCAGGGACAGAGAACGTGGCCTACATCGCCGGGCTCGGCGTCGCCGCTCAACTCGTGTCGCAGTCGCAGGAGGCTTGGCGCCGCATGGCTGACCTTCGCGACACATTGCAGACTCAACTGCTCGAACGAATTCGCGGCTTGTCTGTCAATGGCTCGCAGCAGCATCGCCTGCCCAACACCTTGCATGTCTCGCTGCCCGTGGGGTCTGCGCGGGCAGTGATCGCGCTGCTCATGGACGAGGTCGCCATGTCACCGGGTGCGGCTTGCCATTCGGACCATCCCGACCAACCCTCTGGCGTGATGCAGGCGATCGGTGCGACGGCGCAGCAAGCCAGCGGCGCCCTGCGTCTCAGCCTCGGCTACGACACCACGGCCGACGACATCGAGCGTGCTGTCCCGATGATCGTCTGGGCCTGCGAGAAACATGTCGCCGAACTTCAACCGTAGGCAGGCTGACATGGGCACCCTCTCGTCACGAGTCGGGCAAACGCCGTTCAGGGCAGAGACCCGCCGACGTGCCGGGGTGCGGGTGTGGGACCTTCCGACACGCGTCTTTCACTGGGCGCTCCTTGTTTGTGTCGGGGGGGCCGTGCTCAGCGCACAGGTCGGCGGCAACTGGATGGAATGGCACACGCGTCTGGGCGCGGCAACCTTGGGCTTGCTGGTTTTTCGGTTGGTCTGGGGCGTGGTCGGCCCCCGGTACGCACGTTTCCGTTCTTTCCTGTACGCACCTCGGACTGTCATGGCGCACCTTCGCAAGATGGGGGCCGTGGAAGAACCCCATGCGGGCCACAGCCCGTCGGGTGCGGTGTCTGTGTTCACCTTGCTCGGCGTGCTTCTCACGCAATCGATCAGCGGTCTCTTCAGCTCTGATTCCATCGGCATGGAGGGGGCGTTGGCCCGGATTGCCAGCGAGTCCAACGTCAGTCTTGCCACGACGGTCCACACGACTCTGCAGTGGGTCATTTATGGCTTGATCGGGCTGCACGTGCTGGCGGTGCTGGCTTACCTGGTGGTCAAGAAAGACGACCTGATTCGTCCCATGCTGAACGGCGACAAGCCTGGCATTCGCGCACCGGCCGCAGCCGATTCAGCCGCTGTCCGCCTGGCCGGGCTGGCGCTGATGGCGGCGGCCGTTGCCGCAGCGGTGTGGCTGTTCGGCGGCTGAGCCGCGTTCAGCCGGGCCATCCTCCTCATGACGTATGCGCTCGAGAAACGCAACGTGCTGCTGCTGGCTGCATCGCAGGCGTTGTTCCAGACGACCTCGGTGGCTGACAGGTAAGCCTTGCCGCAGTGGCGTTGGGTATTTCAGCAGCCTGTTAAGGGGGCGGCAAATCGTTTGTTGAATTCGTCCGGTTAATTGCCTCCGCACCATCTGGAGGTACTGCAGCCAGCAGGCCCTCAAGAAAATACATGCCACACAGACTGAGCGGTGTCACCGTAATGCCTGACAGTGTCCGAATGGGTCAGCCATGTATAGCATCCAGCCCCTTTTGACCGAGACAACTCGGCGTACAAAAGCGGGGGGAATTATCCTCGTCATCGTTGGGAAATAAATGCTACTTACCTTAGTCGTCCGTGTTCGAGCGGATTGGTATTTGGCTCACGATGAATCAGGGAGAAAAAAATGAAATCTGTCAAAAGGTATGAGCGTGGATATTCATCCGCAATGTCGGATGCGCTGAAATCGGAGTTCAGGCAAAAATTTCAACGACGTTCAATGGGGCTTGGGATATTTTTAACCTTGTCCGTCCAGATGAGCATCTATGCCTCTTTATATGTTGCATACGAGGCAATAGGTGGGCGTGACTGGGCCTCTGTGTTGATCTTGTGCGGGTGCTTACTGTTTGTGGCACGGCAAATGAGGTATCTTGAAAACGTCGTCCACTTCGGAAGTCACAACAACCTTTCCTCGGGAAGGTGGAACGATCTGTTCGTTAATTGGGCGGCCGCCTACGCCGTCATGCAGGAAATAGATGGGTATCGCCTCTTTCATCGGACTCATCATGCGTATTTCGGTGCAGACGCTGATCCGTGCCGAAAGCGCTTCTCGCAATTTGATCAATATCAACGAGGGTTCAAGGGCCCATTTGAGCTTGCTGGCTTCATCGCTCGCAATTTTCCTCAGTATGCGTTTGCCTATTATCGTGAAATTGGTTCAAGCCCAAGGACGTTGCTTTTGTTTGGCGTATGGCATGCGTTTGTGCTTACTTCACTATCATTGTTAATAAGTCCTATGTTCTGCCTGTTCGCGAGCGGGCTACTTCTCGGGGTTTTTTTTGTGATTCTGCCCGCAGTTCGGTTTGTTGCGGAGGTTTCCGAGCACGATTACGTATCCGATGATTCGGAGTACGGTTGCACATTCAACAATTTGTCCATGCTCGACAAACTTCTCTTTCATCCAGGGGGTGATGCTTATCACGTAGTGCACCACCTGTACCCCACAGTTCCGTGGTGGGCACAAGCGCAAGCACATCGGTTTTTGTTTGAGAATGACTTCAACTATCGGATTGCCTTGCATCGCACGGATTTTTTACAGCCAGTTGCCCCGCGACTCGCTACGGAGGAGGCTGCATGACTGGACTTACTTCTGGATTCCTGCTCGGTTTAAGTCTCATTCTGGCAATCGGTGCGCAGAATGCATTTATTCTTAAGCAAGGAATTAAAAGGCAGCATGTACTTGTTCTGTGTGCCATATGCGCATTCTCCGACGCGGCACTCATAACGTTTGGGGTCTTCGGATTCGCACTGATTGCCAGCAAGCTGCCGTTGATTGAGCCTGTGGCTAGGTACGGTGGTGCGGCCTTTCTTTTTTACTATGGAGCACGTAGTTTCTGGGCTTCATTCAAAAGCAATGACGTGCTGGATTCGAAGTCGGGGGGCGGCCTTTCTCTCAAGGCAGCCATCTTGACCTGCTTGGCGTTTACTTGGCTTAATCCGCACGTCTATTTGGATACATTTGTTCTGTTGGGTTCTATATCTACCCAGTATCCCGGGGAGAAGGTTCAGTACGCGATCGGTGCAGCTTCGGCGTCGTTTGTTTTTTTCTTTGGTCTCGGATACGGCGCTCGTTTGCTTGCTCCGATTTTTGCGAAACCCATGGCCTGGAAAGTCTTAGAGTTCCTTATCGGATGCGTTATGTGGGCGATTGCGGCCAGTTTGATAGGAGGCGCTCTCGGAGCGTAAAAGTCTGCGTCAAATGGGAGGGGGCACGCAACGTGTCCCTCCCTCAACTCATAAGCGCATCAATTTCTGAAGGTCAAGTTGCCTCTCGACGCCATATGAACCGCCTTCCAGCGGTACGGAAAATCGGCGTTCAAACCAGAAGCATCACCGGCACCGTGCCGGATGGAAACCGCTACGAGTCCTCTCTGGAGGGGCTTGCAGTCTTTTGTGTGGTGCAGCACGGGATTCTCCGGATGGGGCAAAAACGCATGGGCATCTACATTTCGCCTGCCTCTGCTTTCAGGAACCCATCGGATTCGGGCGTCCTGTTCCTCGGCACACCACAAGACACAAGACCCTAGGAGACTCCATGACGACCTTCCGACTCCGCGCCGCGTTGCGCTCCCTGTTGCCCGCCCTGGCCCTGCTGAGCTTTGGTGGCGAGGCTGTGGCGAGCACGATCACCCAGAACGCCTCCTGGACCGTCAACCGGTCCCTCACCTCGACCAAGTACCGCGTCGTGGCCTACGGAGACTCGATCTTCGCGGGCTTCAACACGGGCGTCACCAGCGTGGCCAAGTACCCAGGCCCCACGGTGCAGGCTGAATACCTCTCCGCGCTCTGGAAGGCCGACATCGAAAGCATCCGCCGCACGAAGTCGGGTGCCCTTGCCAAGGACATCTACGACAACAAGATCGTCGCTGAGCGTTCGTACATGCAAGCCAGCAGCACCCGCGTGGTCGCCTTCGAGATGTGCGGCAACGACGGCCTGCAGAACCGTGCTGACTTCAACTCGCAGACCGGCACCTGCAGCTACACCAAGCTCGAGTCCGGCACGGAAAGCTGCCGCACCCACGTCGCCAAGGCGATGGACTACATCAACGCCAACGCCTACTCGGGCGTGAAGCTGAAGATCATCTCGAACCTGCACTACCCCGGCCTCGACGCCTACAACAAGCAAAGCAGCTGCCGCAATGCCGGCACGAACCAAACGGTCAACATCTCGCAAATGATGCTGGGCTACGCCGCCCGTGTGAACTGGCTGATGGGCGACTACGCACGCCAGAAGGGCTTCGTGTACGTCGACAGCTTCGCCATGTACCACGCGGCCGACTACGACACCAACGGTGACGGCCTGGTCGATTCCGACGCCATCCGCTACATCCCCGGCGAGAGCGAGTCGGCCTACGTGACCCGCATCACGCAGACGCTGCGCTCGACGATCAAGGATGCGAACGTCAAGCGTGTCACCGCCAGCACCACCTACGACTACATCCAGTCCGACGACACTCATCCGACTTTCACCGGCGGCAGTGTCTCCACCGGCCTGTCTGGCACCGCCAGCGGTTCGGCGGCTCCGCGCTACACGTCGTTCACCAACGGCAAGAGCCCGATCTGGGACCGTTACGCCCACGAGCGCACCGGCTGGTCGATGTCGGTCGGCAACCCAACGGCTCCCTGAGCCAAGCGGGATAGTTGATGAACGGGCCGGGTCGTTTGGGCGGGACGCCGACCGATCCGGTTGTCGAGAGTCGGGCGTTCGGCCCGTCTTTCGGCTACCTCGTCATCGCGCTGCTGGTCGTCGCAGGTGCCATTGCCTATTGGGCAACGTCACCCGACGAGCCAGGCCGCGTGGCTGTTGGCACCCCGTCTCAAACGGCATGGCCGGGTTTGACGCGCGATGCGACGCCTACCGCCGTGCGGCCCGCGGCTGCGGCTGCGACCAGCAGTTCGGCCGTGACCAGGGCACCCTCCGCACCCGCTCAGCCCGAGTCGCGCATGCGTGACCCGAACGGCGATTTGACGCCTGACCTGCGTGACTACCTCAACGCTGGCGAGAACCCGTCGCTCGGCGAAGTGATCAACCGCCTGCACCAAGCGGGTGTCTACACCGGCATCGGCGCATTCAACCCGCCCAACACCCGCCCGAACCTTGTCGGGCTCGCGGTGCCTGAGGATTTCGTGCTCCCTGACGGCTATGTCCGCCACTACCAGACGACCGACGACGGTCAGCCCATCGATCCCATCCTGATGTACGCGCCTGACCGCCAGATCTTTGACGCCGCCGGCCGGCCGATCGCAGTCCCGAAAGACCGTGTCGTGCCACCTGAGCAGGCCCCGCCCGGGTTGCCGATTCGCCGCATTGCGATCCCTGCGCCTGTCGCACCAGACAAGCCCGGGAATTGAAGACCACAGCCCTCTTTTCCCGGCCTGGCGTTCGCCTGTTGGCCGGCGTCCTTGCCAGCGCGCTCTTGTCAGGCCTGTACGCACGCGGCGGCATCGGCTGGGTGCTCGGCTTCGTGGTGCTCGTGCCTTGGTTGCGCACGCTCGACGCGAACCGAACGCTTGCTGGCGCGCTGCTCTGCGGCTGGGCGATGTCGGTCGCTTTCACGGCGGCGGCTTTCGCCTGGTTCGGCACCGCGATCGGCAACTACTCACAACTCGGCACGGCCGCCGGCCTGTCGGTGCTGCTTGTGGCCGCGCCGCTGTTCCAGCCGCAATTCCTCGCATTCGCGCTGGTGCGTCACATCGCTGGCCGCCGGCATGGCCCTGTGTTTTGCGCGCTTGCGGGCGCCGCCGCCTGGGTGGCGACCGAATGGCTCGTGCCCAAGATCCTGGGCGACACGCTCGGCTACGGGCTCTATCCGTCCCAACTCTTGCGCCAGGCCGCAGATGTCGGCGGCACGGCGGGCCTGACGGTTTTGCTGCTGCTGGCGAACGAAGGCATCTCTCGGGCCATCGCACGCCGGGCTGACGGCGTGGGCGCGGTGGCCAAGCCGCTGGCGCTTGCCTCGTTGGTGCCCTTGCTGCTGGCGGGTTACGGCTTTGCCGCGCTTTCGCCCACGCTCCTGGCCCCACCCGAGCCTGCCGGCAAGCCCATGCGCATGGGGCTGGTGCAGTCGAACATCGTCGACTACGACCGCTTGCGCCGAGAGAAGGGGGCCGAGGCCGTGCTTCGCGATGTGCTCGACACGCACTACGCGATGAGCTACGACGCGATCGAACGGCAGCATGCGGACGCCGTGCTGTGGACGGAGACCGTGTACCCCCTGACCTTCGGCCACCCCAAGAGCGAGGCCGGTGCCGAAGTCGATCGCGAGATCCTCGACATCGTCAAGTCTGCCGGCGTG
Source organism: Rhizobacter sp. (assembly GCA_043727255.1). Classification (GTDB taxonomy): domain Bacteria; phylum Pseudomonadota; class Gammaproteobacteria; order Burkholderiales; family Burkholderiaceae_C; genus Rhizobacter. Next base: position 3,563 of record JAYSYW010000124.1, on the reverse strand, counting down.
CCCTTCGTTTTCGGTACCTACGACATCGACGCTGAAGGCGAATACAACGCGGCCGCTTTCGTGGACCCCGGCGTGGGCCCGCTCGGCTTCTACCGCAAGACGCGTCTCTTCCCGTTCACCGAGTACGTGCCCGCGTGGCTCGACAGCCCGACGCTGCGCCAGTGGCTGCCCTGGACCGGCGCCTGGAAGCCAGGCACCGGTGCTCGCGTCTTCCCGCTGCGCCTCAAAGATGGCCGCGAGATCCCGGTGCTGCCGTTGATCTGCCTTGACGACGTCGATACCGGCCTCGCCATCGACGGTGTGCGGCTGGGTGCGCAGGCCATCCTGACGATGTCGAACGATTCCTGGTTCACCAGCGACCCGCTGGGGGCCGAGATGCACCAGACGGCTGCGGCGTTCCGCAGCATCGAAACCCGCCTGCCCCAGTTCCGCGTCACGCCCAACGGCTTCAGCGCCGTCATCGACGCGACCGGCACGGTGCTCAACGGCACGCGCATGGGCGAACGAACGCTGGTGATCGGTGAGCTGCCGGTGGGTGAGCCGCCGCGCACGCTCATGGTGGCCTGGGGCGATTGGGTCGGGCGTGTGGCAGCAGTCTTCCTCGTGTTGCTGGCCGTGACGGCGGCGTTGCGCCGGTGGTGGACCCAGGACGAGGCGGAAGCCTTGGCATCGGCCAACGCAGCGGCCATGCCCGCTTCCGTGGCCGTGCTGCCGCCCGCCGCCCGCCTGGTGGCCGGACTGCTGCGGGCCTTTGCGCGCGGCAGCCTGCTCTGGATGGCAGCCGCGTTCTTCATCGGCGACGGCTCATTGCCGTCCAACACGCTCGCGCTGGTCCGTCTGTTCACCGCGCTCTTTGTCGCCCCTGAAGTCACCGCGTGGTTGGTGCTGCGTGCCTTCGCGGCACGGGCCAGTCTTCAGCAGGGCGCGCTCGTGCTGACACGTGGCAAGCGGCGCCTTGAATTCGCGGTGCAAGACATCGTTGCCATTGAGCCGTGGCACGTGCCGATCCCTGGCTCCGGTGCCTCGCTGCGGCTGGGCTCGGGCGAGAGCCATGGGCTCGTGCATGCCGATCCTGCGGCTCTGGCCCGTGTGCTGGCGGCGGCGGGTGGGCCTGCGGCGCAAGAGGGGGCACCTTCACGCGCGCACGTTTATGCCCAAGTGCGATCGGCCATCAGTCGCGGTCGGCTGGACCACCCGCTGATGAAGTTCGTGCTGCTCCCGTTCGCGCTCGCGATCCCGGCATTCGGGCTGCACCAGCACATCGCCTACGGCAGTTACTTCGGCGAGTACGAGGCGTTCGGGCTGATGGCGTACCTCATGGGCTTCGCGCTCTGGTGGGCCTCTTGGGCGATCGGCGTGGTGGTCACTGCTGCGGGGCTGCGCGCCGTGGTCGAAGCCGGCACGCTGGCGTGCGTGTTGCTGCGCCCCGGCCGTGCCCTCGACGTCCGTCGCTGGCTTGAACGCCTCGGCCTCGCGACGCTCTACCTCGGCATGCCGGCGTGGCTGCTGATGCGAATCTTCGGCAACTGATCCCTCGCACCTCGGCGCTTCGCGCACCGAGTTGATCGCTTGCTCACCCAGGACCAGGCCCACGTCACACCGGCGTCTTGCGGCGCTGAGTCCGGTCCTTCAGGCCGGCCGATCAACGCTCTTGTGCCTGCCCTCGAATCGGAATGACGGCATCGAAGCGCTCAATGCGCGCCTGCGCAAAGGCGGGCCGGGCCTGTACACGTTGCCACCAGGCTTCGACACGCGGGTACTTCGGCATCGCTTCCGGTGCCAGCTCCGCAATGCGGGCCACAAAGGGCACGGCGCCGATGTCAGCCAGCGAGTAGTGCTCGCCCACGAGCCAGGGTGAACCCGATTCGCCCAGCATCCCGTCCATCTTGTCGATCAACGTCAGCAGCTTCGCCAGCGCCTCGCCCTTTTCTTCGCCGGTGTAGGGCCGGCGCGCGATGCGCTCCCAGGCTTCGCGCCGCTCAGGCGTGGGCACGGCGGCGAGCTTGGCTTTCAGTTCGTCGTCGCTCCAACGTTTGGCGCTCGGCTGCAGCGCGATGCTCCAGTTCAGGATCAGCAGGTGCGGCAGTGACTTCTCATCGGTCCAGCGCACGAAGTTGCGCATCACCGCGCGTTGGTACGGGTCGGCGGGGCGCAGGGGTGGTTGCGGCTGGATCTCGTCGAGGTACTCGCAGATCGTGGAGCTTTCATACAGCGAGCGCCCGTCATCGAGCCGCAGCGCCGGCACCTGGCCGTTGGGGTTCATCGCCAGGTAGGCGGCGGAATGGTGCTCTTGCTTGCCCATGTCGATGGGCACGCTCTCAAAGGCGATGTCTTTTTCAGCGAGGCACAGGCGCACGCGGCGCGAGGCGCTGGACAACCAGCCGTGGAACAGCTTCATGTTTGCCTTTCTTGCATCACGGTGAAAAGGTGGCCGGTGAAAGGGGGCGCCGGGTGACGGCCCCCAGCCCAACGAAGGCGCGCCGATGGCCGCGTCAAGGCAGCAGCACTGCGGCGCCGACCGTCGTTCGCGCTTCGATGTCTTCGTGCGCGCGCCGCACGTCGGCGAGCGCATAACGGCGGTTCACTTCAAGGCGCAGCTGCCCCTCTTGCACGGCCGCGAACAGCTTCGCCGCGGCACGGCGCAAGTCGGCTGGGTCGGCGATGAAGGTGCGCAGCGTGGGCCTGCAGACGATCAGCGACTTCGCGTGCAGGCGCTGCAGGTCAAACGCTTCGACATCGCCCGAGGCGGTGCCGTAGTTGATCGCCATGCCCATCGGGCGCAGGCAGTCGAGCGAGGGCAGGAACACGTCTTTGCCGACCGCGTCGTACACCACGGCCACACCGCGCTTGCCTGTCAGTTCGAGCGTGCGGGCCACGAAGTCTTCGCGCCGGTAGTTGATGACGTGGTGGCAGCCGTGTGCCAGCGCCACTTCTTTCTTGGCCTCGGAGCCCACGGTGCCGATCACGATCGCACCCAGCGCCCGAGCCCACTGCGAAAGGATCACGCCCATGCCGCCCGCCGCCGCATGCACCAGCACCGCGTCGCCGGGCTGCACCGCGTACAGCCGGTGCAGCAGGTACTCGGCGGTCAGGCCGCGCAGCAGCGTCGCGCCGGCCACTTCTTCGCTGATGCCCTTGGGCAGCGGCACCACCCGCGAAGCCGGCACGTTGCGCAACGCCTGGTAGGCGCTGGGGTAGATGTACGCGACTGGCTGGCCGAGTTGCAGGCCTTGCACCCCTTCGCCGACCGCATCGACCACGCCCGCGCCTTGCGCGCCCAGCGTGGCCGGGAACACCGTGGCCGCATGCGGGCCGTGGCTGCCCCGGCGCTGGTAGATGTCAGAGAAGTTGAGCCCGATGGCCGACTGGCGGATGCGCACCTCGCCCCGCGCCGGCTCGCCGACCTCAACCGTGGTGAGTTCCAGCACTTCGGGGCCGCCGTGGCGGTGGATGTGAATGGCGGTGCTTTGCATGGGGCCCCGCTCAACCGGCTTTCGAGGGCGACTTGCGCCGCGCCGCACGCTGCGTGACGGCCAAGGTAAGCGCCAGCGCATCGGCCGCCA
>JAYSYW010000123.1:0-11461 GCA_043727255.1 Rhizobacter sp. | reverse complement strand
ATTGGCATTGGCTCTGGGGCTGCTGCTGGCGGGCTGCGCCTCTACGCCAGCGCCGCAAGGCGCGGCCACCACCACGCCCGCCGCTGAGCGCGCGGTCGTGGGCGGCGCGTCGGCAGGCAAGTCTTCTGGCGGCACGGCAAGGGCACCAAAAGGCACGGCAGCGGCAGCCACGCCCACAGAAGTCCGCACCCGAAACGCCTTGTTCAAACGGGCCAGCTTCGACGAGTTGCCCGGCTGGCGACAAGATGAGCTTCAAGCCGGCTGGGGCGCGTTTCGCAACTCATGCGACGTGCTGCAGCGGCGCGATGCCTGGCGCGAGATCTGTGCGGCATCGAAGTCGGTGGCACCGAATGCCGAAGCCATTCGCGCCTTCTTCGAGACCCACTTCGCGGTGCTGCGCATCCTGAACACAGACAACAGCCGTGACGGCGAGGTGACGGGCTACTTCGAGCCGCTGCTGGAAGGCCAGCGCACCGCCAGCGCCGAGTTCAACGTGCCCGTGATGGGCGCACCCACCGACCTGTACACGATGGACTGGGCACGTGTGCCCGCCGCCCAGCGCCGATCGGTGGTTCGTGTGGTCACCAACGGCTCGCTGCTGATGCCGGCCGCGCCCACCGCCGCTGGCGGCTATGCGATGGACATGCGCCGCTTCACGCTCGACGACCGCGACCGGCGCCTTCGTGTGCGGTTGGTGGGCGACGGGGTGAATGCGCGTGTCGAGCCCTACTACACCCGTGCTGAACTCGACGCCATCGGCCTGCCGAACGGCATCAAGGCGCCCGTGATCGCCTGGGTGAGCGACCCGCTGGCGCTGTATGCCATGCAGGTGCAGGGCTCGGGGCGCATCCGCCTGCCCGATGGGTCGATTCTTCGGGTTCAGTACGCCGAGCAAAACGGCCACCCGTTCCGGCCGCTGCGTGTGGCGGCCAAGGCCAAGCCGATCTTGATCACCCGCGGCGCAAGTTCAGCTGCGCAACAAGCCGACGAATTTGTGCTGGAAGGCGACGCCGCCGAACCGGACGCTGATGGTGGCGAGGCCGACCCGGTGGTCACCCGAGGCGGCGGCGCCAAACCGGCTGTAGTGCCGGCGCAGGCCAAGCCAGCCCCAGGCTCCGATGCGATGGTTGACGCCTTGCTGGCCGGCAAAACAAAGCGCCCGGCGGGGTCTGCACTGGCCAAGCCAGCCGCCGCAACGACCGCGACCCCCGCAACCAAAACCACCCGATTGATTTCGGACCCGAGCTACGTCTTCTTTCGCACGGTGCCCGACCGGCCGCAGAGCGAAGGGCCGCAAGGCGCGCTGGGCGTGTCGCTCACGGCCGGGCGTTCGGTGGCGGTCGATCCACGCGTCACGCCGATGGGTTACCCGCTGTTCTTGAACGCGCCAGCGCCAGCAGGGTCAGCCATTGAAATGCGCCGGCTGGTGTTTGCACAAGACACCGGTGGCGCAATTCGTGGCGCGCTGCGGGCCGACTACTTCTGGGGTTTCGGCCATGAAGCGGGCCAGAAGGCGCGCAGCACGCGCCACCGTGGGCAGATGTGGGTACTGATGCCGGTGGCTGAAGCAAACCGCCTGAATGCGAGCCGCATCGTCACGCGGGGTGCTGGGGTGGTGGGCGAAGAGACACCCGGTTGTCTGGTGGATGACGGCGAGTTCTGCTCCGAGGCCGACTGAAGCTCAGCAAGCCAAGCAATCAAGTGCCCAGATTGCGGGCACTTCTTTCCCTCACGTGATCAGCAAGAAGGTTCAGCCGCCTGCAGAAACCGTTCGGGCTGAGCCAGTATTTCCGACCGTCCGAGCCTGTCGAAGGAAGGAAGTCCCACGCAGCACTTCGACAGGCTCAGTGCGAACGGAGGTTGTTGAACTTTCTTGCTGACCAAGTTCCTCATTCCTTCATTCCTTCATTACACGGCCGACATTCAAGCAGCGCTGGGCGCGGGGGACACCGACCGCGCTTCGATGCTGGCGCACAACGTCATCTCCACCGCCGGCACGCTGGGCGCCGAGCGGCTGTCAGAAATCGCACGCGAGCTGCAGCTTTCAATCGACGCGGGTGAAGCGGCGCGGTGGCCGGGGTTGATCGACGCCTTTGCGCTGCACTGCGATGCCGCGATGGACGAGTTCGATGCCCATCTGGCGGGGGAGACGACGGAGCCTTGAGCACGGCGCGCAGGCCCCGGCCTGCCGCTGTGCGTCAGCCCCGACGGTGCCCAAGGGCGCTGCCGGGGTGGGTGTTCACGCCGGACTCAACAAGCCCCGCATCGCGTCGAGAAAGTGGTCGAAATCCAGCGGCTTGGTCCAGTAGTCGAAGGCGCCGCCCGCACGCGCGGCGTCCACCTCGTCGGGCATGGCGCTGGCCGACAAGGCGACCACACGCAGCCCGCGCGTGGCGGGGTCGGCCTGCAGGGCGTGCAGCACCTCGGGGCCGTCCATGTCGGGCAGGCGCATGTCGAGCAACACCAGGTCAGGCTTCAGGCGGCGCGCCAGTTCGATCCCCTGCGCCCCGTCTTCGGCATGCACAAAGCTCACCCGCCGCCAGCGCGACAGCATCTGTTCGACCACGATGACGTTGACAGCGTTGTCTTCCACGTACAGCACGGTGCCGCACGGCTCAGTCGCTTGCTCGGGGCTGCCGCCTGAGGAACCACCGCTCACGTCGCCCGCTGCGGCGTCACCTTCGTGCGCTGCCGGCAGGAACACGCGCACCGTGGTGCCCACGCCCACCCGGCTGTCCACCTCAACACGCCCTTGCATCAGTTCGATGAGTTGCCGCGCCAGCGCCATGCCAATGCCGGTGCCTTCGATCAACCCCCGTTCGCGCCCCAGGCGGTTGAAGGGCTCGAAAAGGTGCCGCAGCTGTTCGGGCGACATGCCCTGGCCGGTGTCGCTGACCTGCAGGCACAGCATGGGCTGGCCAGCCTGGGCGGATATGCGCACCAGGCCGCCGGGGCGGTTGTACTTGACGGCATTGCTCAGCAGGTTGACCAGCACCTGGCGCAGCCGCAGCGGGTCGCACCAGGCGCGAGGGGACGGCTGCGGGAAGCTGGCGATTTCGACGTGCACGCCAGCCGCCGCAGCCTGCGCGCGCACCATCGGCACCACCTCGTTCACGGCCGATGACAGCAGCACGCCACGGGCCTGCACCTGAAGCCGGCCGCTTTCGATGCGCGAGATGTCGAGCACGTCGTTGATGAGCGACAGCAGGTGCCATCCGGCCTGGCGAATCGCTTCGACCTGCGGCTGCTGGTGCGGGCTGAGCGGGTGCACCTCGTCGTTTTGGAGGATCTGCGAAAAGCCCAGCACGGCGTTCAGCGGCGTGCGAAGTTCATGGCTCATGTGCGACAAGAACTCGGTCTTGGCGCGGCTGGCGGCTTCGGCCGCGAGCCCGGCTTCGCGCGCCTTCTCGGCTTCGAGCGCATCGGTGAGGTCGTTGAACCAAAGCGTCATCAGCATGCGTTCGCCCTCGCCGCTGCGCGACATCGTGAGCGCGATGGGAAAGCGTTCGCCATCGGCGCGCAAGGCCACGAGCCGCTGTGCCTGGCCTTGCGGAAAGCCCGGGTGCTGGCCACGTGAATAGGCGTCGAAGAACGCGTGGTCTGACGCCATGCGCTCGGGCGGAACGAAGCGGTCAATGCAGGTGCCGATGGCCGCCTGGGGCGCCACGCGCAGCATGCGGCCAGCGGCTTCGTTGAAAAGCACGATGTGGCGGCGCGCGTCGATCGAGATCACGGCGTCGAGCGCGCTCTCAACAATGCCGTTCAACCGCGCCTCGTTTTCGGCCAGTGCGAGTTGCACGGCCGCATGCTTCGCGTCGCGGTCGATGCTGTCGAGCGCAAAGCCGAGGTCGCCCGCCATCTCGGCCATCAAGGCCAACAAGGGGGCGTCGAAAAGATCGTTCTCGAGCACGTACAGCGCCAGCACCGACTCGACCTTGCCACCGCGCCAAATGGGAAATGCCGCCACGGAAAGCGCTTCTGGCGCTGGCCCTGGCCGCTGGGTGGACGGGCCGTTGTTGTCGGAGCCGCCGAGGCGGTCGTTGCCGATCACCGACTGCTGGTCGCGCAGCGCCGCAAGCACCACCCCGCCGCAGGCAGGCGGCTCGCCGAGTTGGTGGGCCATGGGCCCATATGACGCAACCGGCACGGGGGTGCCCGAGGCCACGTCAAGCTGCCACATGCAGGCCAACACCGCCTGGCCGGTGTCCACGCAGATGCGGCAGGTTTCGTCGTACAGCGTGCGCTCGTCACGCACCCGCACGATGAGCTGGTTGGTGTGCGACAGCGCGGCATAAAACCGCGCCTGGCGTTGCGCGGCTTGCTGTTCGGCGAGCCGCTCACGCCCGTAGCGCAAGGCGGTCCACCAGATGAGCGCACTGCCCGCCACCAGCGCCAGGGTGGCGGCGCCGAAGGTGATCCAGAGCACACGCTCGTAAGCCCGCCGGCTGGCGATCAGTTCGCGCTGGGCCACGACAACCTGCAAATCCACCAGACGCCCCAGCACCTGGGCCAGCGGTTGCGTGGCGCCGTGCAAACCATCGGTGGCATAGGCGGCCAGGCCGGCACGGTCGCCCGCCTGAATGAGCGCGATCACCTGTTCACGGGCGGCATCACCGCGCGCGAGCAGCGGCTGGGCTTGGGCGATCAGCGTCACTTCGTCGGGCACAAGGTAGGTGGTCAGATAGTCGGCCCATTCGCGCCGCGACAACTCGCCAGCCGCGCGCAATGCCTCGACCGCACGCTCGGGCACGAGCAGGCCATCTCGCACTTGCTGAACCATCACCAAGGTCTGCTCATGCGAACGCGCCACGCGCTGCAACTGGCGCAGCGGCACCACACGGTCCTCGAAAACCGTGGTCAGCGAGCCCAGGGCACTGCGGACATGGCTGACCGAGTAGGCGGTAAGCACGGTCAATACCACGGCCAGCAGCCCCAGCACCATGGCGAGGCGTGTCCGAATACCGAGATCGACCATGTATGTCCCTGGCTGTATGAGGTTGCCGCGCGGCAGGCTCACCGAATCACCGCCCCCTGTCAATGGCGACAAGCGGCCCTGGCGGCCCTCAACCACAGGCGCCCGGCTTGATATGGATCATCAAGACCAGGGCGGATGGGGAAGCTTGCCGTCCGCCGCGCCGGCTCGAGGGAGTCCCTTCAAAACCCTCGGAAGGCGCCCTGCGCGATACCATGGCCACGAACCTCCCGCAGCCTCACCTCGAACCCCAACCGATGGACAGTCTTGACCTCCACGTCCTGACCCAGGCCCGGCAATGGCACGCACAAGGCCACGCGGTGTGGCTGGTCACCGTCATCGAAACCTGGGGCTCAGCGCCCCGCCCCCCCGGCGCGCTGTTGGCCGTGCGCGACGACGGCGCGGTGGCCGGCTCGGTTTCGGGTGGCTGTGTGGAAGACGACCTGATCGAACGCGTGCGCCGCGGCGAGCGCCACGAGCGCCCTGCCCTGTTGAGCTATGGCGTCAGCAAAGACGAGGCCGCGCGCTTCGGCTTGCCCTGTGGCGGCAACCTGCGGCTGGTGCAAGAGCCTCTGCATGACACCGGCTGGATCGACGAAGTGCTGGCCCGCACGCAACGCCATGAACTGGTCGCCCGCCGGTTCAACCTGGCCAGCGGCCAGACACATCTGGAAGACGCCCATCGTGGCGATGTTTTCGAATTTGAAGCGCAGCAGCTTCGCCAGGTGTTTGGCCCGCGTTGGCGCTTGCTGCTGGTTGGCGCGGGCGGGCTTTCGCGGGTGCTGGCCCAGATGGCATTGGCGCTCGACTTTGAAGTCGTCTGCTGCGACCCGCGTGAGGAATACCGGCTCGGCTGGGGAGTGCCCGGCACACGCTTCAGCAGCGACATGCCCGACGACCTGGCGATCGAGATGCAGCTCGACGCGCACACCGCCGTGGCCGCGTTGACCCACGACCCGAAGCTCGACGACATGGTGTTGCTGGAGGCGTTGAAGTCCCCCGCGTTCTATGTGGGCGCACTCGGCTCGCGGGCCAACACCACCAAGCGCAAACAGCGGTTAGCCATGTTCGACTTGTCGGCCGATGAGATCGAGCGATTGCACGGCCCGATCGGCCTGCACTTGGGTGGGCGCACGCCGGGCGAGATGGCAGTGTCGATCCTGGCTGAGATCGTGGCCGTGCGCCACGGCATCACCTTGACGCAGAAGAAGCCGACCACACCTTCTGAATTGAAGCACTCATCATGATTGCCTGGCTTCACCACCCCGACGACCGCCTGCCCGACACACGGCGCGCGTTGCCGCCAGGCTCTGACGCCCCGGGCCTGCTGGCCGCTGGCGGCGAACTGACGCCGGAGCGGCTGGCCGAGGCCTACAGCCGGGGCGTCTTCCCGTGGTACGGAGAAGGCCAGCCGGTGCTTTGGTGGTCACCGGACCCGCGCATGGTCTTGTACACGGATGAATTCAAGCTGTCGCATTCGCTGCGCAAAACCGTGCGGCGTTTCGCGCGCAGCCACAGCTGCGAATTGCGCATCGACAGTAACTTTCGCGCCGTCATTTCAGCCTGCGCCCAAACACCGCGCGACGGGCAGGCTGGCACGTGGATCGTCCCCGAGATGATCGAGGCCTATTGCCATTGGCACACGCTGGGCGCGGCGCACAGTTTCGAGACCTGGGTGGACGGCGAGCTTGTGGGCGGGCTCTACGGCACCAACCTCGGGCGCATGTTCTTCGGCGAGTCGATGTTCTCGCACCGCACCGACGCATCGAAAATCGCGTTCGCGGGTTTGGTGAGTTTCTGCCGCGCCAACGGCATCAGCTTGATCGACTGCCAGCAACGCACCGGGCACCTCGCCTCGCTCGGCGCACGCGAGGTTGCACGCGGTGAATTCGAAACCGAATTGCCCCCCAGGCTGAGGGAACCTCGGGTCAAAGATTGGACCTATGATCCTTCGATGTGGGCACTGCTTGATGCAGTCAACCCCCATTCCCAGCCCCCGCAGGACCCCGGCCCGTGACACACCCCAAAGAGCTTCCGCTCGCGTCATTGCAGTTCTATGCGACGGCCCCCTACCCCTGCAGTTACCTCGGCGGGCGAATGGCCCGGTCGCAAGTCGCCACCCCCAGCCACTTGATCCACGCCGACGCGTATTCGGGTCTGGTCGCCAATGGCTTTCGCCGCAGCGGCATGTTCACGTACCGGCCGTATTGCGAAGGCTGCAAGGCCTGTGTGGCTTTGCGCATTCCGGTCAAAGCCTTCGAGCCCACACGCAGCCAACGCCGTGCCTGGAAGGCGCACCAAGGCCTGCAAGCGCGCGTGTTGCGCCTGTGCTTCGTGCCCGAGCACTACCAGCTCTACCTGCGCTACCAGGCCGGCCGCCACAGCGGCGGCGGCATGGACAACGACAGCATCGACCAGTACACCCAATTCCTGCTGCAAAGCCGCGTCAATTCGCGCCTGGTCGAATTCCGCGAGCCCTCAGCCGACGGCCTGGGCACGCTGAAGATGGTGTCGATCCTCGACATCTTGAACGACGGTTTATCGGCCGTGTACACCTTCTACGAACCGGAAGAAGGCAAGAGCTACGGCACCTACAACGTGCTGTGGCAGATCGAGCAAACCAAACTGCTCAAGCTCAAAAACCTGTACCTCGGCTACTGGATCAGTGAGAGCAACAAGATGGCCTACAAGGCTCAGTTCAAGCCGAATGAGCTGCTGGTCGATGGGCACTGGGTGGCTGCGGCCGCAGCGCCAGCCGCAGCAGTCTCAGCCCTGCCCTGAACGCTTCACCACCTCGTCGGCAATGGCCAGGCATGAGGTGAGGCCGGGCGACTCGATGCCAAACAGGTTCACCAAACCCGCCATGCCGTGTTCGGCTGGGCCTTGCAGTGTGAAGTCGGGCGCAGCCTCGTGCGGGCCATGGATCTTCGGCCGCATGCCGCTGTAAGACGGCACCAAGGCGCCATCGGGCAGGCCCGGCCAGTAACGGCGAACGTCAGCGTAGAAAGCATCGGCCCGTTGGGCGTCGACCTGATAGTCCATCGGCGCTGAAGAGTCTTCGCCCAGCCATTCCACATCGGGCCCGAAACGGGCTTGCCCTCCGAGGTCGAGCGTGAGGTGCACGCCGAGCCAGGCGTCTTGCGGCATCGGGTACACCAGCCGCGAAAAGGGCGACGGCCCCGAGAGCGCGAAGTAGCTGCCTTTGCAGCGATAGGCGCGCGGCACGAGGTGGGCGCTCAAGCCCTGAATGTGCGAAGCCAGCGCAACCGCGCCCAGCCCCGCCGCGTTGACGACGATGCGCGTGGCGATCGCCATCGGCTCAACGCCCCCCACTCGCACCACGTGGTGCAAAGCGCCACCATCACTGCCGAGCACGGGAGATGACAACGCCACCACGCCGCCCTCACGCTCGAGGTCGCCACGCAATGCCAGCATCAAACCCTGGCTGTCGACGATGCCGGTGGATGGCGACCACAACGCAGCGGCACAAGCGAGCTGCGGCTCCATCGCCTTCGCCTGCGGTTCATTGAGCCATTGCACGTCGGCAACCCCATTGGCCTGCGCCTTGGCCGCCAGCGCCCGCAGTGCGGCGCTCTGGTTGGCATCGGTGGCCACCACGAGCTTGCCGCAGCGTTGGTGCGCCACGCCATGCGACTCACAAAAGGCATAGAGCTGCTCGCGCCCTTGAACACACAACCTCGCCTTCAGCGAACCCTGCGGGTAGTAGAGCCCGGCATGAATCACCTCGCTGTTGCGCGAACTGATGCCGGTGCCGATTGCGGCTTCGCGCTCCAGCACGATTACTTCCAAGCCGCGCTGCGCCAGCGCACGGGCGACCGCCAGGCCGATGACGCCGGCGCCGATGACCACCGCGTCCACGCGGTCCATCAGAAACGAAACCCGGAAACGACAACGGCAGCACCGAGGTGCTGCCGTTGTCGTGGAAGAGTGGTGGGCGGTGCAGGGTTTGAACCTGCGACTTCCACCGTGTGAAGGTGGCACTCTACCGCTGAGTTAACCGCCCGAATCAGGATTTGACACATGAAGCGTTAAACCCGGAAAAGCCCGAGATTATGCCACAAGCTTTCGCCATGCCGTCTTACCGCCTGACGATTTATCAAGTTCCACCAGCACCACCTCGTGCGCAGCGGCCTCTGATTCATTGGCTGCGATGACCGGCAGATTGAACAGGCTGAAGTCGATGGCTTCAATGACGAGGTTCTGACTCGACGATTCGCCCGAATCGATGACGAGCGAGTTCTGCCCGCGCGTCATGTTGATGTAAACCTCGGCCAGCAGCCCCGCGTCAAGCAGGGCGCCGTGCAGCGTGCGGTTCGAGTTATCCACCTCCAGCCGCTTGCACAAGGCGTCGAGCGAATTCGACTTGCCGGGGAACATCTCGCGCGCCATCACCAGCGTGTCGGTCACCCGGTCCACAAAGGTGATGAACTTCGGCTTGCCCAGGCGGCGCAGTTCCTCGTTGAAGAAGCCCACGTCGAAGTTCGCGTTGTGGGCGACGACCTCGGCACCGGACAGGTATTCAAGCAACTCGTCGGCGATGTGCGCGAACAGCGGCTTGTCGGCCAGAAACTCGTCGGTCAATCCGTGGATCTTCAACGCGTCTTCATGGCTGGACCGCTCGGGGTTCAGGTAGAAGTGTTTGTTCTGGCCGGTGAGCCGGCGGTTCACCATCTCCACGCAGCCGATTTCGATGATGCGGTCGCCCGAGTCGGGGCTGAGGCCGGTGGTTTCGGTGTCGAAAAAGACCTGCCTCATGCCACGCCCCGTGCAGGTTCACTGCGGCGCCCGGCCCACACCCAAAGCACCACGCCAGCCAGCACCATCGGAATGCAGAGCAGCTGCCCCATGCTCAAACCGAAGGTCAGCAGGCCCAGAAAGCTGTCGGGCTCGCGGAAGTATTCGGCGATGAAACGGAAGACGCCATAGCCCACCAGGAATGCGCCCGACACCTGCCCGACCGGCCTCGGCTTGCGTGCATACAACCAGAGCAGCACGAACAGCAGCAGGCCTTCCATGCCGAACTGGTAAAGCTGCGATGGGTGGCGCGGATCGGTCGTGCCCGACTGCGGGAAGACCATCGCCCACGGCAGGCTCGGGTCTGCCGCGCGGCCCCACAACTCGCCGTTGATAAAGTTGCCGATGCGCCCCGAAGCCAGCCCCGTGGGCACGCACGGCGCGATCAGGTCGGTGACTTGCCAGAACGGGCGCTTGCGGCGCCACGCAAAAAAGCCCATCGCGGCGATCACACCGAGCAGCCCGCCGTGGAACGACATGCCGCCCTTCCAGATGGCAAAGATTTCCAGCGGGTTGGCCAGATAGACCGTCGGTTTGTAGAAGATCACATAGCCGAGCCGGCCGCCGATCACCACGCCCAGCACGCCGAAGAACAGCAGGTCTTCCACATCGCGCGTCGTCCAGCCGGCGCGGGCGAACTGGGTCTGTTTGACGCGCAGCGAACCGAGCCAGATGAAGAGCCCGAAAGCGACGAGATACGTCAGGCCATACCAATGAATGGCGATCGGCCCCAACTGAAGGGCCACGGGGTTGAACTGGGGGTGAACAAGCATCGGGAAACCGGTGGGTCAAATGGAGCTGGCGAACGATAACCGACGGGCCGAATGCGCCTCAGCCTGGAAGGGCCTGCGCCTCGCCGCCTATCGAACGTTCGATGAAGCGCACGAAGCGCGTGACCACCGGGCCGGCGTCGCTGGGCCACACCAGGCTGGTTTCGCAGCACGGGGCGCCCCTGGCCAGCGCCAGCGGCAACTGGCGATACACGACACCCGGCCGCTGCAACTGCGTCACTGAATGCGGCACCCACGCGAGACCAAGGCCCGATGACACAAGGTTGACGATCGTCTGCATCTGGATTGCCTCTTGGCCAATGACGGGCGACGCTCCATGCTGGTGATAGAAGGCCAGCACGGCGTCATACAACGAAGGCGCAATGCCGCGCGGAAAGATGATCAACGGCTGCGCCATCAGCTCGGCCATCACCAGCTGTGTGGCCCGCGCCAACGGCGAGGTTTCGGCCAGCGCCAGCACCATGGGTTCGGTGCCCACCGAGAGCCGCGACAAGCGCCGTGCGCCCGTGCCCGGTGCCATGCCGGGCGCGTGCAACACGAAGCCGGCATCGGTTTCGCCTTGCTCGAATGCCAGCAGTTGAACGTCGGTCGTCGCTTCGCGCAACACCAGCGTCACGCCCGGTTCAGCTTCGCGAAAGCCCCGCAGCCACACGGGCAGCGGCCCAAAGCCCACGGTGGAGACGAAACCGAGCCGAAGCCGCCCCACCGCGCCATGCCCAGCGGCCTGCGCCACGCCAGGCAACGAGGCGGCGTGCAACAACAACTGGTGCACCGGCTCGACCAGCGCCTGGCCGGCGGGCGTCAAGGCCACACGGCGCTGGCTGCGGTCGAACAGCGGCACGCCCAAGCGGGCTTCAAGGTTCTGGATGGCCTGCGTGAGCGG
>JAYSYW010000122.1:0-5147 GCA_043727255.1 Rhizobacter sp. | reverse complement strand
AGCATCGAGACCACCGACCTGCGTGCCATCAGCACGCTGGCCCTGCGTGCCTTGAACAGCGACCAGTTCGGTGCATTGACGTCCGACCAAGTCGGCGCCCTGACCACCGGCCAAGTGGCTGCACTGACCACGAGCCAACTGTCCAGCCTGCCAACGGCCGACTTGAACGCGCTGAACTCGGCCCACTTCGCCGCCCTGTCGAGCACACAAGTCGCCAGCCTCACCAGCGACCAGATTGGCGCGCTTGAAACGGCCGACCTGCTTGCCCTGAGCACCAGCGCCCTGCGCTCGCTCGACAGCGCCCAACTGGCCGCCCTGAACAGCGCCCAAGTGGCTGCCCTGTCCACAGGCCAAGTGGCTGCCTTGCTGACCGCCCAAGTGGCCGGCTTGAACAGCGACGACTTGAACGCACTCAGCACGGCCCAGTTCGCCGCGCTGACCACGGCCCAGGTGAGCAACCTCACCTCGGCACAAGTCTCGACGCTTGAGACGGCTGACCTGAAGGCCCTGGCCACGAACCACTTCGCCGCCCTGAACAGCACGCAAGTCGGCGCCTTGACGACGGACCAGCTCGCGGTCATCGAGACCACCGACCTGCGCGCCATCAGCACCAGTGCCCTGCGCAGCCTGAACAGCGACCAGCTCGCCTCGCTCACGACCGACCAGCTTGGCGCGCTGACCACCGCCCAGGTGTCCAACCTGACCACGCAACAAGTGGCCGAACTGTCCACCACCGACCTGAACGCGCTGAACACCGCGCAGTTCGCGGCGCTGACCACCACCCAGGTGGCCAACCTCACGAGCGACCAGATCGCGGCGCTGCAAACCACTGACCTGCAAGCCATCAGCTCGGCGGGCATCCGTGGGCTGACCGACGTGCAACTGGCGGGCATGAACTCCGACCAGATCGGCGCCTTGACCCCCACGCAAGTGGCCGCCCTCACAACGTCGCAGATCTCGAACCTGAACAGCGACGACCTGAACGCCTTCACCACCACGCAGTTCGCGGCACTGTCCACCGCCCAGGTGGCTTCCCTCACCTCGGCGCAGATCGAAACCCTGCAAACCGCCGATGTGGTGGCGATGACCACGGCACAGTTCGCCGTGCTGACCAGCACTCAGGTGGACTCGCTGACCACCGACCACATGGTGGCCCTTGAAACCACCGACCTGCGCGCACTCAGCACCTTGGCGCTGAGGGCACTCGACACCCAGCAGCTCGACGCCCTGAGCTCCACCCAGGTGGCCGCGCTCACCAACGCCCAGGTGGCCGCGCTCACCACCGAGCAGATCGCCAGCCTGAGCACGACCGACCTGAACGCGCTCAACACCGCCCAGTTCGCGGTGCTGAACTCGGCCCAGGCCGCCGCGCTCACCAGCGCCCAAGTCGGCGCACTTGAAACCGCCGACCTGCGTGCCATGAGCACCGCTTCGATCCGGGCACTGGACAGCGCCCAACTGGCCGCCCTGAACAGTGACCAGATCGCCGCCTTGTCCACCCAGCAAGTGGCCGCCCTTTCCACCACGCAGATCAGCGGCTTGAACACCGACGACCTGAACGCGCTGACCACCCAGCAGTTCGCCGGGCTGACCACCGCGCAAGTGGCCTCGCTCACCAGCGACCAACTCGGCGCCCTGACCACCAACGACCTGACGGCACTGAGCACAGCGCACTACGGCGCGCTGACAAGCACCCAGCTTGACGGCATCACCACCAACCAGATCTCGACCATCGAGACCGCCGACCTGCGTGCACTCACCTCGACCTCGCTGCGCTCACTCAGCGACGACCAGTTGGGTGAACTGACCACCTCGCAGATCACCGCGCTGGGCGGGCAAGTCGTCAACCTGACCACCAGCCAACTGGCGGGCCTGGCCACCGACGACCTGAACGCGATGGCTGCCTCGCAGTTCTCGGTGCTGACGACGGTGCAGGTCTCGAACCTGACGACCGAGCAGTTCGCCTCACTCGAAACGAACGACCTGCGTGCCCTGGGCAACGCCGCGATCCAGTCGCTCAACAGCGACCAGATCCACGCGCTGACCACTGACCAGTTCGCGTCGCTGACCAACAACCAGATCGGTGCCTTCACGACCGACCAAGCCAGGATGTGGACCACCGACCAGATCGCCGGCCTGACCACGGCCCAGATCGCCGGCCTGGAGACCGCCGACATCGCGGCGATGTCGATGAGCCAGGTGGTTGCGTTCCAAAGTGAAGACACCGCCCAGATGTCGGGCTCGCAACTCGACGCCTACTTCGCCGCCTCGCCGATCGTGCTTGACCTTGACGGCAACGGCGTGCGCACCACGGCAGCGGCTGACGGTGTGGTGTTCGACCTGAACGCCACCGGCAACGCCACCAAGGTGGGCTGGGCTTCCGCCACCGACGGCCTGCTGGTGCGTGACATCAACGGCGACGGCAGCATCAACGACGGCCGCGAGCTGTTCGGTGTGGCCACGCAACGCGCCGACGGCACCCGCGCCGGCGACGGTTACGAAGCCATGAGGCTGCTTGACGCCAACGCCGACGGCAAGCTCGATGCCAACGACGCGGCATTCAGCGAACTGCGCCTGTGGGTCGATGGCAACCAGAACGGTGTGACCGACGGCAACGAGCTGAAGACGCTGGGCGAGTTCGGTGTGGTCTCTCTGGACCTGCAAGGTCTGGTCGGAACACAAGTGGACAACGGCAACCTGCTGGGCCTGGTGTCGAGCTACACCGCTGCGGACGGCACACAGCATGCGATGGCCGACGTGTGGTTCGCCAAAGACACTGCGCAGATGCCGCCGGTGCAACTGGGCGACTTGCTGGCCGCACCCACGGCCGACGTGTTGCCCACCACCACAGAAGGTGTCGCGCCAGTTGCGGCGGCACCAACAGCCGGTGACACCGGGTTGGCGTCGATGGACCGCGGCCTGCTGGGTCTGGACGACATCAACAAGGTGCCGCCGCTGATCTAAAGGACGACCGAAAGCGAATGCGGCGCGCACCCCAACCCGGGTTGCGCGCCGCACTCATAACCGGCAGCCTGAATGAAGTTTTCTTCTCTGTTCAAGTGGTTCTCGTCCAAGCTGCGCATTTCACGTCTGTTCCATTCGACGCCGGCAGCGCAGACACCCACTGAAACCCCGGCCAGCGGCGCGCTCACCGACGCGCAAGCCGCGGCTTTGACGTCGGCCCAGATCGCGGCCATGGGCACGACCGAATTCAACTGGCTCACCTTGACCCAGTTCGCCGCGCTCACACCGGCCCAGGTGCCCGGCATCACCCCCGCCCAGATCGCCGCGCTGGAAACGGCCGACCTGCGGGCCATCAACACCGCCTCGCTGCGCGCCCTGTCGAGCGCGCAGTTGGCCGCGCTCACCACCGAAGAGGTGCAAGCGCTCAGCACCACGCAGCTGGCCGCATTGAGCACCACGCAACTGGCCCGAATGGAAGCCGCCGACGTGGGCGCCATGACATCGGACCAGCTGGCTGCGTTGTCCACCGCGCAGGTGGCCGCGCTCACCACCGCGCAAATCCAGAGCCTGGGCACCGACGAGCTGAACGCGCTGGGCACCGCGCAATTCGCCACGCTCGGCACGGCACAGGTCGCCGCGCTCACAACCACCCAACTGGCCAACCTGCAAAGCGATGACCTGCGCGCGCTGACCACCGCCCAGTACGCCGCGCTGGGCTCGGCTCAGGTGGTGGCGTTGACCACCGGGCAAGTGGCCGCCATCGAAACCACCGACCTGCGCGCGCTGGGCACGGCGCAGGTGCGCGCGTTGAGCGCCGCACAGGTTGAATCGCTCAGCCTGGAGCAACTGACCGCACTCACCCCCTCACAAGCCGCCACGCTGACCACCGCCCAAACGGCCAACCTGTCGCAAGAGGCACTCGACGTGCTGAGAGCGGCGGTGCTGCTGTCGGGCACAGCGCAAATCGCTGCACTCAGCCCGGCGCAGATTGCGGCGCTGTCGGTGTCCACGTTGCAAGCCTTGAGCACAGCGCAGTTCGCGGTGCTGTCGTCAGCGCAAGTGGCCTCACTCACCACCGACCAGGTGGCCGGCTTGCAGACCGACGACCTGCGGGCCATCAGCAGCGCCGGCATGCGCGGGTTGACGTCCGACCAACTGGTGGCGCTTGACGCCACCCAGGTGGCCACCCTGACCACGCAGCAGGTGCTTGCGCTCAGCACACGGCAGATCGCGGCGCTGGGCCAGGAAGAGCTGACCGCACTCGGCACGAACCAGTTCGCCGTGATGTCCACCGCGCAAGTGGCGGCCATCACCACCAACCAGATTCCCACGCTGGAAAGCGACGACCTGCGCGCCCTTGGCAGCGCGCAAATTCGCGCCCTCACCACCGCGCAGATCGACGCGCTGACCTTGGAGCAGGTGAGCACGCTGACACCCGCCCAGCTGGCCTCGTTCACCACCGCGCAACTGGCCGCGCTGTCGGCCGAAGACCAGGCCGCGTTGGGCCCTGCCCTCTACACCACCATGACCACGGCGCAAATCGCCGCCCTGGGCACGGCGCAGATCGCCACCTTGCCGGTGGCCACCTTGCAAGCGCTCAGCACCGCGCAGTTCGCCGCGCTGGCCACGGCACAGGCCACTGCGCTCACGTCTGAGCAAATGGCCGCACTGGAAACCGCCGACCTTCGCGCATTGAGCACCGCCGCGCTGCGGGCTTTGTCGAGCGACCAGTTGGCCGCGCTTGATGCCACGCAAGTGGCCGCCCTCAGCACCACGCAGGTGGCTGCGTTGACCACACGCCAGGTGGCGGGGTTGGGCGCTGAAGAAGTCATGGCGTTGACGACAGCCCAGTTCACCGCGTTGTCCACCGCGCAAGTGGCGGCCATCACCACCCACCAGATTCCTTCGCTTGAAAGCGATGACTTGCGTGCGTTGGGCAGCGCGCAGATTCGCGCACTCACCACTGCGCAGATCGACGCGTTGACGGTTGAACAAGTCAGCACGCTCACCGCCGCGCAGCTGGCTTCGCTCACAACCGCCCAGTTGGCGGCGTTGTCGGCCGAAGACCAAGCCGCGTTGGGCCCTGCGCTCTACACCACCATGACCACGGCGCAGATCACCGCCTTGGGCACGGCGCAAATCGCCACCTTGCCGATGGCCACCTTGCAGGGGCTCAACACGGC
>JAYSYW010000121.1:0-5156 GCA_043727255.1 Rhizobacter sp. | reverse complement strand
CCCTTCGGGTCAAACCCGATCAACGGGTGAATTCGCCCGCTGTTTCACGCTTGGGCTCTGCGCATCGGGGGTTTTGACCCGCTGACACAATCGCTTGCATGAGTTCATTGCCCTTGCCTCTGGGCGACCCGCCCGCAGCCCCCCTGGCCGAACGCCTGCGCCCCCGCACGCTGAACGAAGTGATCGGCCAACAGCACCTGTTGGGGCCACACAAGCCGTTGCGCGCCGCGTTCGAGTCGCGCCAGTTGCATTCGATGATCCTGTGGGGGCCGCCTGGCGTGGGCAAGACCACGCTGGCCCGCCTGATGGCCGACGGCTTCGATGCGCAGTTCATCCAGATATCGGCCGTGCTCGGCGGTGTGAAGGACATCCGAGAGGCCGTCGAGCGCGCACAGGCCGTGCAGTCAACCGGCCGGCGCACGGTGGTGTTTGTGGACGAAGTGCACCGCTTCAACAAGGCGCAGCAAGACGCCTTCCTGCCGCACGTCGAATCGGGCCTGTTCACCTTCATCGGGGCCACCACCGAGAACCCGTCGTTCGAGGTCAACTCGGCCTTGTTGTCTCGCGCCACGGTGCACGTGCTCAAGTCGCTGGGCGATGAAGACCTGATCGAACTGATGGCGCGAGGGCAGGCGCTGATGCAAGCCCCTCCGCTCACCGAGGCCGCGCGTGATCGCCTGGTGGGTTATGCCGATGGCGATGCGCGCCGCCTGCTCAATGCCTACGAAAACATGGTGCGCATGGCGGGCCCGGTCACTGAGATCGACGAAGCCCAGCTTGAGCGTTCGCTCGGCGAACAACTGCGCCGCTACGACAAAGGCGGCGAGCAGTTCTACGACACCATCTCGGCCCTGCACAAGGCCGTGCGCGGCAGCGACCCCGACGCCGCGCTGTATTGGTTCGTGCGCATGCTCGACGGCGGCGTGGACCCGCGCTATGCCGC
Source organism: Rhizobacter sp. (assembly GCA_043727255.1). Taxonomy (GTDB): domain Bacteria; phylum Pseudomonadota; class Gammaproteobacteria; order Burkholderiales; family Burkholderiaceae_C; genus Rhizobacter. The sequence goes on along the minus strand of JAYSYW010000121.1, from coordinate 4,213 downwards.
GCGCCGCATGGTGCGCATGGCCAGTGAAGACATCGGCCTGGCCGATCCGCGCGCCCTGCGCTTGACGCTGGACGCGGCTGAAACCTTTGAGCGCCTGGGTTCGCCCGAAGGTGAACTCGCGCTCGCGCAGGCGGTGGTGTTTCTGGCCATGGCGCCGAAGTCGAACGCGGTCTACATGGCCTTCAACGCCGCCAAGCGCTTCGTCAAACAAGACGGCACCCGGCGGGTGCCTTTGCACCTGCGCAACGCGCCCACGCAGCTGATGAAGTCGCTGGACTATGGCAAGGACTACCGCTACGCGCACGCCGAGCAAGGCGGTTTCGCTGCCGGTGAAAGTTACTGGCCCGATGACATCGAACCCCCGCGCTTCTATGAGCCCGTGCCGCGCGGGCTTGAGCTGCGCATTGGCGAACGGCTTGATGAGTTGCGCCGCTTGAACGACGAGGCGCGCACGCGCAAGCAGCAGCCGCCGAAATGAGCCCGCGAGCCCGGCCGGCTGCCGGGCTTTCACCCCCGTTGCGGCGGCACCCCGGTGCTAAGCTGCCCCGCACTTTGTTTATCAAATGGAATCACACCATGCCCGGCCTGCTTCCTGATGTCGATCCCGACGGCTTGCTTGAGTTCTCAGTGGTCTATACCGACCGTGCGCTCAACCACATGTCGCAGCGTTTCCAAGGCGTGATGCGCGACGTCTCATCCACGTTGAAGGCGGTGTACCGCGCGCACTCCGCCATCGTCGCGCCCGGCGGAGGCAGCTTCGGCATGGAGGCGGTGGCCCGTCAGTTTGCGCACGACAAAAAGTGCATGGTCATCCGCAATGGCTGGTTCAGCTACCGCTGGACGCAAATATTCGAGGCAGGGCGCATTCCGTCTGAAACCATCGTGCTCAAAGCGCGGCCCAACGGCAGCGGCCCGCAAGCGCCATTCACGCCCGCGCCGATCGACGAGGTGGTCAACCGCATTCAGGCCGACAGGCCCGCGCTCGTGTTCGCGCCCCACGTTGAAACCGCCTCCGGGATGATCCTGCCCGACGCCTACCTGCGCGCCGTGGCCGACGCGGTGCATGCGGTGGGCGGCCTGCTGGTGCTCGACTGCGTGGCCTCGGGCGCGGTGTGGGTTGACATGCAAGCCACGGGGGTCGATGTGCTCGTCACCGCGCCCCAGAAAGTCTGGAGCAGCGCCTCGGGCTGTGCGCTCGTCATGCTGAGTGCGGCTGCGCGCGAGCGCATTGACTCGACCACCAGTTCCAGCTTCGCCAACGACCTGCGCAAGTGGCTGCAGATCATGGAGACGTATGAATCGGGCGGCCACGCGTACCACGCCACCTTGCCCACCGACGTGGTGGCCCAACTGCGCGACGCCATGCGGGAAACCCAGGCCTTCGGCTTCGACGCCGCACGCGACGCGCAGTGGGCCCTGGGCCGGCGCGTGCGGGCGATGCTTGAAGCGCGGGGCTTTCCCAGCGTGGCGGCCGATGGCTTCCAGGCGCCCGGCGTGGTGGTCAGCTACACCACCGACGCTGGCATTCAAAGTGGCAAAACATTCGCCGGCCTCGGCTTGCAAACCGCTGCCGGCGTGCCCTTGCAATGTGACGAGCCGGCGGGCTTTCAGACCTTCCGCCTCGGCCTCTTCGGGCTCGACAAGCTGGCCGACATCGACCGCACCATGCAGAACCTCGAAGCCGCCTTCAACCGGCTGTGACGCGCTTTGCCGCGCAACGGTTCGGCTTCTAGAATCGCGGCCGGTCGGCCCCCTGGCCGCAAACTTGCTGTGTCCCGCGGACCCTGAAATGCCATTGATGGAAGCCCCCTGATGGACACCTTCATTCAACAGATCATCAACGGCCTGGTGCTCGGCAGTGTGTACGCGCTGGTGGCGCTGGGCTACACGATGGTCTACGGGATCATCAACCTCATCAACTTCGCGCACGGTGAGGTGCTGATGGTCGGCGCCCTCACCAGCTGGACTGTTGTCACGCTGCTGGCCGACACCGGCTGGCCCGGTTGGTTGCTGATGCTGATCTCTCTGCTGGCGGCCATCGTGGTGTGTGCGGTGCTCAACTTCAGCATCGAAAAAATCGCCTACCGGCCCTTGCGCAGCGCACCCCGGTTGGCGCCGTTGATCACCGCCATGGGCATGTCGCTGCTGCTGCAAACGCTGGCGATGATCATCTGGAAGCCCAACCCCAAGCCGTACCCGATCTTGCTGCCGTCCGAGCCGTTCTACATCGGCGGGGCCGTCATCAACACCATCCAGATACTCATCCTGGGCACCACGGTGGTCACGTTGGCGGCGCTGATGTACCTCGTGAACCGCACCAAGCTTGGCCGCGCCATGCGGGCCACCGCCGAGAACCCGCGCGTGGCTGGCCTGATGGGCGTGCGGCCCGACATGGTCATCTCGGCCACCTTCATCATCGGCGCCGCGCTGGCCGCGCTGGCCGGTGTGATGTACGCGGCCAACTACGGCTCGGTGCAGCACACCATGGGCTTCCTGCCCGGCCTGAAGGCCTTCACGGCGGCGGTGTTCGGTGGCATCGGCAACCTGGCCGGCGCCATGGTGGGCGGCGTGTTGCTGGGCTTGATCGAAGCCCTGGGCGCCGGCTACATCGGCGTGCTGACGGGCGGCTTGCTCGGCAGCCACTACCAAGACATCTTCGCCTTCGTGGTGCTGATCCTCGTGCTGACGCTGCGGCCGCAGGGCCTGCTGGGCGAACGCGTGGCTGACCGCGCCTGACGATGGAACCGATCACAAGGAGCGCCCCATGACCGCCCAGAGCCGCAAGCTCGGCACCTTCTTGCTCGCCGCCGTGGCGCTGCTGCTGGTGCCGCTGATCGCGCAGCAGTTCGGCAACGCCTGGGTGCGCATCATCGACATCGCCCTGCTGTACGTGCTGCTGGCGCTTGGCTTGAACATCGTGGTGGGTTATGCGGGGCTGCTCGACCTCGGCTACGTGGCCTTTTATGCGGTGGGCGCGTACATGTTCGGGCTGCTGGCCTCGCCCCACCTGTTTCGAACCTTCCCCGCGGTGGCGGCGCTCTTTCCGGGGGGCATGCACATGCCCTGGTGGGCCGTCATCCCGCTTGGCGCATTGTTGGCGGGCACCTTCGGGGTGTTGCTGGGCGCGCCCACCTTGAAGCTGCGCGGCGATTACCTCGCCATCGTCACGCTCGGCTTTGGCGAAATCATCCGGGTGTTCCTGCTCAACCTCGACTCGCCGATCAACATCACCAACGGGCCGAAGGGCATGTCGCAGATCGACCCGATCAACCTGTTCGGCTTCAACCTCGGGCAGAAGCACACCGTGCTCGGCTTCGAGGTGCCCTCGGTCACGAACTACTACTACCTGTTCCTGGCGCTGGTCGTCATCAGCGTCGTCATTTGTTATCGGCTCGAGCGCTCGCGCATCGGTCGCGCCTGGATGGCGATCCGCGAAGACGAGATTGCCGCCAAGGCCATGGGCATCAACACCCGCAACCTCAAGCTGCTGGCCTTCGGCATGGGCGCCACCTTCGGCGGTGTGTCGGGTGTGATGTTCGCCAGCTTCCAGAGCTTCGTGTCGCCCGAGTCGTTCAGCCTGAACGAGTCGGTGATGGTGGTGGCCATGGTGGTGCTGGGTGGCCTGGGCCACATCCCCGGCGTGATCGTGGGCGCCTTGCTGCTGGCCGCGCTGCCCGAGGTGCTGCGCCATGTGGCCAGCCCGCTGCAAAGCATGACCGACGGGCGGCTCGACGCGTCCATCTTGCGGCAGCTGTTGATCGCGCTTGCCATGATCAGCATCATGCTGTGGCGGCCGCGCGGGCTGTGGCCGTCGCCCGAGCACGGCAAGGCGGCGCCTGTGCCGCAAAGCAAGTAGGGGCGGGCGCATGGCCGAAGTGATCCTCAAGGTGAGCGGCGTCTCGAAGCGCTTTGGTGGGCTGCAGGCGCTTTCAGACGTTGGCATCACCATCGAAGCCGGCCAGGTGTATGGGCTGATCGGCCCCAACGGCGCCGGCAAGACCACCTTCTTCAACGTGCTGACGGGCTTGTACGCGCCCGATGCCGGCAGCTTTTCGCTGAGCGACAAGCCCTACAAGCCCACGGCGGTGCACGAGGTGGCCAAGGCCGGTATTGCGCGCACGTTCCAGAACATCCGTTTGTTCGCCGACATGTCGGCGCTTGAGAACGTGATGGTCGGCCGCCACGTGCGCACCCATTCGGGCCTGCTGGGCGC
>JAYSYW010000120.1:0-5192 GCA_043727255.1 Rhizobacter sp. | reverse complement strand
GCGAGGCCAGCTTCCGCTTCGCCTGGCGCAGCCTGTGGCAACGGCCGAGGGTGGTCACCGACATGCGATTGATCGACGCCGAGGTGAACCTGGAGCGCCGCGCCAACGGCCTGCGCAACTGGCGCCTGCTGCACCCCGACGACACCGGCCCCGGCCGCCTGCTGGTGATGGCCCTGCGTGCCGAACGCAGCCGGCTGAGCTTTGTGCACCACGGCGTGGGCTTGTCGCTGCAGGCCACGTCGAGCCCACTCAGCGGGCCGGTCGAGCCGGTGCGGGGCGAGCCGCTCACGCGCCTGATCGGCTTCAAAGGCCATTTCCGTGGCCAACCGTTTGAAGGGGAAACCTTCACCGGCGACGAGATCACCTTCCAGCAAACCGGCCGTGCCATCCCACTGCGCGGCCAAGTGCGCGTGGCCAACAACAAGCTCGATGTGGATGGCTTTGCCGCTGACCTTTTCAAAGGCACCACAGGCGACGCCGACCTGCGCCTGCGTGGCCCCAGCCTCGCCTCTTTGAACGCGCTGCTGGCTGTCGGGTTGCCCCGCAGCGCGCCCTACACGGCAAGCGGCCACCTGCTGAAAGAAGCGCAGGCCTGGAGCGTCACCAAGCTGAACGCCGAACTCGGCCGCAGCGACCTGGCTGGCGAGTTGAACGCGGACCTGTCCACCGACACCCCGCGCCTGCAAGCCACGCTGCAAAGCCGCCGCATCGACATGGCCGACCTCACCGGCCCGGCCGCCGCACCCCCACGCGCCATCGCCCGCGAGCCCCTGCTGCTCAGCCGCAGCCTCGGGTTGGGCGGCCTGCGCCAATTCGACGCCGAGCTCGACCTGCGGGTGCAGTCGCTGCACGCGGCCGATCTGCCGCCGCTGCAAGCCCTGCGCCTGCACGCCTCGCTCGACGGCGGGCAGTTGGCGCTCAAGCCGGTGCAGTTCGGCTGGGCCGGTGGGCAGGTCAATGGCAGCTTCGCCGTTGACGCCAGCCGCCAGCCCGCCGCCGCACGCATCGAGCTGCAATGGAAAAAGCTGCGGCTCGAAGCCCTGCTGCCCGACGTGCCCGAGCCGTCACGCATCAACGGCCCCTTGAGCGGCCGGCTCAAGCTCAGCGGCCGGGGCGATTCAATGGCCGATTGGCTGCGCAGCGGCTCGGGCACGCTGGCGGCGTCTATGACTGGCGGCAGCCTGCCGAACAAGCTCGACGCCAAGCTGGCCCTGAACGGCGGCAAATGGCTGCGCGCGCTGCTGAGCGGTCACGAGCCGGTGGCCATTCACTGCGGCGAGCTGCTGGCCGAGCTGCGCGACGGCAACGTCCGCAGCCGCAGCCTGCTGCTCGAAACCGCGCAAACACGCATCGGGGGCACCGCCCAGCTCGACCTGCGCAGTGAACGCTTCGAACTGTGGCTCGACCCGCAACCCAAACAGCGCAGCCTGCTCGCGCTGCCCTCGTCCATCCGCGTACAAGGCACGCTGGCCGCACCCGGCCAGGCCGCCATCACGCTTGAATCACCGCGTGACTTTGGCGCTGGCGAAGGCTGCGACCCCGCGCGGCCCAAAGGCGGCTGAACCGGCCTGAAAAACAGGCTCCGGCACTGCCACCCACGTTTGTTTACCGGCGTCGAAATCAACCGTCGCAAAAGTTCGGGACAATTGCCCCTGTTGTGGCGCGACAGCCCCGCCTGAAGACACCCCGCGTTCCACCTGTGCCCCCTGGGCTCATTCGGTTTGCGGCCGGCCTTCCATGAGCGACCAAATCGCGGCATCCACCCCGGGCCCACCCGAATGAACGGTCGGCGCCCGGACACCATCAGGAACCAGCATGAGCAACTTCTTCGAAGCCAAAGTCCTCAGCGTCCGTCACTGGACCGACCGGCAGTTTTCGTTCACCTGCACCCGCGACCCGGGCTTCCGTTTCCAGAGCGGCCAGTTCGTGATGATCGGCCTGGTGGTCGATGGCAAGCCCCTGATGCGCGCGTACAGCATCGTCAGCCCGCACTGGGAAGAAACGCTTGAATTCCTCAGCATCAAGGTGCAAGACGGCCCGCTGACATCGCGCCTGCAGCACATCGAAGTGGGCAGCACAGTGATGGTCGGCCGCAAGGCGTCGGGCACCCTGCTCACGCAAAACCTGCTGCCGGGCAAAAACCTGTACCTGCTGTCCACCGGCACCGGCCTGGCGCCCTTCATGGCCATGATCCGCGACCCCGAGGTGTACGAAGCCTTCGAGAAGATCGTGCTCGTGCACGGCTGCCGCCAAGTCAACGAACTGGCATACGACGAAGTCATCACCCAAGAGCTGCCCGAAAACGAATACTTCGGCGAGCTGGTCAAGACCAAGCTCATCTACTACCCCACCGTCACCCGCGAAGCCTTCCGCAACCAGGGCCGCATTCCGCCGCTGCTCGACAGCGGCGATCTGCCCGCCGCCATCGGCCTGCCCCCCATCAGCATCGAAGCCGACCGCTTCATGCTCTGCGGCAGCCCCGAGATGCTGAAAGACACCCGCGCCATCTTCGACAAGCTGGGCATGACCGAAGGCAACATGAGCACGCCGGGCCACTTCGTGATCGAGCGCGCTTTCGTCGACAAGTGACAGGGTTTTGAGGGGGCGTGCGCAACGCGCACGCTCGCGGCACATCGGGGCGTACACGCCCTTGTCCCGCACAGTGAAACAGGGGCTCCGCGAAAGTCCGCGCCACGTGGTGGCGGCTTTCGCGGAAGAATGCGGGGATCTTCCAGCCTGCGGCGGTGCCAGCACATCGCCCACCCGCCATGACCACGACCACCCCCCGCATCTGCCCCGTCTGCGAAGCCTGTTGCGGGCTCGACGTTGAAGTGAACGAAGGCCGCGTGATGACCATTCGCGGCCGAGCGACCGACTTCTTCAGCAGCGGCTACCTGTGCCCCAAGGGCGTGGCGCTCAAAGACCTGCACGACGACCCCGACCGCCTGCGCACGCCGCTCATCAAGCGCAACGGCCAGCTCATTGAGGCCACCTGGGACGAAGCCTTCGCCGAGATCGAACGGCGCCTCGTGCCCATCCGCGAACAACATGGCCCGCACGCCATCGCCATGGCCTCGGGCAACCCCTCGTCGCACAAGCTGGGGCTGCGGCTGTACTACCCGCGCCTTGCCAAGGCCGTGGGCACGCACAACATCTTCTCGGCCTCCACGCTCGACCAGATCCCCAAGCAACTGGCCTGCGCGCAGATGTTCGGCAGTTGGATGTCGGTTGCGGTACCCGACATCGAACGCTGTGACCACCTGGTGGTGCTGGGCGCCAACCCCATGGCCAGCAACGGCAGCCTCTGGACGGTGCCCGACTTCCGCGGCAAGGCCAAGGCCATGCGCGCACGCGGCGGCAAGCTGGTGGTGATCGACCCGCGCCGCACCGAAACCTCGGCCGTGGCCGACGAACACCACTTCATCCGCCCCGGCAGCGACGTCTACCTGCTGCTCGGCATGGTCCACACCTTGTTCGACGAAGGCCTGGTGCGCCTCGGCCGCCTGGCACCGCTGATCAACGGCGTTGAAGCCGTGCAAGAGGCCGTGAAGGACTACCCCGCCGAGCGCGTGGCCGCACGCTGCGGCATGACGGCCGAGACCGTGCGCGAACTGGCGCGCGGCTTGGCGCGTGCGCCGCACGGTGCGCTCTACGGGCGCCTTGGCACCTGCACCCAAAGCTTCGGCACCCTGGCCAGTTGGCTGGTCGATGTGGTCAACATCTTGTGCGGCCACCTCGATGAACCCGGTGGCGTGATGTTCCCCAAGGCCCCCGCCTTCGCGGCCAACACACAAGGCAAGCCCGGCGTGGGCAAGGGCCTGGCGACCGGCCGCCACCGCTCGCGCGTGAGCGGCGCACCCGAGGTCATGGGCGAACTGCCCATGGGCTGCCTGGCCGAAGAAATTGAAACCCCCGGCGACGGCCAGGTGCGCGCGCTCATCACCTCGGCCAGCAACCCGGTGCTGTCGGCCCCCAACGGGCAGCGCCTGTCGGCGGCCCTGTCGAAGCTCGAATTCATCCTCAGCTTCGACATCTACCTGAACGAGACCACCCGCCACGCGGACGTCATCTTGCCGGCGCTTTCGCAACTGGAAGAGTCGCACTACGACGTCACCTTCGCGCAGTTCTCGTACCGCAACCAGGCGCGCTTCAGCCACGCCGTGATGCCCGCGCCAGCGGGTCATGTGCCCGAGTGGCAGGCCATGCTGAAGGTGGCGGCCATGCTGCAAGGCCGAGGCGCTGAGGCCGACCCCTTGGCATTCGACGACGAACAGTTGAAGGCCGACGTGCAAAAGCAGTACGGCGAGCGCGCCCCCGCCGTGCTGGCCGCACTGGCCGGCCAACAAGGCCCCGAACGCAAGCTCGACCTGGCCCTGCGCAGCGGCCCCTATGGCGACGACTTCGGCAACCGCCCCGACGGCCTGACCCTCGCGCACCTGAAGGCAGCGCCCGACGGCATCGACCTCGGCCCCCTGGCCCCGCGCCTGCCCGAGCTGCTGCGCACGCCTTCGGGCCGCATCGAACTGGCCCCCGAACTGCTGCTGGCCGACCTGCCCCGCGCCCGCGCCGAGTTGGATGCGCCGGTGCCTGAGATGGTCATCATCGGCCGGCGCGAAGTGCGGTCCAACAACTCGTGGATGCACAACCTGCCCCTGCTGGCCAAGGGCCCCTTCCGCTGCACGGCGCGCGTGCACCCGGCCGATGCGCAGCGCCTGGGGCTGACCGAAGGGGGCCTGGCCCGCATCGAAGGCCATCGGGGCCAAAGCATTTCAGCGCAGGTTGAAGTGAGCGACGAGGTGATGCCCGGCGTGGTGAGCCTGCCCCACGGCTGGGGCCACGACGCCCCCGGCGCGCGCATGGCCGTCGCCGCCGAACGCCCCGGCGTCAACCTCAACGCCGTGCTCGACGAGAACCTGCGTGATCCGCTTTCGGGGAATGCGGTGTTGAGTGGCGTGGCTGTGCGGGTGTCGGCGGTGGTGCCCTAAACGCGGGGCATCGGCCCGGCCCTCCCCTCCCGCGAAGAGCCTTTTTGAAGGTGATCGGCCAGGGCCTGTTACGTAAAACAACAGCGCAAAGGCGATCTCCAAGCGACATCCTGATTAGTGACAAACCTCAGCCAGCCGAATCAAGCGAGCGGGAGTTGGCGGAGTTCTGACGGCTGCGCGCATCAGCCCACGCTGAAACTGCACTCT
>JAYSYW010000119.1:0-28305 GCA_043727255.1 Rhizobacter sp. | reverse complement strand
CGCGCAGCCACTGGTGCAGCGGCATGTCGCCCCAACGCACCGCCTTTTCGGCCAGGTAGGCCACCGGGCTGTGCGGCTCGGTGTTGCGAAAGTAGGTTGCCACCTCGCGCAGTTGGGCCAGCGCCTGTTCGCGTGAGCGCAAGGGGCCGCCGGCTTGGCGCGGGGCATTGCCCTCGGCGGCCGGTGCGTCGCCTTCGGCGGAGGTGTCTTGCGACGCGGCTTCGGCTTGCACGGCGCCCATCTCTTTGGCCAGACGCTGCGCCTCGTGCAGCGCCGCGGCCAGGGCCTCACGCGCCGGCACGAAGCTCGGGCCGTCGGCGCCGAGCCGGGCGTCGATCACCGCTTGCCAATCGCCAAGCGCCACTTGGCAGGCCTGCAGGGTCTGCAGCGTTTCCAGCAGCACCGGCTTCGGTGTGTCCTTCAGGGCGCGGGTGAACTTGTCGAGCGTCACCGCATCGGCCGGCAACTGCGCGGCTTTCTCGGGTGACCTGTCGAGCGTGCCCTGCAAGGCTCGCGCCGTTTGCATCTGCTGCAGCGAATACACGCCGGCGCGGCCACGCACCACAGGCGCCAAGGTGGTCAACGCCGTCACGCGGTTCAAGAACCAACCAATGTTGCCGATGCGCTGTTCCATGTCGCCATCGTCGGCCTGCGGGTGCAGCGAATCCCAGAAGCGTTCGCTGAGTTGGGCGCACAGGTCGAGGCCCTGGCGCAAGCCGGTGTAGCCCTGCGTCAGTGTGGCGGCTTCGGCCAGCCACATCGCCAGGCGCAGGTCTTTCGAGCGCGTGGCCAGCAGTTCGGCGCAGCGCGCCTGCACGGTGGGCCAGTCGGCCGTTTTGAGCGCCGTGACCCATTCGCCCTGGTCGAGCGAGGCGTCGTCTTCTCGGCGCAGTTCGGTGATCTGGTCGAATTCGACCGAGAAAGAGAGGTCTTCACCGCTGGGCGCGGCCTCGGAGATGGGCGACAAAAGCGCTTCGATGTTCATGCGTGCGGGCCCAAGGTGGAAGGCTTCAGGAGGGCCGCAGTTTAGCGGCCGGCCCCCATGGCCAGCACCCCGCCACAAAGGGGCGTGCCGTCACGCCACAGCGGGCGCCACGCGGGTTGAATGCACCTCGCGGATCGGCAAATGGACCAGCGCCGCGCCGATCGCCAACACGATGTCGGCGTACCACATCCAGTCGCAGCTGCCGGTCCACTCGAACGACTTGCCACCCAGGTAGCCGCCCAGAAAGCCGCCCAGTTGATGGGCCAGCATCACCACGCCAAACAGCATCGCCATGTGTTGCGTGCCGAAAAACTTGGCGACCAGCCCGGCGGTGGGCGGCACGGTGGACAGATAGGTCAACCCGATCACCGCCGCGAACACCAGCATCGTGACCTCGGTCTTGGGCGCCAGCATGAAGAGAGTCACCGCCACCGCACGCGTGGCATACACGAGCGACAGCAGCGACTTCATGCGCCAGCGCCCACCCTGGAACGACACCGCCCAGCCCATCGCCACGCTGCCGATGATGTTGAAGAGGCCGATCACCCCCAGCGACCACGCACCCACATCGGCCGGCAACTGGCAGGCTGCCACCACGCCCGGCAAGTGGGTCGCGATGAAGGCGACGTGAAAGCCGCACACGAAAAAGCCCGCGCACAACAGGCGAAAGCTCGGGTCGCCCACCGCACGGGCGACGGCTTGGCGCACGGTTTCGTTCTTTGGCGCGGCGGCCGTTGCCTGCACGGCTGCGCCCGACGCGTGGCCGCGCAGCACCCATGCGGCGGGCAGCGCCAGCAAGGTCAACAGCGCCAGGCTTTGCATGGCCACCACCCACCCCGCCGCAGCGGTGATGGCTTGCGCCAGCGGCGCGAACACGAACTGGCCGAACGACCCACCGGCGTTGACGATGCCGGTGGCCATGCCGCGCTGGCGAAGCGGCACCAGCCGCGTGGTGGCCGCCATCAGCACCGATGGCCCGGCCAAGCCGGCGCCCCCAGCGGCCAGCACACCGATCGCCAGCACCAGGCCGAGCGTGCTGGTCATGAAAGGAACCAGCGCCGTGCCAATCGCCACCAACAGCACGCCAACCACCAGCACACGGCCTGCGCCGACGCGGTCGGCCACCATGCCGGCGAAGGGCTGCGTGAGCCCCCACCACAACTGGCCGAAGGCGAACGCCAGGCGCCAGGGCCCGATGGCAGGATGTACGCTCACGCGTCCACCCCCGCCCCACCCTTCAAACACGAGCCTCACATGAGACTGCTGCACACCATGCTGCGCGTTGGCGACCTGCACCGCGCCATCAACTTCTACACCCAAGTGATGGGCATGCAACTGCTGCGCACCACCGACCGACCCGAGCAGAAATACGCGCTGGCCTTCGTGGGCTACGGCAAGAACCCCGAACACGCCGAGATCGAGCTGACCTACAACTACGGCGTTGAAAGCTACGACCTCGGCAGCGCCTACGGTCACATCGCCATCGAAGTGCCCGACGCCTGTGCGGCTTGCGAAAAGATCAAGGCGAATGGCGGCGCGGTCACACGCGAAGCCGGGCCGGTGAAAGGGGGCAACACGGTGATCGCCTTCGTCACCGACCCCGATGGCTACAAGATCGAGCTGATCGAGCGCAAGCCGGGCTGATCAGGCTTGCTCGACACGGTCACTCGCAGCGTTGAGCCTGAAAACACTCACCGCTTGCGCCACGATGGCGTCCATCGACCCGTCAAACGAGCTTCGAGCCCGAATCGGGCCTTCTCGACGCTGGCGCGATCAATGCCTTGATTTCTTGCGCCGCCTCGGCGCTGCGCGCTGGGCGATGCCTCGCTCGTCGACCCGCAACAGGCGTTCTTGAGGCCGTGGGCCTATGCAGGTCGGATGGCCGAGGCAGCCCGCGCCAATTGCGTGATGCGCGCCCAGTCTTTCGATGCCACCGCATCGGCCGGCGTGAGCCACGAGCCGCCGCAGACCTTCACGTTCGGCAAGGCCAGGAACTGCGGCGCGGTCTCCGCGGTGATGCCGCCAGTGGGGCAGAACACCACGTCGGCAAACGGCCCGGCAAAGGCCTTGAGCATCGGCATGCCACCGGCCGCCGTGGCCGGGAAGAACTTCAGAAAGTAGTAGCCGTCGAGGTTGGCCTGCATCACTTCGCTGCCCGTGGCCACGCCGGGCAGCAGCGGCATGCCGATGTGGCGGCATGCCTGGCCGATGGCGCTCAGGTACCCGGGGCTCACCACGAAGCGGCAACCGGCGTCTTTCGCGGCCTGGGCGTCGGCCTCGTTGCGCACGGTGCCGGCACCGACGATGGCGTCTGGCACCGCCTTGGCTATGGCTTCCATGGCCTTCAGCGCGACCGGCGTGCGCAGTGTGATTTCAAGCACCTTCACGCCGCCCGCCACGAGCGCCTGCGCCAGAGGCACGGCGTCTTCGAGGCGGTCGATGACGATCACCGGGATCACCGGGCCATGGTCTGCAAGTTCAAGCGGGTTCATCGGGTTCAGGTTCCTTGGGCTCACGGCCACGTTTCAATGCCGTCGGTCACGGCCTCAGGTCACGGCCAGTTTCGCAGGCGGATTCCCAGCCAAATTTCACAGCCACGTGATGGCACCTTCTTCAGCGCAGCGCACGTTGCGGCGCATGCCGCCAAAGAGTTCACGGCCGAGGCCATGGGCGTTGATGTCACGCTGTGCGTCGCCCAGCACCACCAGGTCACGGGCACCCCAGGTGGCGGCATCGACCAACGCGTCGAGCGTGCCGGTCGCCGCATCGAGGCGGATCACGTCACCCGTTCGCACCTTGCCCAGCGGCCCATCGGCCAGTGCTTCGGGGCTGACATGAATGGCGGCCGGCACTTTGCCCGAGGCGCCGCTCATGCGGCCGTCGGTGACCAGCGCCACGCGGTAGCCCTTGCCTTGCAGCACACCCAACGGCGGCGTCAGCTTGTGCAGCTCGGGCATGCCGTTGGCACGTGGACCCTGGAAGCGCACCACGGCCACGAAGTCACGTTCCAGTTCGCCGTCTTTGAAGGCGCGCAGCAACTCGTCTTGGGTGTCGAAGACGATGGCCGGCGCTTCGATGAAGTGGCGGTCGTCGGGCACAGCCGACACCTTGATCACCGCACGGCCCAGGTTGCCTGTCAGCAGCTTCAAGCCGCCGGTGTCGCTGAAGGGCGCGGCGGCCTTGCGCACGATGGTGTCGTCGCCACTGTCTTCGGGCAGGTCGCGCCACACGATGCGATGGCCGTCCGCCTCGTCACGCTCAGGCAGCTTGCCGTAGGCCCGCAGGCCACCGACCGCCACCGTCATCACGTCGGCGTGCATCAGGCCGGCATCAAGCAACTCGCGGATCACGAAACCCGGCCCGCCTGCCGCCTGGAACTGGTTCACGTCGGCGCTGCCGTTCGGGTACACGCGGGCTAAAGAAGGCACGGCGTGCGACAGGTCCGAGAAGTCGGACCAGTTGATCAAGATGCCCGCAGCACGCGCCACCGCCACCCAGTGGATGAGGTGGTTGGTGGAGCCGCCCGTGGCCAGCAGCGCAACCATCGCGTTGACGATCACGCGTTCATCGACCAACCGGCCGATGGGCGTGAAACGCTGGCCCTGGTTGACGTTTCGCGTGATGCCCAGCACGGTGCGCACGGCTTCACGCGTCAGGGCTTCACGCAGTTGGGCGTGGGGGTGAACGAAGGCCGCGCCGGGCACATGCAGGCCCATCGCCTCCAACAGCATCTGGTTGCTGTTGGCGGTGCCGTAGAAGGTGCAGGTGCCGGGGCCGTGATAGGCCTTCGACTCGGCTTGCAGCAACTCGTCGCGGCCCACCTGGCCTTGCGCGTACTGCTCGCGCACCTTCGACTTGTCGTTGTTCGACAGGCCGGTGCTCATGGGTCCGGCCGGCACGAACACGCAGGGCAGGTGGCCGAAGTGCAAAGCGCCGATCAACAGGCCAGGGACGATCTTGTCGCAGATGCCCAGCAACAGCGCGGCATCGAACACGTCGTGCGTCAGCGCGATGGCGGTGCCCATGGCGATGGTGTCGCGTGAGAACAGGCTCAGCTCCATGCCCGGCAACCCTTGCGTCACGCCGTCGCACATGGCGGGCACGCCGCCGGCCACTTGGGCGGTGGCGCCGTGTTGGTGGGCTTCGTCTCGGATCAACGCCGGGAAGCCTTCATACGGCTGGTGCGCCGAGAGCATGTCGTTGTAGGCGGTGACGATGCCGATGTGCGGCGCACGCTCGGCCACGATGCGCAGCTTGTCGTTGGCAGGCAGGGCGGCCACCGCATGCGCCACGTTGGCGCAGCCCATGCGGTCGGTGCCACGGGGCCGCGCGGCAGCGGCGTCCACACGCCGCAGGTAGTCGGCGCGCAGCGCCGCGCTGCGTTCGCGGATGCGCTCGGTCACGTCGAGCAGGGCTTGTTTCATCGGTACACCTTCGGTGACGGGAGGGTCGGCAAACGATTATCCCCAGCGGCCATGCCCCTCGGCACAGTGCTTGTTCAGCCCTTGGCGCCGGCCGCGCGGCGTGCGCGCTCCAACAGCGCGGGGCAGGCGTCGGCGTCTTTGCCGCCCTGGGCGCTCGTATCGCCAGGGTCCACGAGCGGGATCAGCGCGGCCAGCGGTGTCACCAGGCCCAACAAAAGGCTGGCCGCCACCTTGAGGCCAAGCTTGTCTTTTTGCAACGAGACCTGGGGCGAACCGAATGAGCCCCGCACCCGCAGCGGCGTGCGCAGCGCGAGCGGGCTGAAGTCTTTGGGCGAGACGATGGCGCGCAGGTCCATGGTCTCGCTGGCGAGCGACAAGCTGCCGTCGATCCACACGGTGGAGTCGGTCGTGTCGAACACAGCGGCGCGTGGTCGCAACACGCCGCCCTCGGCTTTCAGATCAACCATGCCGCAGGTCACGGTCAGCGGCTCATCGCCCCTGAGCCACACCCCAAGCGCCTGGGCGATGTCAAGGCCTGCGCCTTCAATGACGAGGTGTGACACCTGCCCGCCCCGCAAGGCCGCGAACACCGTGCCGTCCAGGCTGCCGAGGATTTGCGCCGTCGAACGGCCTCGCCCCGTGAGTTGCGCGCGGCCAATGAGGCGGCCGCTGATGTAGGGAGGTTGGTCTCCGCTGCGCACCTGCTTGATCCAACGTTCGAGACGCACACCCGACCAGCGCAGATCGGCGCGGTAAAGCGCCACCTTGCCGGTGCCATCAAGCGCCACTTCACCACCCACGTTGCCATCGGCGGTGCGCGCTTCAATGTCTTTGATCAGCAGCTTGCCGTCGTTCAGCACCAGGTGGGCTTTCAAAGGCTGCAGCGGCATAGCAAAGGCGCTGCCGAGGTCGGCCTGGTCGAACGCGAACAACACGTTGGCGTTCATCACACGCAGCGAAGGCAGGTCGAACTCTTTGTCGGGGATGACCCTTGACGCGCGCGGCACGGGCTTGCCGGTGTCACTGACGGGCGGCGCCACCGTCGCGGCGGGTTCGCCGGCCACCGTGGGCAGCAGGTCGGCCAGCAGCAGCTTGGCGCCGCCAACGCGCCCGGCCAGCCAGGGCTTGGCCGGGCGCATGTCGTAGCTGAGGGCGGCGTTCAGGCGCGTCTCGCCCACACGGGTTTCGTTGGTGACGAAGTGCCACAGCCGGCCTTCCTTTGACACCGACCCCTGAATGGAAAACGGCCCGGTGGTGGGCAAGGTGATGCCCAAGGGGTCACCGGCGGTCGCCAGTGACGGGCCGCTTGCCCGCACCTGCCCTTTCATGTTCCTGAAGTGCAGCACGTCGGTCACGGTGCCCTGAAACGACAGCGACGTGCGCCCGTTTTTTACCTGCAGGGCGATGGCCGCCGGCTCGGCGTTGTCGCCGGTGGCCAGCAGTGGCCGCACGCCAGGCGCGTTCAAGGTTGCACTGAGCGCGGCGGCGCCATACCTGCCTTCGGCGCTGGCGCGCAAGCCATGCGCCACACCGTCCACGTCCACTCCGTCGGCCAAGGTCACGCGGCCCTGGATGTCGGCCTTCAAGATGGCGTCTTGGTAGGTGACTTCAGCTTGCTGCACCACCAGTTCGCGCACGTTCGGCACGCTGAGGTCGCGGTCAGTGGTCGGATCGGTTTTTTTGTTCGGGTCGGCGAACAGCCATGAGGCCTGGCCGTCGAGGCGACGCTCGGCGTGCACCGTCAGGTGGTTGGCGCGAAGGTGGTCAATGTCAATCGCACCCCCTCGGCGCGCTTCCCAGAGGTCGCCGTAACGCATGCGCATCTCGGCCTGTTCAGCGCGCAAAAAGTACGGGCGTTGGCTCCATGCCGGCGCACCGATCTGCAGCACCGGCACCCACACGCGCAGGCCACCGATGAACCGCACGCCAGCGCGCTGCTCGCTGCCCGCTTCGTGCAACGCCACCGGCCGCCGCAACGTGCCAGAGAGCATCTCTTCGACCGGCTTCACCAGAAACGGCCAACGCGCCCATTCGCAAATGCCGACGACTGCGATCAGCCCCAACAGCACCGCCCCTCCAACAGCCCACACCCGCGAACGGCGTGGCGCCGCTTCGGCGGTTTGGGGAGGGGAAGGGTTTGAAGCGGCGTTCATCCGGGGAAGAACGCGCAGTGCCGGGCCGTGTGGCCGGGGCTTGGATGGCGTTGCGCTGGGGCGTTCATGAAGAAACCCACCTTATGGCAGCGCACGTGCCCTCCGTATCAGCGGCAACCGGCAACCGCTGTGGGGCGTGTCCTACGTTGCGCACTGCGTTTCGCGGCGCAGGCGCAGTCGCTGAACTTCAGCGCAAGCGCATTTCGACTCGGCGCGCTTCTTTCGGGTCCACCCCGGCCGGCGTGGCCACCATTTCGCCCATCACCAGTTGTTGCGGCGGCACGCCATTCGATTCAAGCGCGTGGTGCACACGCCAGGCGCGGCGACGCGCCAATTCGGCGTTGGCGCCAGCGTCGCCGCTGGCGTCGTGGAAGGCCACGATGTGCACGTTGACGGCGGTGTCGGACCGGGTGGCGTCAGCCACCTTGCTCAACGCGTCGCTGGCATCGGCCGGCAGCGAAGCCTCGGCCACTTCAAAGTAGACGCGCGGGGAGCCCGCATCGGCCAAGGCCGAAACCACCGCCGGCCCGTCCGAGCTGCCCAGCAGCGGCCCGTGCGACCGCATCGTGCCAAACCCTACCGCGCCAGCCACCACCAAGCCCACGATGGAAAAGGTGGTCAACAGGGCGAAACCCTGGGTTTCGTCATTTTTTTCACGCATAGCCCAACCCCAAATAGTTATGGGGCAATTTTACGGATGGCAGATGTCAACCTGCCGACAGATGACGGCAGGGAAAAGCAACGATTTGTGACGAAATCTAACGAACGCGGCACCTGAAACTTGCCTAAAAAGAGTTCCCATGCATTGACGCCGCATGCGCCGCGCGCACGCGGCCAAGGTCCGCCAGGGTGTCGACATCGATCAACACGCCCGGGTCGTCCACGTCAACGGCTTGCGACGGGTAACGGGCGATCAGCCGGCGCGCACCTTCGTCGCCGGTCAGGGTGACGAGCTCGGAGTACAGCTCGGCGCCAAACCCCACAGGGTGGCCTCGCCGGCCGATGTGCTGCGCATAGCTGACGGGGTGCTGATCCAGCATTTCGGCCACCGCCAGCAGGGTGGAGCTTTGCACCATGGGCATGTCGCCCGGCAGCAGCAGCCAGCCCGACGCACCCGAGGCGGCGGACACGCCAGCCGAGATGGAGTTGCCCATGCCCCACATGGACGTGCGGTTAACGCTCTGCGAAATGTCGGCCGCCGGCACGATCACGATGTCGCGCGAAGCGACGTAGCCACGCACCACCTCGGCCAGCAAGGCCGTCGTCACCACGATCACCGGCAACTGGGTGGCCAGCGCGTGGCGCAGGGTGGTGCCCAGCACGCTGGACGCACCGAGACTTTGCGCCAGCTTGTGCTGCGCCCCCTGGAAGCGGGACCCTTGCCCCGCCGCGAGGACGATGACAGCCGGCTGCCCTTTCATGTGCTTGACTCCCTTGTCACTTTGCACTTTCGTCTGATGGCCCACATGCATTTGGGGCCTGTGACCCAAGAATGGAATCTTTGTCGCGCCGGGGCTAGTGGGACCTTCACTTAGGGCCTTTCCCCCTTCCCGGGCACGCCGAATGCTGCACAGCAGCATCTACGTCGCCCTGGGGCCGCTACCTATACTGCCGCATGACTTTGATCGCCGACCTTCGCAAGAGCTACGAACGTGCCGAACTCGACGAAAGCGCTTCGTTCAGCGACCCACTTGAGCAGTTTGGCCTGTGGTTTCAGCAGGCGCTTGACGCCGAACTGCCCGAACCGAATGCGATGACGTTGGCCACGGTCGGCCCGAACGAGCGGCCGTCCACCCGCGTGGTGCTGATCAAGGGCTTCGATGCGCGGGGCATCGTCTGGTATTCCAACTACGAAAGCCGCAAGGGCCGCGAACTGGCCGCCCATCCGTTTGCGGCGCTGCAGTTCCATTGGGTTGAACTGGAACGCGTGGTACGCATCGAGGGCCGCGTCGAACACGTGAGCGATGCCGAATCGGACGCCTACTTCCACACCCGCCCGCTCGATTCGCGCCTGGGCGCCTGGGCGTCGCCGCAGAGCCAGGTCATCCCTTCACGCGCGGTGCTGGTGACCAACGCCGCCAAGTACGCCGCACGCTTTGTGCTGAACCCGCCGCGCCCGCCGCATTGGGGTGGCTTCCGGCTGCAGCCCGACACCTACGAGTTCTGGCAAGGCCGCAAATCGCGCCTGCACGACCGCCTGCGTTACCGGCTTGATGGCAGCACCTGGGTGCGTGAGCGGCTTGCGCCCTGATAAAGCAAGCCACACGCAAATTGCGCCTTCCGTGCTCACGCGACCGGGAAGGGCGAACCGCCCTCCCCGGCCGCTCTCCGGCCGCTCCCCGGCCGATCAGAACGCCAAACGCACGCCGGTTTTCAAGCCTCGCCCCGGCAAGGGCACCAGGTCGCGCAGGCTTTGCGTGGTGCTGGCGCTGTAGGCCCGTTCATTCCCGAGGTTGGTGAGATTCAGGAACCACAGCGCATGGCTGCCCGCCACCTCGAAGCGCCGTGACACCGACAGGTTGACCCGCGTCGAGCCCTCGGTCGCACGATCGGTGGCCGGCACGCGGGCCTGCCGCGCCGCGTGGTCCAGCTCCAGGCGGCCGGCCCAGGGGCCAGCGCCCATGTCCAGCCCCATCAACGCACGCAGCGGCGCCACACGCGCCAAGGGCTCGCCACTGTTGGTGTTGGTGCCTCGGGTCAGGTCGATCTTGCCGGTCACGTCGAGCGCCAACGGCTGGTCGCGCACCCGCTGTTTGCCTTCCACCTCGACGCCGTTCAGCCGTGCGCGCACTGCGCGAAACGCATACAGCGGCACCGCTTCGCCATCGACGACTTCATCGCTGCCCGTGGCTTCGAGCGAGATGAAGCGTGAAAAACGCGTGCTGAACGCACCCACACGCAGGTGGTTGGCCCCGTCTTTCCATTGGACCGACAGGTCGAGGTTGCCGCCGCGTTCTTTGCCAAGAGCGGTGTCACCCCGCTCATAGACGCCGGTGGCCGCATGCACCCCATTCGCGTACAGCTCGAACGAGGTCGGCGCGCGTTCGGTCAAGCTGAACGCGGTGGTCAGCAGCCATTGCGGCGTGAGCTTGAACACCTGCGACACCGACGCGCTGCGCAACGAAAACCCGCGTTCGGCGGCAGCGCCAAACGGCCCCATTGCGGGCGAGGCATCACCTTCGGACGACACCGTGACGCGTTCCAACCGCAGCCCCGCGCTCAGCGTGCCGCCCGCCCACGGCAGCTCTTCGAACGCGAACACCGCCTGCTTGCGGGTGCGGGTGTTCGGCACGAAAGCCTCTTCGCCCAAGGCCGAGAAATCGGCATCTTCCACATGCATGCCGAGCACGCCACGCAGGCCGCCAACGGTGGGCGCGTGCTCGGCTTCCAGGCGCAGCTCGGTGCCCTGGCTCTTGAAGGTGGTGCCGATTGCGCCGCTGCCTTCGACCTCGTCATGTGCATAGCGGGTGCCATTGAGCTGCACGCGCAGCGCACGCCAGGGGCCGTCGGCGCGACGGGCTTCGCCAGCCACACGCAACTGGTCGCGCTTCATGCGGATCGTCACGTCGGGCTCGGCCACGATGCCGTAGCGGCTGTCGTAGGTGTCGGCGGCCAGGCCCAGTTGGCCGTGATCGAAAAACATTGACGCGCCCACAGCACCGCCTTGCGTGCGGCTCGCCGAATTGCGGATACGCGTGGTGGCATCAAGCGGCACACCGTTTTCGACGGGCACATGGCGGGGCACCCGCATGTCCGAGGTCTGGCGGCCGAACACGTCCGCATGCACTGCGAAGCGCTCGTTGCCGGTTTCCAGCACGGCCGCGCCGCCGCGTTCACGTTCGGCGCCGCCCAGCCGCAGCTCGGCCGTGCCGGTGGGGCCGGCCAAACGCTCCTTCGGGATGCGGTTGTCGAGCGTGTTGACCACACCGCCCACCGCGCTGCCGCCATACAGCAACGCGCCCGGGCCACGCAACACCTCGATGCGATCGACGATCAGCGGGTCGACAGGCAGCGCATGGTCGAAGCTGAGGCTCGACGCATCGACCGACGCGCCGCCGTTGCCGAGCACACGCACCCGGTCGCCGTCCAGCCCCCGGATCACCGGGCGGTTGGCGTTGGGCCCGAAGTAGGTGGACGACACCCCGGGCAGGCCGTTCAGGCTTTCGCCGAGTGAAGTGCCACGGCGCAAGACGAGCGCGTCGCCAGCCAGCACCGAAACCGGGGTGGCCGGCGTGTCGCTTGCGAGCGGGTTGCCTGTGACGACCACCGGCGCCAGCACCGTGGGCGCCTGCGTTTGGGCCTGCGCCGCGCAAGTCACCCCGAGCCCGAGGGCGCAGGCCAACGGGAATGGGTGGCGCATGGAACGCGGGATGGAGCGAAGAAGGTAGATGGGGAAGTGCGGGGGAAAGCAATTGGGAAAGGTGGACATGAATATCTCGGGTCGATGCCGGCCCTGCGCCGCGCGAAAGCAGGCGCGAACGGGCCAATGAATGCCGCAGCCCCACCGGCCAAGCAGTGGAGGCGGATCGCAGAAGAAGGGGGAAGTCGTCTGCCGCGCAGAAGGCGCGGGCGGAGAGGGTCAGGCGCGAACGGGCGGGCCGCGTGCCTGTGGGTGCCACTGCGGGGCGCCGCTGGGCAATGCCCTTGACCGCACGGCGCAGGTCGCCCGGGCGGGCAGCGGTGGCTCGCCCATGACAGGCAACGGCGCCACGTCGGCATGTGCCAGCTGGTCGAGCAGACGGCAATCGGCGCTGCCGGCGTCGTGGCCGAAAGCGAAGTCTTTGTATGCGGCGGCCGGCGACTGCGAGGCCGCGCCGGCATGGCGCACACCGTGGACGAGCCCCAGCGTCTGCACCAGCACGAGCAGCAACACCGCCAGGGCCATCAGCCCGCCGCGCGGCACTGCGCGCAGCCAGCGGCTCATCGGGAAGCGCGGAAGCTCATTCATTGCGACTGCAAGACGAGAACGGCAGATTCATGGCTTACGAGCGCGCGCCGCGAAGGTCTTGCGAAACTTCTCAACCTTGGGCGCGACGACAAACGCGCAGTAGCCCTGGCCAGGGTGCTGGGCGAAGTAGTGCTGGTGGTAATCCTCGGCGCGGGTGTAGTCGGCCAGCGGCTCCACCTGCGTGACGATGGGCTCACGGTAGGCCTTGCTCGCCGCCATCTCGGTGATGACTTCTCGCGCCACCCGCTCATGTTCGGGCGACTCGAAGTAGATGCCCGAGCGGTACTGCGAGCCTACGTCGTTGCCTTGGCGGTTCAGTGTGGTCGGGTCGTGCACGACGAAGAAGATCTCAAGCACCTCACGCAGCGTGATCTCGGCGGGGTCGAAGCTGACACGAACCACCTCGGCATGGCCGGTGTCACCGCTGCACACCTGCTCGTAGCTGGGGTTCTTCAGGTGGCCGTTGCAATAGCCCGACTCGACGCCGGTGACGCCTTGCACCTGTTCATACACCGCCTCCACACACCAGAAGCAACCCCCGCCGAGCGTGATGGTTTCAGTCGAAATGCCCATGGTTTTTCTCCCGTCGCAAGCCTGAATTGACGCGCATTCTGAGGCCACGCCAACGCCCGCGCCGTGGCACGGGGATCGACCGGGGCTCCGGCACAATCGCGCCCCACAACAGTTGCCGCGCTCGAACAATCACCTGGAGGGGCCGCATGAACAGCCTGCTGACACTGCTCGGAATCGAAGCCTGGAAGCCGATCTTGACGGCGCTGGTACTGCCACCCGTGCCCTTCTTGCTGCTGGTGCTGGTGGGCGCGCGGCTCATCCTGCCAAGGCGCGGACTGGGCTGGCTGCTCATCCTCATCAGCGTCACCGGGCTGTGGCTGACTTGCACCACGGGTGTGGGCCAGTTCCTGACCCAGCAAGTGCTGCGGCCACCCGAGGCATTGAGTGCTGAGGCCATTGGCGAGTTGCGCGCGGCAGTGAAGGCCAAGCAGCACATCGCCATCGTCGTGCTGGGCGGTGGCATGGAACCGCTGGCGCCGGAATACGGCGTGGCCAACCTCGCCACACCGTCGCTGGAGCGCTTGCGATATGGGCTGTGGTTGAGCCGCGAAACCGGGGCGCCGGTGGCGTTTTCGGGTGGCGTGGGCTGGGCACAGCGGCCAGACGTTCAGGCGGAAGCGCAAACCGCCAGCCGCATCGCGCAACAGGAATTCGGTCGCCCGCTGAAGTGGATCGAAGACCGCTCGCGCGACACGCGCGAAAACGCGCAGCGCAGCGTCGGCATGCTGAAAGCCGAAGGCGTGACCCACATCGTGCTGGTGACCCACGGCGTGCACATGCCCCGGGCGCGGCGGATGTTTGAGGAATCGGCGCGCGACAGCATGAAGATTCAGCCGGCACCAATGGGCCTGGCCACCCGGCTGAATTCGCCCGTGCTCGACTGGCTGCCCACACAGCGCGGCTTCGAGAGCGTGCGCGGCGCCTTGCGTGAACTGCTGGGTTTGCTGGTGAGCGCCTGAGCGGCGCGTCCCCACAAAAAAGTCAGCGCCCAGAAGTCAGCGCCCCAAAAAACGAACCCCTCCAACCTTTCGATTGGAGGGGTGGGTGGCTGACGCCACCTTTGGGGCTCCGGAGGTACTGGGTCCGGGGCTCCGGGAGCGCAGTGACTGCGCCCTTCAGGGTGCCTGCATGCAGGCAAAGCCACCTTAACTCCGCTGTCGTTTCAGTGCCAGATGTGATTGGCTATGGCGCAATCCACCCTCATTGGCCAGGCTTCATCAGGCTGTCGAAAATGTGCGCCACGCGCTGTTCAACGGCAGCCTCCATGCGGATGGTGCGACCCCACTCGCGCGTGGTTTCGCCCGGCCACTTGTTGGTCGCGTCCAGGCCCATCTTGCCGCCCAGGCCACTGATGGGCGACGCGAAGTCGAGGTAGTCGATCGGCGTGTTTTCGGCCAGCAAGGTGTCACGCGCCGGGTCCATGCGGGTGGTGATGGCCCAGATCACGTCTTGCCAGTTGCGGATGTCCACGTCGTCGTCGGTCACCACAATGAACTTGGTGTACATGAACTGCCGCAAAAAACTCCACAGCCCGAACATCAGCCGCTTGGCGTGGCCGGGGTAGCTTTTCTTGATGCTGATGATCGCCATGCGGTAGCTGCAGCCCTCGGGCGGCAGGTAGAAGTCGACGA
Organism: Rhizobacter sp.; assembly: GCA_043727255.1. Lineage (GTDB taxonomy): Bacteria > Pseudomonadota > Gammaproteobacteria > Burkholderiales > Burkholderiaceae_C > Rhizobacter. The sequence goes on along the minus strand of JAYSYW010000119.1, from coordinate 13,591 downwards.
TCTCGGGAAACTGCTTTTGCAGGATCGGCACGAACACTTCATTCAGAGCCACGCCCAGGATGGCCGGTTCGTCTGGCGGCTTGCCCGTGTAGGTGGAGTGATAGATCGCGTTGTGGCGCCGTGTCAGGCGGGTGATCTCGAACACCGGGAACCAGTCTTGTTCGTTGTAGTAGCCGGTGTGGTCGCCAAAGGGGCCTTCGAGCGCGTGCAGGTAGCCGCCAATCTCTTTCGTCTGCACGCCATGTGCGCTGGTGCCGGTGAAGCCGGGCGTGGCCGTCGGAATGTGTCCTTCGAGCACGATCTCGGCGCTGGCGGGCGCTTGCAGCATCTGGCCGCTGTCGCCAACCGAGGTGTCCACCACTTCCGTGCGGCCGCCGCGCAGCAAGCCTGCGAACTGGTATTCCGACAGCGTGTCAGGTACCGGCGTCACTGCGCCGAGGATGGTGGCCGGGTCGGCGCCCAGGGCCACCGCGATCGGAAATGGCTGGCCGGGGTTGGCGAGCGCGAAGTCACGGAAGTCGAGCGCACCGCCCCGGTGGGCCAGCCAACGCATGATCACTTGGCGGGGCCCGATGACCTGCTGCCGGTAGATGCCCAGGTTCTGCCGGCGGCGCGGGTTCGCAATGCCCTGCGGCCCCCTCGTGATGACGAGCCCCCAGGTGATCAGCGGGCCCACATCGCCCGGCCAGCACAACTGAATGGGCAACTCGCCCAGATCGACCTCGCTGCCTTCCAGCACCTCTTCTTGACAAACCGCGCGGCGCACTTGAGCGGGCTTCATGTCCCACAGTGCCTTGGCCATCTGTAACAGCTTGCCTGCGTCTTTCAAGCCCTTGGGCGGCTCGGGTTCCTTCAGGCTGGCCAGCACCCGGCCCACGTCGCGCAACTCTCCCAGCCCGGTGGCGCCCATGCCCAAAGCGACCCGGTCCGGGGTGCCAAACAGGTTGGTCAAGGCCGGAAATTTGTAACCGACCGGGTTTTCAAACAACAAAGCCGGCCCGCCAGCCCGCAATACGCGGTCACTGAGCGCTGTCATCTCAAGCCGCGTGGATACAGGCTCTGCCACGCGTTTCAACCCGCCCGAGCGCTCCAAACCGTTCACAAAGTCGCGCAGGTCGCGGTATTTCATATTGATTTCTTATTAAGAACGGATTTGTAATGCTTGACCCGATATGAAAGGCCTTCCTAGAATCGCGCCCACCCTGACACCAGATCAGGGATAACCCGCGCTCCACTCGTCCTTCGGGACATCTTCTGGGGCGCACGGCCGATGACAACAACCGCGGCCAAGAGCCTGACGTCGTGTCAGGTTTCAAACGCGGTGGATTATCGCCGTCACCCTCCGAAATCGGCCTGCGCCGGCTTCGGCTCCGGTGGCGTCGACGAGGAAAGGAAGAACGATGACAACAGCGCTTCGCCAACTGACGACCCTGCTGCAAGGCACCCGAGAGTCCGTGACCCGTTCCACCCAGGTCTTTCTGCGCGACGTGGGGCATGGCCTGCTGGAGGTGAGCCACAACACGCTCGCCCTCGTCGGCTTGGTGGCTGTGGCCATCGTGCTGTTCGCTGCCGGCCGAGCCGAGTTGCGCCATGGCGTGGAAGGCCAATTGCTGGGCTGGTTGCAGGCCCGCCAAGAAGCCCGCACTGACGGCACGCTGGAGGCCCTGGCCTCATTGGCCGAACCCGATGCCATCTCACGCGCCACCGCCTACAACCTGAAAGACCTGACCCAGCAGCAGGCCGCCGTCGCTGTGTGGCTGTCGCGCCGCTACAAGGTGGCGCCCGAGCCGGTGAGCCGCCTCGTCAAGGAAGCATGGTTGGTTGGCGGTAAAGCCGGCCTGGACCCGACGTTGATCCTCGCCATCATGGCCATCGAATCGAGCTTCAACCCCTTCGCCCAAAGCCCGGTGGGCGCGCAGGGGCTGATGCAGGTGATGACGAAGATCCACGACGACAAATATGAAGCGTTCGGCGGCACGCATGCGGCCTTCGACCCGGTCACCAACATGCGGGTTGGCGTGCAAGTGCTGAAGGAATGCATCGCCCGCGCCGGCAGCCTGGAAGCCGGCCTCAGGTACTACGTTGGCGCGGCCAACATGACCGACGACGGCGGCTATGCCGGCAAGGTGTTTGCCGAACGCGAACACCTTCGCGCCGTGGCCAGTGGCCGTGCCATCTCGGTCAACGCCCCGTTGATCGTGGCGCCGACGATCGTGAGCCTGCCGCCCGCTGGCACCGACGCGCCGATTGAAGCCGGCCCGGTGCCCGCCACAACAACCCCCGCCGGCTCCGACAAGCCGGCCGTGGAACAGGTCGCTTTGCTCGGCCGCTGAGGCACCATTTCTTGCGTCCCCAAGGAGGCGGACAGGCGCTAAACTCGCGGCGCTGCGCAACTGGCGATGGGGCCGGTTCAGGTGTTCGACATCTGAACCACACGGCCTGAGGTGGTGAACCACCGGGAAGCGCAGTCGGCCTTGCTGACCTTTTCTCGATGTCACGAAGCCGTTCAGCCGTTCGCCTGGGCAGCCTTGTGGTCGCGTGACGCGCCAGCCGTTTGCACACCTGCGCGCACGCCATCCGACCGGGACTTCAACTTTTGAAGAGGACTGCCAACCATGTTTGATCGCGCCCAATCCACCATTGCCAACGTTGACCCCGAGTTGTGGTCTGTCATTCAGCGCGAAAACCAGCGCCAGGAAGACCACATCGAGTTGATCGCGTCGGAAAACTACGCCTCCCCGGCCGTGATGCAGGCGCAGGGCAGCCAACTCACCAACAAGTATGCCGAAGGCTACCCGGGCAAACGCTACTACGGCGGCTGCGAATTCGTCGACATTGCCGAGCAATTGGCCATCGACCGCCTGAAAGAATTGTTCGGCGCCCAGTTCGCCAACGTGCAGCCGAATTCCGGCTCGCAGGCCAACCAAGGTGTGTTCTTCGGCTTGCTGCAGCCGGGCGACACCATCATGGGCATGAGCCTGGCTGAAGGCGGCCACCTCACACACGGCATGCCGCTGAACATGAGCGGCAAATGGTTCAAGGTGGTCAGCTATGGCCTCGACGCCAATGAAGCCATCGACTACGACGCGATGGAGCGCCTGGCCCACGAACACAAGCCCAAGTTGATCATCGCTGGCGCGTCGGCCTACAGCCTGCGCATCGACTTCGAGCGCTTCGCCAAGGTCGCCAAGGCCATCGGCGCCTACTTCATGGTGGACATGGCGCACTACGCCGGGCTGATTGCCGCTGGCGTGTACCCGAACCCGGTGCCGCACGCCGACGTCGTGACCTCGACCACGCACAAGAGCCTGCGCGGCCCACGCGGCGGCGTCATCCTGACGAACAACGAAGACATCGCCAAGAAGATCAACAGCGCCATCTTCCCGGGTATTCAAGGCGGCCCGCTGATGCACGTGATCGCTGGCAAGGCGGTGGCCTTCAAGGAAGCGCTGTCGCCCGAGTTCAAGGCCTACCAACAGCAAGTGGTGAAAAACGCCCAGGCGATGGCCGAGACGCTGACGGCGCGCGGCTTGCGCATCGTCAGCGGCCGCACCGAGTCGCACGTGATGCTGGTGGACCTGCGCCCCAAGGGCATCACCGGCAAGGAAGCCGAAACCGTGCTGGGCCTCGCGCACATCACCTGCAACAAGAACGGCATTCCGAACGACCCTCAAAAGCCGATGGTCACCAGCGGCATCCGGCTCGGTTCGCCGGCCATGACGACACGTGGCTTCAAGGAAGAACAGGCCCGCGCCACCGCCAACCTGGTGGCCGACGTGCTGGACAACCCGCACGACGAGGCCAACCTGGCAACCGTGCGTGAGAAGGTGGCCGCGCTCACGCGCGACTTCCCCGTCTACCGCTGATCGAACCCACGGCCCGTGCACCCCACGGGCTGTTTTCATTTCATCTGACCCGACATGCGTTGCCCCTTTTGCAGCCACGAAGAAACCCAGGTCGTCGAGACGCGTGAGTCCGACGAGGGCGATGTCGTGCGCCGCCGGCGCCGCTGCCAGAGCTGCGACAAGCGCTTCACCACCTACGAACGCGCTGAAATCGCGTTGCCCTCGGTGGTCAAGAAAGACGGCACCCGGGCCGAGTTCGAGGCAAACAAGATCCGCGCATCAATGACGCTGGCGCTGCGCAAGCGTCCGGTCAGCGTCGAACAGATCGACGCGGCGCTGGAGCGCATTCAAGACAAGCTGCTCAACACCGGCGCCAAGGAAGTGGCGTCCACCAAGCTGGGCGAACTGGTGATGCGCGAACTCAAGCGCATCGACAAAGTGGCCTATGTGCGCTTCGCGTCTGTGTACCGCAGCTTTGAAGATGTGGATGAATTCCGGCAGTTGATCCGCGACATCTGAGGTCGCGCGCCGACACCTCCCCCCAACCGGGCGACACCGCTCGGGTGCCTGATATCCCGCCTCTTTCGTCCCCCTTGGGGATCGTGACTTTTGACCTGCCTTCCTACAGTGCAGGCCAGGGATTCACAGGGAGATGGGCATGCACAAAAGTCGATTCAATCGACGGGCATCACGGCTGCAAACACGCGGCGTGAGTTTGGTTGAAAGTTGCGTCGTGATGGCGCTGATGGGCATCTTGGCGAGCAGCGCGCTGCCGTCGATGCAAAGCCTGATCGCCACGCGGCGCATCGACGGCATGGCCACCCAATTGGCGGCCGACATTCAGTTTGCACGATCCGAAGCGGTCGCCCGCAACCAGCCGATCCGGCTCAGCATTCATGCCGGGTGCTACGTCGTTCACACCGGCGCGGCGGCCGATTGCCATTGCGCCGACCGCCACGACAACCAGCCTGCCGCATGCAGCGGCAATGCGCGGCAGATCAAGACCGTGGGCTGGGCCGCTGGCGATGCCGTGCGGGTGCAGGCCAACGTCCGCTCGGTGGCGTTCGAGCCGATGCTGGGCACCGCCTCGCCCACGGGCACCTTGCGGGTGGTGGGCACACAAGAGCGCGCGGTGCACCAGGTGGTCAACCTGATGGGCCGGGTGCGTTCATGTTCACCGCAAGCTGCGGTGTCTGGCTACCGCGCGTGCTGAGGGCCGACATGAAAAAACTGTCTCACCCCACACCGAAGCGTGCCGCCGGCTTCACCCTCATCGAGCTGATGGTGGCAACCGCCATTTCCGCCATCCTGGCCAGCATTGCCTACCCCAGCTTTCAGGGCGTGGTGCTGAAAGCCCGTCGCATCGACGCGTTGACGGCCTTGATGCAAGTGCATGCCACGCAGGAACGCTGGCGCTCGAATGCCGCCGCCTACGCCACGCTGGATGACCTGCGCGTGTCCGGCACCTCGCCCATGGGCCACTACCGGATCGACATCGCCGAAGCACAGGCCACTGGCTTCGTGGCCACCGCAACCGCCACCGGGCTGCAAGCCGCCGATGCCGATTGCCGGGTGATGCGCCTGAGCATCGAAGACGGCAACCTGCGGCATGCCTCCGGCTCCGACACCGGCGCCGCCAACCCCTCCGCCCTCAACAAGCGCTGCTGGAACCTGTGAGCACGCCGCGAAGCCGCCAGGCTGGCGTGTCCCTCGTCGAACTGATGATCGGCATGGCACTGGGTCTCTTCGTCGTGTCTGTCGGCCTGATGGGCATGACCAGCCACCTGCGCGAAAGCCGCAGCCTGTTGCTGGAAGCGCGGTTGATGCAAGACCTGCGCGCCAGCGCCGACCTGATGGCGCGCGGCCTGCGGCGGGCCGGGCATTGGCGGCGCGCCGAAGAGCGCGTCTGGGCAGGCCTTGCCAACCCGCACGACACCTGGACCACCGACGCCAGCCAGCTGCGCTTCGGCCATGAGCCCGCGCCCGGGCATGACGCCAACACCTTCGGCTATCGGCTGCGCCAGGGCGTGATCGAGATGAAGGTGGGCGACGCCCCCTGGCAGGCCATGACGGATGCCGGCACGTTGCAGGTGACCGCCTTGCGCATCACCCCGCAGGTGCAAGACACGCCCCTCGGTGATTTCTGCACCGTGCCCTGCCCGCCCGAGTCGGCCGCTGCCTGCACGCCTCACCACGAAGTGCGCAGCGTCGCCTTGCGCATCGAAGGCCGGGCGGCCGGCGATGCCACGGTGACTCGCCACGTGCAAGTCACCGTGCGGCTGCGCAACGACCGGGTCGTCGGGGCCTGCGCCACATGAAGCCGCAGGCTCATCAACGCGGCGGCGCCACGCTGACAGTGGCTTTGGTGCTGGCGCTGCTGGGCCTGCTGTCGGTCGGCTTCGTGCACCGTGGCCTCGTGTTCGAGCAACGCACCGCCGCCAACCAGCAACGTGCCAGCCAGGCATTCGAGGCCAGCGAAGCGGGCCTCGAATGGGCGCTGGCGATGCTCAACAGCAACGAACGTGTCGACGACCAATGCCTGCCCACCGACACCGTGGGCGCAAACACCTTCCGCGAACGCCTTGCAGAGCGCGCCGCATCTTCACAAGCGATGCAAGCTGCCTGCGCACATGCCAGCAAGGGCTGGGTGTGCCATTGCCCATCCAGCGGCGCGGCCACACGGCCCACGGCGGGCGCAGCCACAGCCGGCTTTGGGCTGCGTCTGCAAGCCGATGCACATCTGAGCCAGGTCGAGCTCCAATCCAGCGCCTGCATTGGCACGACCGCCTCGTGCGCCGAGGGCAGCGAAGAACGGCCCGATGCCGTCACGCAGACGCAGGTCGTCGTGGCGCGCATTCCCGGCCTCGGCTTGGCGCCAAGCGCCGCCCTCACTGTGCGGGGCGATGCGGACCTCAGCGGCTCGTTCATCGGCATCCACCACACACGGGCCGATGGCAGCGGCGTCACCGTGCATGCGGGCGGGGCGATCGACACCGGCACCGCACGCTTGAGCAGCAGCCCGGGTGCCCCTGCGCAGGCTTCGGTGCTCGACCTTGACCCCAAACTGGCCACGCTGAACAGCGCGAGCCTCTTCGCCAACGTGTTCCGCTTAAGCCGCACGGCGTGGCGCGAGCAGCCGGCGGCCGTCCGCGTCGACTGCGAAACCGCATGCGACCAAGCGCTTGCACAAGCCATCGGCAGCGGCGTCAAGAACCCTTTGGTGTGGCTGAACGGCGGGCTGCACCTGAGCCAACCTGCGATGTTCGGCACGCCGCAGCGGCCCGTGCTGCTGGTGGTCGATGGGCCGGTGCGCTTCGACGCGCCGGTGGTCATCCACGGCGTGGTCTACGGCACATCGAGCCAATGGGCTGACAGCGGGGCCGGCACGCAGATCCACGGCGCCGTGTTGATCGACACCCTCTTCGCCCCCGGCGGCAACACCGACATCCACCACGACGCCGATGTCATCGAGCGCCTGCGCCAACACGCCGGCAGCTTTGCCCGCGTGCCTGGCAGTTGGCGCGACTTCTGAATACCCACCATGCGCATCGGTTCGGTCCATCAACGCGGCAGCAGCCTGATCGAAGTGCTGGTGGCCTTCCTCGTGCTGTCGCTTTCTCTGCTGGGGGCGCAGCGGCTGCAATCAACGTTGCGGCTCGACGCCGACATCGCCCGCCAACGCAGCGAAGCCGTGCGGCTGTCACAGCAAGAGATGGAGCGCCTGCGCGCGTTGACCGCAGGCCTTGATGCGGTCACCGACGGTCAGAGCGACATGGAAACGCCGGCCACCCCATACCAAATGACACGGCGGGTGGTGGCGGCTCATGCGGGGCTGGCCCTCAAGACCACCACCGTGCAGGTGGCGTGGGACGACCGCGGCGGCCACCGCCAACAGGTGACGCTGGCCTCGGCCATTGCCGGCGTTGCACCGGTCTATTCGGCCGCGCTGACCTTGCCACCCAGCGCGCTGTCGGTGAGCCGCCCGCTGGGCCGCCACGCGAACATCCCACGTGGTGCCCAAGACCTGGGCAACGGCCGCAGCGCCATCAAGCCCAATGAACGCGGCCTGATCGCGTGGGTGCTCGGCCACCACGGCGGCGAGGTGGTCGCCCGTTGCGCGGTGCCCGGCAACGTCGGCACGCGGCAGCTCACCACAGCGCACCTCGCCGAGTGCGACCGCATCCGAGGCAGCTTGCTCAGCGGCCACCTGCGCTTTGCGCTCGGCGCGGCGCCCGATGTGCGCCATGCCAACGACTTGCCTTTGCCGTTGAGCATCAAGCTCGCCTTGAGCGGGCCGTCGTCCGGCCCGGCCACTTGCGACAGCCAGGCGATGAAGACCGTGCGCCTGCGCATCGGCGGCCAGACCCGCACGCAGTCCGTGCCCATCGACAGCACGGCCACCGCGCTTGGCGCCAGCAGCCTTGTCGAGCTGGATGAACATTTCGTCAGCTTCACCTGCCTCGTCATCGACGCGCGCTGGTCGGGCCGGCTGGTGTTCGAGCCGCAAGGCTGGGTGCTGGGCACAACCACCGGCCAGCACCGCATCTGCCGTTTCGGCGCCGCGCACGCCGATGGCTACCGCGACATTCAAGGCGCGCTGCACCAGCAGAACTTCGTGGTGATTCGCGGCGAGCTGCCCTGCCCGGGCGACGCGGCAACGCACAATGGCGGCTCGGCACGCACGGTTCAGCACCAGCCCTGACCTGCCGGCCGCGATGCCATGACGACAACGCCCGCAGCCCCTTCCCACCACCCCACCGACGAGTCCGCGATGCGCGAGGCGCTTGCGCTGTCGCTGCAGTCCATCGGCCTGAGCGACCCGAACCCGCGCGTCGGCTGCGTCATCACCGGCGCCCAAGGCCGCGTGCTGGGGCGGGGCTTCACCCAGTGCGCCGGCCAAGCCCACGCCGAAGTGATGGCGCTGCGCGATGCGGCCGCCCGGGGTGAAGACGTTCGCGGCGCCACCGCCTATGTGACGCTGGAGCCTTGTGCCCACCACGGCCGCACGCCCCCTTGCTGCGACGCGCTGGTGGCCGCCGGCCTGGGCCGCGTGTTGGCCGCGTTGCAAGACCCCAACCCGCTGGTCGCCGGCCAAGGCAGTGCACGTTTGCGCGCCGCCGGCATCGAGGTGCAGACGGAATTGCTGGCCGACGAAGCCCGTGAAATCAACATCGGCTTTTTCTCACGCATGCAACGCGGACGGCCTTGGGTGCGGCTCAAGTCGGCGGTGTCGCTCGACGGCCGCACGGCGCTGGACAACGGCGCCAGCCAATGGATCACAGGCGAAGCCGCACGCACCGACGGCCATGCTTGGCGCAAACGCGCCGGCGCGCTGCTCACCGGCGTGGGCACGGTGCAAGACGACAACCCCCGGCTCGACGTGCGCCTCGTCGATTCGGCCTTGCAACCGCTGCGGGTGATCGTCGATTCACAACTCACCACGCCGCCATCGGCACGCATCCTCGACGCCCCCGGGCAGGTGTTGATCTACACAGCCGCCCACCACGCGGCCCGTGAAGACGCCTTGCGCGCACGCGGCGCAGAGCTGCAATGCCTGCCCAATGCGCAGGGCAAGGTCGATCTGGCCGCCGTGCTCGCCGACCTGGCCGCACGTGGCATCAACGAGCTGCATGTTGAAGCCGGCGCCAAGCTGAGCGGTTCGTTCGTGCGCGAGGGGCTGGTCGACGAATACCTGGTCTACATCGCGCCCAAGCTGCTGGGCACCGGCCGTGAGCTGGCCGCCTTCGGCCCGCTGGAACGGCTGGCCGACAGCGTGGTGCTGCACTTTCACCAAATTGAACGCGTCGGCGACGACCTGCGCGTGATCGCGCGACCCGCGCTTTCTGCTTGAGAACCACCCCATGTTCACTGGACTCATCACCGGCATCGGCCACATCACCCAGGCCCAAGCCCTCGGCAGCGACACCAGCCACGGCAAGCGGCTCACCATCCAGGCACCTGCGGGTTACCTGAGCGACGTGGAGCTGGGCGACAGCATCGCGCTCAACGGCGCCTGCATGACCGTCACCACCTTCGACACCGCAGCGGGCCACTTCACCATCGACATCTCGGCCGAAAGCCTCGACAAAACCACCGGCCTGGGCGAACCGGGCCCTGTCAACATGGAAAAGGCGCTGCGCGCGCACGACCGCCTGGGCGGCCACATCGTCAGCGGGCATGTCGATGGCATCGGGCATGTGGTGTCGTTCGAGCCGGTGGGCGAGTCGTGGGACTTGCGCATCCAATCGCCCGCCGCGCTGGGCAAGTACCTGGCCTACAAAGGCTCGATCACCGTCAACGGCGTCAGCCTCACCGTGAACCGTGTGACGGACTTGGCGGACGGCTGTGAATTCAGCATCAACCTGATCCCGCACACGCTGGAACACACCACGCTTGGCGTTCTGAAAGCCGGGCACGCGGTCAACCTCGAAATCGACCTGATCGCGCGCTACGTGGAACGCATGCTCCGATCGTCTTGAGCAGGTCGGGGGCAAGGCCCGGTCTTTTCAACGCCAAGGCGCAAAGGAAAAGCCGCCAAGAACGCCAAGAACGCCAAGAAATCTTTGGGTTCTTGGTCTTCCTCTTTGCGCCTTGGCGTTGAAAAGACCGAGGCACGCCACCGCCCGCCTAAAATCCGCCGATGCCTATCTCTCCTGTCCCCGAACTGATCGCCGAACTGGCGGCTGGCCGCATGGTCATCCTCGTTGACGAGGAAGACCGCGAAAACGAAGGCGACCTCGTGCTCGCCGCCGACCACGTCACGCCAGAAGCCATCAACTTCATGGCGCGCTACGGCCGGGGCCTCATCTGCCTGACGTTGCCGCGCGAACGCTGCGAGCGCCTGCGCTTGCCGCCCATGACCACGCGCAACGGCACCCAGCACGGCACCGCCTTCACGGTGTCGATCGAAGCGGCGACCGGCGTGACCACCGGAATTTCAGCTGCCGACCGCGCCCGCACCATCCAGGCGGCCGTGGCCAAAGACTCGCAGCCCAGCGACCTGGTTCAGCCGGGCCACATCTTCCCGCTGCAAGCCCAAGACGGCGGCGTGCTGATGCGCGCCGGGCACACCGAAGCCGGCTGCGACCTGGCCCACATGGCCGGCCTGAGCGCCACCTCGGTCATCTGCGAAATCATGAAAGACGACGGCACCATGGCCCGCCTGCCGGACCTGGAAGTCTTCGCCAAAGAACACGGCCTGAAGATCGGCACCATCGCCGATTTGATCGGCTACCGCAGCCGCAACGAAAGCCTGATCGAGCGCCTGAGCCATCGCCCGCTCACCACGGCGCAAGGCGTGTTCGATTGCAGCGCCTTCCGAGACCGCACCGGCGGCCTGCACCTGGCACTGAGCAAGGGCCGCATCCAGGCCGGCGACGAAGTGCTGGTGCGCGTGCACGAGCCGCTGTCGGTGATGGACCTGCTGGACGTCGGCACCAACGAACACTCGTGGCCGCTGCCCAAGGCGCTGGCCGCGCTGCAAGCCAGCGAATGCGGCGTGGCCGTGTTGCTGAACTGCGGTGAAGACGTGCAGGCGCTGCTGCCGCACCTGAGTGAATCGCCCACACCCGAGAGCCGCACACGCGGCCAGATGGACCTGCGCACTTACGGCATCGGCGCGCAAATCTTGCGCGAACTCGGCGTGACCAAGATGAAGCTGCTGGGCAGCCCACGCCGCATGCCCAGCATGGCTGGCTACGGCCTGGAGGTCACCGGCTTCGTGGCCGCCGAACGCTGATCACCGAACGAACTTTTTCAAGGATTTCAATGCAAGCTGCTGACAAGGGCCAGGCACCCGCTCTGGACGGGACCGACTTGCGCATCGGCATCGTGCAGGCCCGCTTCAACGAGAAGATCACGGGCCAGTTGGCCACGGCGTGCATCGCCGAACTGCAGTCGCTCGGCGTGTCGGCCAAGCACATCACGCACGTCACCGTGCCCGGCGCCCTGGAAGTGCCGGTGGCCTTGGTGGCCATGGCCGACAGCGAACGCTTCGATGCGTTGATCGCCCTCGGCTGCATCATCCGCGGCGAGACCTACCACTTCGAGCTGGTGTCCAACGAAAGCGGTGCCGGCGTGAGCCGGGTGTCGCTGGACCACCAGATTGCGATCGCCAACGCCATCCTGACCGTTGAAACCGAGGCCCAGGCCTGGGAACGCGTCGATGAAAAGGGCCGTGACGCGGCCCGCGTGGCGATCGAGATGACCCATTTGCTGGACGAGCTGTCGTGACCGAAGAAACACCCAAGAAGACGCGACCCCCGTCACGCCCCGCTGGCAACAAGGGCGGCCCCACCAAGATGTCGCCCCGCCGCCGCTCGCGCGAGGTGGCGCTGCAAGGGCTGTACGAATGGCTGATTTCCGGCGCCGAACCCAAGGTGATCGAAGCCCACATGCGCGAGCAAGAAGGCTTTGACAAGTGCGACCCGCAGCACTTCGATGCCCTGCTGCACGGCTGCATCAATGAAGCCTCCGACATCGACGCGGTGCTGGCACGCCACGTGGACCGCAAAACCAGCGAGCTGTCGCCCATCGAACACGGCGTGCTGATGATTGGTGTCTACGAGTTGAAGCACTGCATCTCCATCCCCTACCGGGTGGCGATCAACGAGGCGGTCGAACTGGCCAAGAGCTTCGGCGGCACCGACGGCCACAAATACGTCAACGGTGTGCTCGACAAGGCCGCCGCCGACCTGCGCCCCGCCGAAGTGGACGCCTACCGCGCCTCGCGCAAGTAACGCGCCCGCTTACGGCTGCGCGTTTGAACGGCACATGACAACCGCATGAAGCTCGCATCCAGGCTCGACCACATCGAGCCCTTCTACGTGATGGAGTGCGCCAAGGCTGCCGGCGTGATCGCCCGCAGCCCCGCCTGCGACCCAGCGCAAGGCGGCGAGCCGATGATCTTTTTGAACATCGGCGAGCCCGACTTCACCGCCCCGCCTCTGGTGCGGCAAGCGGCGCAGCAGTGCGTCGATCAAGGCCTGACCCAGTACACGCGGGCCACCGGCCTGCCGGCCCTGTGCGAACGCTTGAGCGCTTGGTATGCGCAGCGCTTCGGGCTCGACATCGCGCCCGAGCGCATCGTCATCACCGCTGGCGCCTCGGCCGCCCTGCATCTCGCTTGCCTGGCCCTGGTCGAACGGGGCGACGAGGTGCTGATGTCCGACCCGGGTTATGCCTGCAACCGGCATTTCGTGGCTGCGGCCGATGGCGTGCCGGTGCTGCTGCCGGCCTCGCCCGAACACCGCTTTCAGCTTGACGCGTCCAGCGTCGAGGCCGCGTGGACCGAACGCACCCGGGGCGTGCTGCTGGCTTCGCCGTCCAACCCCACCGGCACATCGATCGCGCCCGACGAGATGCGCCGCATCGTCGAGGCGGTTCGCCAGCGCGGTGGCTTCACGATGGTCGATGAGATCTACCTCGGGCTGAGCTTCGACGAGGCTTTCGACCAAAGCGCCCTGGCCCACGGCGACGACGTCATCTCGATCAACAGCTTCTCGAAGTACTTCAGCATGACCGGTTGGCGGCTGGGCTGGGTGGTCGCACCCGATCCGCTGACGGACGCGTTCGAGCGGCTGCAGCAGAACCTGTACATCTGCGCACCCCACATCTCCCAGGTCGTGGGCCTTGCTGCGTTCGACGCCCAACCCGAGCTCGACGGGCACGTGCTTCGCTACCGCGCCAACCGTGACCTCCTGTTGGACGGTCTCGCTGCAGCCGGCATCACCGAGGTCGCAGACGCC
>JAYSYW010000118.1:0-11714 GCA_043727255.1 Rhizobacter sp. | reverse complement strand
CGGCCACCTGGGTGCTGTTCAGCGCGTTCAGGTCATCGCTGTTCAGGCCGGCGACTTGGGTGGTGGAGAGCGCGGCCACTTGGGTGGTCGAGAGGGCGCCGATCTGGTCGCTGTTCAAGGCGGCCAATTGGTCGCTGTTCAAAGCGCGAAGCGCGCCCGTGGAGAGGGCGCGCAGGTCGGCGGTTTCGAGGGCCGCGATCTGGTCTGTGTTCAGCGCCCCGGCTTGGCCCGTGGTTAGCGCCGCGAACTGCGTGCTGCTGAGCGCGTTGAGGTCGGCGGTGCCGAGTGTCGAAATCTGCGTTGTGGTGAGCGCCATCACCTGGCCGGTGGTGAGGGCGGCCACCTGCGTGCTGTTGAGCGCGTCGAGCTGGTCAGAGCTGAGGTTGCGGATCGAATTCGTCGTGAAAGCGCGAATGTCGTTTGTCTCGAACGCCCCCATGTGCGTGGTCGAGAGGGCCGAGATGCCCAAGGTCGAGATCGCAGCCACCTGTGAGGTCGTCAACGCCATGATCTGGTTCGTGCTGAACGCCGCCCAGTCCTCCGTGTCGAAGCCTGCGATCGTTCTCGTCGACAAACCGGCGATCTGCGTTGTGGACAGGGAGGTAATGATCGTGGCCATTGGGAGATTCCTTTTTGCTCTGGATTACTGAGTTCGGTCGGCGGCTACAGCGCACCCCGACATCGAGCGCACGCCCACACGGCAAAGGGCCGTGTTTTCAAAGGGCGGGTAGGCGGTGCGCATCGGACGGCTGGACGTGTGGAGTCGGGGTTTCTTTCGGTATTTCTTGGGCCGAGGCGTCCGTCGTCGGTGTCATTTCAGCGACACCCACACGAGGCTCCCTTCCCGTTCCGTCGGAATATCGGTCCTGTATCCCCCCGACTTAAGGTGGATTTGCGGGGGCTAAACCGGCCACTTCGTGAAATGCGTGGGGTCTTCCCGGACGGTCGTGCACTACGTCACGAACGGTGTTGGCGCGGTTGGGGCAGCCAGCTTGTGCATACAAGAGATGCGGAGCCGCATCCGCCTGTTGTGGGAACAGGCCTTGGGGTTATCGGCGCTTGCTGGGCGAACTGAAGGCCCGTCTTGGGCCGTTGGTCAGGGGGTGGCCGAGGGGTGTTTCGAGCTCTTGACCCGCCATCTTGGCGGGTGTTTGTTCAGCCTGGGGTCAGGGGCTGTTGGGGGCGGGTGAAGGCGGATTTCCCGCAGCCGGCAGCGGGTGGGCAGCGGCTACCTGAACGGGGCACCTCATCACCATCACGAGCACGCAGCCCAGCGCATGCCCTCGGTGAAGTGCGGCGGCTCTGGGCCGGTGACACGTCGCCCTCGGGCGTTGGGGTCGCAACTCGGTAGCGTCCTCGAAGGTGATTCGTATACTGCCCGCCTCGCTGCGATCGTTGGGGAACGTCCAGCAGCGAACCGGCCCGCACGTGGCTGGGGCCGACGGCCGCATGTCGAGTCGCAGGCAAAAAATCCATCAATTGTTTGGGAGGGAACTTTCCATGAATGCATACCGTCGTGCCGTGTTGCCGGTACTTTTTTCGTTCGCATTGGTCGGCTGCGCCGGCATGCGTGTCTCGCAACCCCTGAGCCGCAGCGTGGCGCCGGCCATTCAGCCGGTCGATGTGAAGGTCGGCATCAAGCAGCCCGAGCTGTACGCCGCCTTCGAGCCATCGGCTGCTGGAGCGACTGCAGCCGTCGTGTGCGGCTCAATCCCTGGGCTCGGAATTCTTCTGGCCGCAGCTTGCGGCGGTGCAATGGGTGCCGTGGACGCCAACGTCAATGCGTCGCGTGCGAAGGTCGCAGACGAACTCGTGCGGCCACTCAAGGATGAAATCGTTGATCTGAAGTTCGATCAACTGATGAGCGAATCGTTGAAGACTTCGCTTCAAAGGGTGCCAGGCATGCAACTCTCGGACGTGGCGGTGACGAAGACCGTCGACGGCAAGGCTTATGAGGAGTCATTCCGGGCGTCCAAGTCGAGCGCCGTCATGTACGTCAATGTCGAGTACCGCCTGTCGAAGGACTTTTCGACGCTGGAAATTCTTGCCCTGGGCAACATCTATCCACGCAGCGCCCCAGCCCGCACGGCGGCGGGTTTGCCAGCGGCAATCCCGGCCGATGCGCAAGATGCGTTGCTGAGCGTCAACAACACGGTCTATCGCGTCGACCTTGTCTACTCAGCCAAGCTTCCGACACAGGGCGCAAGCCCGTCGGATCACGTCGCGGCCTGGAAGGCGGACAGTGCTCGCCTGCTGCGGTCCAGCCTCTTGGCGGGTGTGTCTCAAGTGGGGGTGCTGCTGGCAGAAGACCTGCAGCGCGTACCCGATGCCGCAGGCGTGGCGCTCACCAAGGTGGACATGGGCAATGGCGTTCAGGCGGAGCTGGTCTCAGAGGGCAATGGCGGCCAACTGCTTCGCCACCCCAACGGTTCGCTGCACTTCAAGACTACGGCGTCTGCGACAGCTGACGCTGCGCCGCTCAAGGCAACGACCACCGGCACGGCTGCTGGAACCGTGGTCCGGTGAGGCGCCTGCACCATTTCGTCGGGCTGATTGCTGCGGCGGCATGCGTGCTGGCGACGGGTTGCGCAGCCGACCGGGTGGCGGGGATGAAATCCCTGCCGTCTAGCGCTATGCAAGCTGTTGTTGTAGATGCCGGCGACTGTCGGTTCTCCGTGAGGTCGATCGATGACCTTCGGGAGAACACCAGTCTGGGCGTTGTCGGTCGCACACGTGTCGATGGCGAAGAGTTCACCGAATGGTTCGCAAAAGGCATCGCGGCCATCCCGGGATACACCCGCGATGGCGCACCGACCGAACTGCGCATCGAGATCCTGAAGACGTACATCCACTCGCTCGGCACCTTGAAATCGGCGAACCTTGTCGTGCGCGTGAAGGGTGTGGGTGGCGGCGCCTCGCTTCTTACCAAGACGTATCGAGGTGTCGATGGCAGCGTCAACTGGTCCAGCTCGGAGAGTGAAATACAAGCTGCGTTCGACAGCGCCCTCGCCGACCTCCAGTTGCAGATGGGCTCGGACCTCCGAGGAGCCTGCAAGCGCTGAACGGCACTTTGCGCCTCTTGGGCGAAACAAGCGGGCTCCGCATGTGCGGAGCCCGTGTATGTCGCAAAGGGTCACGTGTTCGCCGGAAGCCCCGGGGTGAACCACGGGGCTCCTTCGTTGTAGCGCGATGCAGCGTCAGCCCTTGCGCGCCTCGAACTCTTTCAGGTAGCCCACCAACGCCTGCACGCCTTCCAGGGGCATCGCGTTGTAGATCGACGCCCGCATGCCGCCCACCAGCCGGTGGCCCTTCAACTGCACCATGCCGCGTTCTTCGGCACCCTTCAGGAAGGCGTCGTTCAACGACTCGTCGCGCAGCTTGAAGGGCACGTTCATCAGCGAACGGTCGTCGCGCGCCACGGGGCTGTAGAAGAGGCTGCTCGCGTCCAGATGGCCGTACAGCAGCTCGGCCTTGGCGCGGTTGAGCGCTTGCATCGCGGCCAGCCCGCCTTGGGCCTTGAGCCACTGAAACACCAGCCCGGCGATGTAGATGCCGTAGGTGGGCGGGGTGTTGAGCATCGAGTCGTTGTCGGCTTGGTGCTTGTAGTCGAACGCGGTGGGGGTGATGGGCAGCGACTGGCCGAGCAGGTCTTCGCGCACGATCACCAACGTCACGCCCGAGGGGCCGATGTTCTTTTGCGCACCGGCGTAGATGGCGCCGTAGCGGCTCACGTCCACCGGGTGCGACAGGATCTCGGAAGACATGTCGGCCACCAGCGGCACGCTGCCGGTGTCGGGCGTCCAGTGGTATTGAATGCCGCCGATGGTTTCATTCGCGCAGATGTGCACGTAGGCGGCGTTCGGGTCGAGCTTCCAGGTGTCTTGCTTGGGGATGCTGCGAAAGCCGTCGGACTCTGAACTGGCGGCCACGTTGACGGTGCAGTACTTGCGCGCCTCGGCCAGCGAGCGCGATGCCCACTCGCCGGTGTTCACATAGTCGGCACTCGTTTTGCCGCGCAGCAGGTTCATGGGCACCAGCGCGTTCTGGCCCATGCCGCCGCCCTGCAGGAACAACACCTTGTAGTTCACCGGCACGTTCAGCAACTCGCGCAGATCAGCCAGCGCCTGGGCGTGGATCGACATGAACTCTTTGCCCCGGTGGCTCATCTCCATCACCGACATGCCCGAGCCATGCCAGTCGAGCATTTCATCGGCTGCCTGGCGCAGCACCGGCTCGGGCAAGGCGGCGGGGCCGGCGCTGAAGTTGAATACGCGGGTCATGGCTCAGGCTTTCGCAAAAAGTGGCGTGTCAGGGAGGGGGCCGCAAGCTTAGCGGATGGCTGCCGCGCCCGGGGCCGCCAGGATGTGGCCAAGCCTGCCTGAACGGGTGCGGTGTAATGCCACCCGCAACCCGCCCCGCAACCCACCCGATGTGCCGCGCATGACCGACTTCAGCTTCTTCTGGCACGACTACGAAACCTTCGGCCGCGTGCCGCGCCGTGACCGGCCGGCGCAGTTTGCGGGCATCCGCACCGATGCCGAGCTGAACGAGATCGACGCGCCGGTGATGCTTTATTGCCAGCCCGCGCCCGACAGCCTGCCCGACCCCGAGGCCTGTCTGCTCACTGGCATCACGCCCCAAGCCTGCCTGGCGCAAGGTGTGGCCGAGCATGCGTTTGCCGACGTGATCGAGCAGCAACTGGCCCGGCCGGGCACGGTGGGCGTGGGCTACAACACCATCCGCTTCGATGACGAGGTGACGCGCCACCTGTTCTGGCGCAACCTCATCGACCCGTATGCGCGCGAGTGGCAAAACGGCTGCGGCCGCTGGGACTTGCTTGACGTGGTGCGTGTCACCTGGGCGTTGCGGCCCGAGGGCATCGAATGGCCGAAGCACGACGATGGCCGGCCATCGTTCAAGCTCGAGCACCTGACCGCCGCCAACCACATTGGCCATGAGGCGGCGCACGATGCGTTGTCTGACGTGCGCGCCACCATCGCGCTGGCGCGCCTGATCAAACAACGCCAGCCCAAGCTGTGGGACTTCTGCCTGCGCCTGCGCCGCAAAGACGAGGTGGTGAAAGAGATGGGCGTGGGCCGGCCCTTCCTGCATGTGTCGGGCATGTACGGCGTGGAGAGGGGCTGCGTGGCCATCGTGTGGCCGCTGGCGCCGCACCCCACCAACAAGAACGAAGTCATCGTGTGGGACCTGGCCTTCGACCCGACCGAGCTGTTCACGCTGGGCGTTGATGCGATTCGCCAGCGCATGTTCACCAAGGCCGACGAATTGCCCGAAGGCACCACGCGGCTGCCCATCAAGACCATCCACATCAACAAGTCGCCCATCGTGGTGGGCAACCTGAAAACACTGAGCCCGCAGGCCGCTGAGCGGTGGTCGCTCGACGTGGAGCAGGCGCTGCGCCACGCCGAACTGGCCGCCCGCCACGCGAACACGCTGGCCGGCATGTGGCCGGCGATCTTCAGCCGGCCCGACGTGGCGCAAAAGCCCGATGTCGATGAAGACCTGTACGGCGGCTTCATTGGCAACGACGACCGCCGCACGCTGCAACGCCTGCGCACGCTCACGCCCGAACAACTGGCCGACAAGCGCCCGGCCTTCGCCGACCACCGGCTCGACGAATTGCTGTTCCGCTACCGCGCCCGCAACTTCCCGCACACGCTGGTTGATGCCGAACAGCGGCAGTGGCAAGAGCACTGTGCGCACCGCCTGCTTGACGGTGCGGGCGGCTTCACCACGCTCGAAGCTTTCTTCGAGCGCATCGACGAACTGCAAGAAACCGCCGACGAGCGCGGCCAAGACATCTTGGGCGCGTTGGTGGATTACGCGACCGGCATCGCACCCGAACGCGGCTGAGCTTGGCGGCACCCGCCGTGCGTTGCAGGCTCGGCGTTGTTGCGGCGGGGTGGCGCTATCACGTGCGATTTCGCACAGACCCATGCTTCTCACACTTCGTGACGGAGTGTGGGTTGCCAGTGGCTTGCCGCTGGGTTTGCCGCTGGTTTGTCCCCTCCACACGTTGAAACGCACCCGCAGCAGAGCGGACGAATCAAACCAATTGTGGAGACAAGCCCCTCCTCCGCTCCTACCCCCGCCCCATACCCGTTCGCACTGAGCTTGTCGAAGTGCCGTACCGAGCTGCGCCCTGGCTTCGACAGGCTCAGCCCGAACGGAGGGAGGGGGCGCGAACGGAGGACGACGCGAAACGGAAATACCCGTTCGCACTGAGCTTGTCGAAGTGCCGTACCGAGCTGCGCCCTGGCTTCGACAGGCTCAGCCCGAACGGAGGAGGGGGCGGGAACGGAGGGGTGCGAACGGAGAGGGGGGCGCGGAACGGAGGCGTGCGCGAACGGAGGACGACGCGAAACGGAAATACCCGTTCGCACTGAGCTTGTCGAAGTGCCCGTACCGAGCTGCGCGCTGGCTTCGTCAGGCTCAGCCCGACGGAGGAGGGGGCGCCGAACGGAGCATGGCGCCGAACGAAGTCCCTCAGTTCTCCGGCAGGTCCAGATCGACGTGCGACACCACTTTGGCGCGGTTGAAAAACACCACCAGTTTCTTGGTGAGCAAGCGGTTCGCCTGCTTGTCGAACGACAACGCGTCGTATGTCCATGCGCTGCCACCGGGTTCGCGGGCCGAGGGGTAGATGGCGGTGCCCGAGGGGTTGCCAAACAGCTCGATCACGTCGGCTTGCTTCGACCGCCCCTTCACCAGCGACTTGACCTTGTGCTCGTCGAAGTCGATGGCTTCGGATGGAAAACTGCTGCGGTGGCTGGCGTCGATCAAGGTGTCGTCGCCGAATAGAAACACCGCTGATCGGTAGGCGTGTGTGCCCGGTTTGGCTGCGGGTGCGGCGCGGTCGCTGAAGTAGTAGGTGACGCGCTCGATGGCGACCGGGCGGGGCAGGTTCTTGCCACTCAGGTCTTTGTTGGCGCTGAAGCTGTCGGTGGCCTTGGGCCGGCCCAGCTCACTCAGCACGGCCAGCTTGGTGTCCACCCCGGGCTTGAACTGCCGGGCGCGGGTGCTGTTGAAGTCTTGGCCAAAGGTGGTGGGTGTGGCGGGCGGCTTGGCGCAGCCGGCCAGGGCGAGCACGAACGAACAAAGAAGAAGGCTTCTGCGGGGCGGCTTGGCGGGTGGCATGTCCAGGGGGCTTGTGTGGCGGGGCGGCAGCGAGTATCCAAGAAAAACACCGGCCAGCGTGGCCACTCCGCGCCCTGTGCCCCTCGTTCGGGCGCGTGGCAAAACCTACTTGTAGACGCCGCACAAATAGATCACATCGCCGACCCTGCGGAAGTACGAGGTCTTGGGCTCGACGCGGCCGCTCTTTGGGTTTTTGTACTTGTAGTCCACCCAGCCCGTGCCTTTGGCCATGGCCGTTTCGACGATGGCTTTGCGGTAGAGCTTGCCATCGGGGTCGGGCACTTCAAGCATGTTCTTGCCGATCAGCTTGGCGTTGACCGGGTGGGCCACGATGACGCCCGTGGTGTCGTAGGCGAAAGCGTACAGCTCGCCCTTGTGGAACAAGCCGTCTTTCTGGCTGATGGCGGCGAGCGTCTTTTCCTTGCCGCTCGACTGGTGCATGCCAACCGCCTTTTCAACCATCTTGATGGCGTCGTCCTTGCCGGGTTCGTCAGCCAGCGCGCCTGCGCTGAAGGCCAGCCCGATCAGCAGAGTGGCCAGGCCGCGTGAAGCGGTGTGGAGCAGGTGTTGCATGAGCGGTGTTCCTTTTCGTTGAGCGGAATCGGGGGGAGTGAAAGGTGAGGACAAGTGAGGTGAAGTCAGCGGCCGGCCACGGCCGGCTCCATCTTGAACAGCGAGACCGCATTCATCAGGCGTTCTGATTCCTTGCGCAGCATGGCGGCGGCAGCGGCGGCCTCTTCGACCAGGGCCGAGTTCTGCTGCGTGGCGCCGTCGATCGACGACACCGCTTGCGTCATTGATTCGATGCCGCTGTTTTGCGCCCGCGACGCGGCTGAGATGCGATCGACGGTGGCCGCCAAGCTGCCTGCGGCCTCGACGATGCGGCGCATCGCCTGCCCTGCGGCGTTGGCCAGGTTGGCGCCGGTTTCAATGCGATCCACCGACGCGTTGATCAGTTGCTTGATCTCGCTCGCGGCCGTGGCGCTGCGCTGCGACAGCGTGCGCACCTCGCCCGCCACCACGGCAAAGCCACGCCCTTGCTCACCGGCACGCGCGGCTTCCACCGCTGCGTTGAGCGCCAAGATGTTGGTCTGGAACGCGATGCTGTCGATCACGCCGGTGATGTCGCGGATCTTGCGTGCCGACTGGGTGATGTCGCCCATCACCTCGACCACCTGGTTGACGATCTGCCCGCCTTCTTCGGCCGCCTTGAACGACTGTTCGGCCAGCGTGGCGGCGTCGTCGGCGCTGCGGGTGTTGTCGCCCACGGCCGACAGCAGTTGCGCCATGTTGGCGCTGGCCTGCTGCACCTGCGAGGCCTGTTCTTCGGTGCGTGAGGAGAGGTCGGCGTTGCCCTGGGCGATCTCTTGAATGGCATGGTCGATGTGGCGCGAGGCCTCGACCACGTTGCCCAGCGTGCCGCGCAGCGTGACCACGGTGTCGGCCAGCGCCTGTGCCGAGCGCGCGACTTCGTCGCTGCCGTCCACCGGCTGCATGAGCGACAGGTTGCCCACGCGCAAGCGCAGGGCGGCGTCACGGATTTGCGTTACCGAATTCACGATTGCCGTGCGCACCAGCGAACCCACCAGCAGCGACAGCGCAAGCCCACAGCCCACCACCGCCAGCGTGGTCCACACCGCCACGGCGTAGGCCCGGCTTGCGGTGGCCGCCGCCTCGCGGGCATGGGTCTCCTGGGCGCTGCGCAGTTCACTCACCTGGGTGAGGATCTGCTTGAGCAGCGGCTCGTTCTTGACCATCACCATGGTGGCCAGCATTGGGTCGGTGTCGGCCATGTCGATGGCCGCAAGCGTGCCCTTCGAGAGCGTGGCCACCTTCTGCGGCAGGGCGTTGGCAAGTTCGGCTTCAGCCACGGTGTGGCCGGTGGTGCTTGCCAGGGCCTGCGCCAAGGTGTCGAGCGTTTTGAGGTGCTCGCCGATGGTCTTTTGAAGCGCGTCGCGCTGGTCGGCCGCGTAGTCGGACGCATGCCATGCCAACAACTGGTAAGTGGCGCCTTGAATCACCTGCAATTGCTCGGTCAGCCGAATGGTGGCCAGCACCTGCGGGTAGCGAAGCTCAACGATGTGGTGGATGGCTTCGTTCTGCCGGCTCAAGCCCACGTAGCAGGCAATGCCCACCAACAACAGCAAGGCGACGGCCAGTGCCGGTGCAAGCAGAAGCTTGACGCCCAGACGGATGTTGTTCAGCGCTTTCATACCCTCCCTCCAAAGAATCGACGGTCCAAGGCCATCCGTCGCTTTCCTCAAGCAGCGGGATCGGCGGTGTATTGCTGACCCTCATGTTGAGTTGCGCACGGGCGCTCAAAAAGTTGATTAACGGCAGGAAGGTGCTGCTTCTTTAGCGCGACGCAGCAGAAACCGCAAAACAAAAAAAGCCAGCGAATACCGGCTTTGTGTGATGGAAGTGCACGCGGCGAACGGCGCGTGCTGCGCAGGTGGAAATCCCACGCGGCACTTCGACAGGCTCAGTGCGAACGGAGGTTGCTGAACTTGCTTGCTGATCAGGCCAGGTGTTGCCCTTCGATTCTTGAAGAGCGACTTTCGTACTTGGCGCCGTGAAGTGAACAGCACCCGGCTGGCCGGGTGCAGCCATCGTGGCGCTACGCAGCATGAAAAAAGCCCCGGGTTGGGGGCCCGGGGCTTTGGGTTGGTGCTGAAAGGGTCAGGCGCTGACCTTCTCTGCCGCGTCGGTGAAGTCCTTAATCTTGTCGAAGTTCAGGTACTGGTAGACCGTGTCGCTGGCGGCTGTCAGCACGCCCATGTCGGCCAAGTACTCTTCCTTGGTCGGGATGCGGCCGAGCTTCGAGCAGATCGCAGCCAACTCGGCCGAGCCCAGGTACACGTTGCTGTTCTTGCCCAGGCGGTTCGGGAAGTTGCGCGTCGAGGTCGAGAACACCGTCGCGCCTTCTTTCACCTGCGCCTGGTTGCCCATGCACAGGCTGCAGCCCGGCATTTCCATGCGGGCGCCGGCGTTGCCCAGCACGCCGTAGTGGCCTTCGTCGCTGAGCTTCTTGGCGTCCATCTTGGTCGGCGGGGCGACCCACAGCTTGACGGGAATGTCGCGCTTGCCTTCGAGCAGCTTGCTGGCCGCACGGAAGTGGCCGATGTTGGTCATGCACGAGCCGATGAACACTTCGTCGATCTTGGCGCCGGCCACGTCGGCCAGCGTCTTCACGTCGTCCGGGTCGTTCGGGCAAGCGACGATGGGTTCGTGGATGTCGGCCAGGTCGATCTCGATCACGGCTGCGTAGTCGGCGTCTGCATCGCCCTTCAAGAGCTCCGGGTTCGCCAGCCACGCTTCTTGCGCGGCGATGCGGCGGGCCAGGGTGCGTGGGTCGGCATAGCCTTCCGAGATCATCCACTTCATCAGCGTGATGTTGCTGTTGATGTATTCGATGATCGGCTCTTTGTTCAGGTGCACCGTGCAGCCAGCGGCCGAGCGTTCAGCGGAAGCGTCGCTCAGCTCGAAGGCTTGTTCGACCTTCAAATCGGGCAGGCCTTCGATTTCGAGAATGCGGCCGCTGAAGATGTTCTTCTTGCCCTTCTTCTCGACGTTGAGCAGGCCGGCCTTGATGGCGTACAGCGGGATCGCATTGACCAGGTCACGCAGCGTGACGCCCGACTGCATCTTGCCCTTGAAGCGCACCAGCACCGATTCGGGCATGTCCAGCGGCATCACGCCGGTGGCGGCGGCGAAGGCCACCAAGCCCGAGCCTGCGGGGAAGCTGATGCCGATCGGGAAGCGGGTGTGGCTGTCGCCGCCGGTGCCCACGGTGTCGGGCAGCAGCAGGCGGTTCAGCCAGCTGTGGATCACGCCGTCGCCCGGGCGCAGCGCGATACCGCCACGGTGGCTGATGAAGTCAGGCAGCTCGTGGTGCATCTTCACGTCCACCGGCTTCGGGTAGGCGGCGGTGTGGCAGAACGACTGCATCACCAGGTCGGCGCTGAAGCCCAGGCAAGCAAGGTCTTTCAGCTCGTCGCGGGTCATGGGGCCGGTGGTGTCTTGCGAGCCCACCGATGTCATGCGGGGTTCGCAATACGTGCCGGGGCGCACGCCGGGCTGGTCGCCGTTGACGAGGGGCAGGCCGCAGGCCTTGCCGACCATCTTTTGTGCCAGCGAGAAACCCTTCTTGGTATCAACCGGGTTCGACGGCAGGCGGAACAGTGTGCTGGTGGGCAGACCCAGCGCTTCACGCGCCTTGGCGGTCAGGCCACGGCCGACGATCAGCGGAATGCGGCCACCTGCGCGCACTTCGTCAAACAGCACATCGCTCTTGAGCTTGAACTCGGCAATCACTTTGCCATCCTTGAGGGCTTTTCCGTCGTAGGGACGCAGCTCAATCACGTCACCCATCTCCATCTGGCTCACATCCAACTCAATTGGCAATGCGCCGGAGTCTTCCATGGTGTTGTAGAAAATCGGAGCGATTTTGGAGCCCAGGCAGACACCACCGAAACGCTTGTTCGGCACATACGGAATGTCTTCGCCAGTGAACCAGAGCACCGAGTTGGTGGCCGACTTGCGTGAAGAGCCCGTGC
>JAYSYW010000117.1:0-11779 GCA_043727255.1 Rhizobacter sp. | reverse complement strand
TCCACCCCACGCAACCGCGCGTGCTGGCCGTGCTGGACTGGGAGCTGTCCACCCTGGGCCACCCACTGGCCGACTTCAGCTACCACTGCATGTCATGGCACATCGCGCCCAGCGTCTTCCGGGGCATTGGTGGGCTTGACCTGGCCGCGCTGGGCATTCCAGACGAAACCAACTACATCCGCCTCTATTGCGAACGCACCGGCCGTGTGGATGTTGAAGCCGTGACCGCCGACTGGAAGTTCTACATGGCCTACAACCTGTTCCGCATGGCTGGCATCTTGCAAGGCATTGCCAAACGGGTTGAAGAAGGCACGGCGTCCAACGCCGAAGCCCGCCGGGCCGCAGCAGGTGCAAGGCCGTTGGCCGACATGGGCTGGCGCATCGCTCAACAGAGTTGAGCCGCGCGGTAAGAACAGCGCGCGGTGAAATTCACCCGCTCAGCGCGTCGGTGAATCCTTGGGCTCTTCAGGCCCCAACTGGGTTTGCCACGCGGTGGAAGCCGAACTGCTGGACCAACCACTCGCCTTGTCGCCTTCGGCCCCGGCGGCACGCAGCGCCTGCAGCACCGCGCACTCGAACAGCGCCACCATCTGCCCCATCATCACCACGTCGGGGTCGGGCATCTGGGTGCGCAAGTAAACGCGCCCGCGCAGCAGCATCAGCACAAAGGGTGGTTCGTGATCGAGCACGCGGCCCGAGGCCTGTTCGAGTTGTTGGGCCAGCGCGCCTTCGACCCAGTTGGTTGCAATCGGCGCCACGTTGGCAATCAAACCAAAGCGAGAGCGCAAGGGCTTGGGCGCCTGGTAGCTGACCTTGGGGTACATCGCCAGCCAGCGCATTTCTTCGGGCGTGTTGGCGTCGATGACGGTTTGCGTGCTTTCGGTGAAGCGCTCGAAAGTCTGGCGCTCCAGCATCTCAAGCAGAGGCTGCGACAAGAGCATCACTTGCCAGTCACTTGGCAGGCCCAGCTCCATGCGAAGCCGAAGCTCATGGCCTTCGATGTAGGCGCGCTGTGGGGGACCCCACTCCAGCCGCCACGGCTTGCTTTCCGGGCCGCCATCAATCACGAAGCCGTCGTCGTCACGGATGCGCTTGAAGCGCAGCTTGTTCTTCTGAGCCCATGCTGCCACTGCGGGCCACTGCGGGGGCTGGGGCTTGCCGACGATCAGTCGTTTCAGCGCATCAAACATGGAACGAAGGCATCCACTAGAGTGCCCCAAACGGCGCACGGTGTGCCGGCAGGAGACATGGCGATGATCGAAGTGTATTCGTGGGCCACACCCAATGGTCACAAAGTTCACATCATGCTGGAGGAGTGCGGGCTGCCCTATCGGGTGGTGCCAATCAACATTGGCGCGGGTGATCAATTCAAGCCAGAGTTCCTGGCCATCAGCCCCAACAACAAGATCCCGGTCATCGTCGATCCGGCCGGGCCCGATGGCCAACCGATCTCGCTGTTCGAGTCGGGCGCCATCTTGTTGTACCTCGCGGGCAAGACCGGCCGGCTGCTTCCTGAGGCCACCCGCGACCGCTACACCGTGCTGCAGTGGCTCATGTTCCAGATGGGCGGTGTGGGGCCGATGCTTGGGCAAGCGCACCACTTCCGTCTCTACGCGCCCGAAAAAATCCAATACGCCATTGAGCGCTACACGAACGAAGCCAAGCGACTGTATGGCGTGATCGACAAGCGCCTGGCGGTGTCGCGCTACGTGGGCGGGCCTGACTATTCGATCGCCGACATCGCCATCTTTCCGTGGCTGCGCTCGTGGAAGAACCAGGGCGTTGAGTTGTCCGACTACCCGCACCTCAAAGGCTGGTTCGACGAGATCGCCGGCCGGCCCGCCGTTCAACGTGGCGTGAGCATGCTGGGGGATCTGCGTAAACCCATCACGGGCGACAAGGAACGAGAGGTGCTCTTTGGCGCAACGCAATACCAACGCCGCTGACTCAGCCATTCATCGCAAGACCCGGCTTGTGAAGGGGGCGATGGAACCCTGAGTGGTCGATGCCGTAGAAGCGGATCAGACTGCCTGCGCCAACACATGGCGCAGGCAACTTGCCGTGTCAGCTGGCGACCCCTTCAACAGCTCCCTCCAGGCCCATGATCGAACTCCCCCTTCAAGACCCGGAAGCTGATCCGTCTGATTCACCCGACGCACTGACACCGGGCACGCTGCTCGACGACGTGTTCCGGGTCGATCGCCTGATCTGCTGCACCGGCTTTGGCATCGTTTACCTGGCACGAGACCTCACGCTCGACTGCCCGGTGGTCATCAAAGAATATTTGCCGGGTGCCATCGCGCGGCGCGGCCTTGGTCAGCAAGTCATCACACGCGCCACCACGCATGCGCCCGGCTTCGCGCAAGGCCTGCGTGCCTTCGTGCAAGAAGCACAAATGCTCGCGCGCTGCGACCACCCTTCCCTTTTGCGCGTGACACGCCTTTGGCAAGCCAATGGCACCGCCTATCGGGTCATGCCGTTCTACGCCGGGCATAGCCTGCTGTCGTGGC
The DNA here is from genome assembly GCA_043727255.1 of Rhizobacter sp. Classification (GTDB taxonomy): domain Bacteria; phylum Pseudomonadota; class Gammaproteobacteria; order Burkholderiales; family Burkholderiaceae_C; genus Rhizobacter. The sequence continues at coordinate 9,269 of JAYSYW010000117.1, read as the reverse complement.
GCCACAGCCTGCCCGCGCCGCCCGATGACGCCCTGCTTCGATCGTTTGCCAACGACTTGCTCGGCGCCCTGAAGGTGGTTCACCATGCCGGCTTGGTGCATCGCCGTGTCATGCCAGCCAACATCCTCGTGCGAACCGAAGCCCCGCCCGTGTTGATGGACTTCGATGCTGTTCGCTATACCCTCGTCAGCGACAAGGCCCAGTCGCTCATGGCCGCCATCGACCCCGGCTATTCAGCCGACGCTTCAATGGCCTGGCACCCTGAGCTGCCGCAGACGGCTGCCAGTGATCTGCATTCGCTGGCCGCGACGCTGCACTTTTGCATCAGCGGCCAGCCACCCTCGCTGAGTGGTGGGCTGGGCACGCGGCGCGATTCGCTGCGTGAGGTGATTGCACGTTTGCGCGTGGCACATCCCGGGCTCAGCTACAGCTCAAGCTGGGTCGACGCCATCGACAAGGCCTTGCACCCTGACCCAGCGCAGTGGCCACAAAGCGTCGCCGAATTCAGAGCGTTGCTCGAAGCCCAACCTGCGCCAGCGAAGCCAGCCGCCGCTCAGACAGAGTCTGAAGTCGCACCCTCGCCCGAAGCTGTGGCCGCACCTGCCGCAGCTGCGGAACCATCGCTGCTATCTTCAAGCGCGCCTGCGGCCAGCAGCGACAAAGAGGAACCACACTCAGAGTTCTTTCCCTTGTTCGGTGACCGACTCGGCATTGATGCCGAGCACCCGCCAAGGGCGTCCCGCAGCACGCCACCGGGGGCTCGCAACTCACGCCCCATGCCGATTGACCCGCCCTTGCACCGCAGTTCCCCTCGGGGAGGTGATTCCACCTTTGGCGAACCGTCGACGTTGGGCGAGCCTCGCCGGCCCCGTGTCGAACCGGCGCGCCCCAGGAACCCGAAGCTCGTGCCTTGGGCTATTGCGGCAGTGGTACTGGGCATGGCGACGATGGCCATCTGGAAGGCGCAAGACGAGAGGCAGCAAGACCGGCTGTTGAGCGAGATCGCCAAGAGCGTGCCTCTGCCCGAGTTAAGCCTCCCACACACAACCCCCCACACGCTGCCATCGTCTACAGGCACGATCGTCGCGAACGAAGAGGTGACAACAGCGCCCTCCACGCCTGCATCTGTTCCTCCGCCCGTCGTCGTAGCCACAGGCGCAATCAAGGAAGCGGCAGCACCCGCAGCACCCGAGTCTCGCATCGCCGAGGTGTCGCTTCCTTCGGAACCCACCTCGGCAGGGCCTGCGGCACCCGTTCAATCAACTGAGCGCCCCAAACCTGAAACCAGACCAACACCTGAGAAACAGCGCGCGAGCGCCGCAGTCGCGCGAAGCGACCCGCGAGGAGCCTGCGGTAACCGCACGCAGTTCTCGCTGTACCGCTGCATGCAGACCCAATGCGGTCGCGCTCACTTGGCCCAGCATCCATCGTGCAAACAATGGCGGGCGCGCGGCGAAACCGGCTGAGAGCCGTGTCTTCGCAATGGAGTGGTGATTGGGCTTGGCCTGCCCGGAGGGACTCGAACCCCCGACATCCGACTTAGAAGGTCGGTGCTCTATCCAGTTGAGCTACGGGCAGCGGGGGCGAATGTCAGGCGACGGGTTGTCGAGTGACGTGGCCAAAAAGATGAAGAAGATGGTCGGGGCGGCGGGATTCGAACTCGCGACCTACTGGTCCCAAACCAGTTGCGCTACCAGGCTGCGCTACGCCCCGAAAGATGGCATTGTAGCCATGCATTTCACCTCAACCGCCAGTGAGTGCATCAATTCGCAATTTGCAGCGAATGCCACCCGGCAATTCATGCCGCGCGTTGTCGAGTTCAACGATGACGCCGAAGGTGCCGGCGGCTGAATCAATCACGCGATCGACCGTGCGAATGCGTGCAGAGATCTCGCGTGTGAACGGCTTCTCAGGCACCACCACCACCTTCGCGCCGGGCTTCACTTGCGGGAAGAATCGGAACGGCAAGATGGCTTGCACGGCCAGTGGTTGTGTCTGCGCAATCTTGAGGATGGGCTTCTTGCCCTCGCCTGCATCGACCAGTGCGCCGGGGTAGAAATATTGATCCATCACCACGCCATTGAAGGGGCTGCGTAGCACGCGGCGCTTCAACTGGTCGAGTGATTGGCGATGCTCAAGCTTGGCCAACTGGCTGTTCTCTTCGGCGGTCTTGAGTTCCGATTCAGCCAGCTTCTGTTCAGCCGCCGCGTCGTCACGCGCCTGCGCCGAGACGAACTCTTCTTCGTACAGCTGTTGGTGCCGCTTGGCCTTTTCGCGTGCCGCACGCAGCTTGTTCTGCGACAGCAACAAGGCACCCTGCGCTTCGCTGCGAAAGCGCGCCGTGTCGGCCGCGCTTTGCTCAACGCTCGACTCGATGGTGACCAGCAAATCGCCCTTGCGGATGAGTTCACCACGCCGTGCATGCACTTGCTGAAGAATGCCCACGACGGGGCTGCGCACCTCGATGATCTGCGCCGGCTCGATCATGCAATCGAACTCAGGTACAGCCGCCCATGCAGGCGCAGCGCCGGCCAACAACAAACAAAGGGCCCAGGGCCCGGCTCGCAAACTCATGTGATTCGTCCTGCAAATCCGATCAAACGATTCAGCTCGCGGTCTTGCCGCAAGGTCTGCATGCGCGTCTTGTAAGCGCGCCGTTCGGCGCGTCGCTGCGCAAGTGCCACAGCAGCCTTCAGCAAGGCCCGTTGCGGCCCGCCACGCACGCGCGCGAGCAGCATGCGCAGTGAGGTGGGTTGGCTCTCGAACAGGCCGTCGTGTGGTGACACGATGGCCTGCGCCGAACCCGGGTCGCCCTGCCGGCCGCTGCGGCCCACCAGTTGCCGATCAACCCGTGGCGACTCATGGAACTCGGTGAGTATCACGTGCAGCCCACCAGCCGCTTTGGCTTCAGGCGTGGGTTTGATGTCGGTGCCACGACCGGCCATGTTGGTGGCCACGGTGATGCGGCCAACCTCGCCGGCCTGCGCCACGATCTGCGCCTCTTCAGCGTCTTGGCGCGCGTTCAGCATCACGTAGGCCACGCCACGTTGGGTGAACTCAGCGGCGATCTGTTCCGAGGCTTCGACACTGCGTGTGCCCACCAGCACCGGCTGGCCACGCGCTGAAGCCGCGCAGGCTTCATCGGCCACCACGCGCCATTTGTCTGCCAGCGTGGGCTCGCAGCGGTCGGGCATGCGTTGCCGTTGGTTGCGGCGGTTGGGCGGTATGCGCCGCACCGGCAAGCGATAAACCGACCACAGCTCGCGCGAGGCTTCGGCGCCGGTTCCGGTCAGCCCGGCCAGCAGGAAGTAGCGGCGAAAGAAACGCTGGAACGTCATGCGCGCCATGGTCTCGCGGCCCTTGCTGAATTCAAGCGATTCCTTGGCTTCGATCAACTGGTGCAGGCCCTGTTCCCACGAGCGGTCGGCCATCACGCGGCCGGTCGCTTCATCGACGATCTGCACCTTGCCTTCGACCAATATGTAGTGCTGGTCGCGCAGGTACAGGTGGATGGCCGTGAGCGCCTGGCGCAGCAGCAGCTCGCGCCACGGGGCCGAGCGCCACACGGGGCGCACGCCCTCGGGGGGCGGGCCACAGTGTTCAACGGTGCCGGGCAACACCTCCAGGTCACGCGCCGCGCCGATGCGAAAGTGTTCACCTTCGCGCAGCGTGCCAGCGGCCTCAATGGCCCATTGCAGCAGCTCGGGTTCGTAGATGCCAGGCGCTTCGCGCGAAATGATCATCGGCGTGCGGGCTTCGTCGATCAGCACGCTGTCGGCTTCATCGACGATGGCGAAGTGCAGTGCCGGGATCAACGGCGCCTGCGGGCCACTGCCCTCGCCCGCCGACATCTGGCGCAGGCTGCTGACACGGTTGGGCAGCATGCCGTGGCCGGCCAGGCGGTCTTTGAGGTAATCGAACACGACCTCTTTTCCGCTGACGTAGCAGATGGGGTGGGCATAGGCCGCGCGGCGTTCGTCGGGCTCCATGCCGCCCTTGATGAAGGCGCCGCCGAGGCCAAAGAAGCCGAACAGCGGCAGCATCTCTTCGCAGTCGCGCTGCGCCAGGTAATCGTTGGTGCTGATGACGTGTACCGAGGCGCCCGAGGCCGCCATTGCGGTGGCGGCCAGCGCAGCAACCAGCGTCTTGCCCTCGCCGGTTTGCATCTCGGCCAGGTTGCCTTGCAGCAGCACGCGCGCGCCTGAAAACTGCACCGGGTGCGGCCACATCTTCAGCGTCCGCCGGCTGGCTTCGCCCACGCAGGCGAACACGGCTGCCATGGCCGCCGTGTCGCGCACGGCGGCTTTCAGGCGTTTGCATTCGGTGTTGAAGCGTTCGACCACCACGGCATCGGGCTGCTCGCGCAGCGGCGTTGCGTGCCGGGCCACTTCAGCCGCGAAGGCATCGATCTCGCGCAAGCGCAGGCGGCGCGGTGGCAAGAAGCCCGACAGGTTGCGCAGAAAGGCTTCCACCTTGTGCATGCGCTCAACCGCACGCTCATCGCGCTGCGTGTCGGCTCGGCGAAAGGTCGCGCCGGCGAGCTTGCGCACCAGCGTCGCGTCAGACATTCAGGCCAGCCAGGAAGAGTTGGCGCAGGCGCAAGAACCACTGCACGGCCAGCGGCGTCCAGCCAAGGTCAAAGCGCACATGCGCGCGGTCGCCAAACACCGACATCGGCGATGCGCGATCAAGTTCAACCTCAACATCGAAGACGCGCTTGAGCGTGCGCATGCCGCCTTGCTGCGCGGGGTCGACCGGCACGTCGCCACCGCCCTGCGTGCCGAGCGCGGCTGAAACAAGGTCCAGCTCGCCGCCGGGCACCTGGCGCCGAAGCTGCGCATGCAGGGGCTGGTGCAGCGAATTCGCCAAGCGCACGTCCACACCCTGCAAGCGCGAACGGATAACGTTCATGTCTTCCTGCGTCACGGCCACCCGCACCAGCTTCGAGGGGCCGCTCACCACATAACCCAGCACCTCGCCGCGCTTCACGTAGCGCCCGGGCAGTTCGGTCGGGGCGGCGGGCGTCCAGCGGCCGGCGGTGGCGGCGTTCACGGCCAGTTCACCCACACGGCGCTGCAGGTCGTCGCGCCGGGCGTTGCGGGCCACGAGCACGGCACGCAGAGACTCGGCGCGCACCTGGTTGTCGACCTCGGCCTGTCGCAGTTGCGCCTGGGTTTGCTCGACCTCGGCCTGCGCCACGCCCAGGTCGGCCTGCAAGGCGGCGTTGTCGAGTTGCAGCAGCGCTTGCCCGGCTTTCACCGATTGCGCGGGCTGGGCCTCACTGCGCACGATGTGGCCGGCGCTTTCGGCACGCACGATGGCATCGTCAGGCAGCCACACCACCGCCTGGTGGGTTGAATAAAACGGCAAAGGCACGAAGCCGATCAGGCCGATGGCACCCGCCAGCGCGAACAGCGTGCGCCGCATCGCCACCTCGCGCCGGCGCACCAGGCCCGCGCTTTCGGTCAGGTGCTTCCAGCCTTTCCAGATCGGCATCACGAGCGCCGTCCAGCCGGCCACCAGCGCCAGCAGAATGCCGGCGAACAGGTACTCGGTGGCCACGAACCACACCAGGCCGATCGAAATCATCAGCCGGTACACAGGCGCCACGGCGCCATAGAGAAACAGAATCCAGCCTTCGCTCGACGACTCCATCGGCGGCCGCGCGTCGGGTGAACCGAACCCGAAGCGGTCGAGCAGATAGGCCCAGTACTGCGTGGCACGTTGCGCGAGGTTGGGCAGCTCCAGCAGGTCGCAAAGGATGAAGTAGCCGTCGTAGCGCATCAGCGGGTTGCCGTTGACGAGCACGGTGGACACACCCGCGATCAGGATCACGTTGAATGCCAGCGCGGTGACGATGCCCGACTCGGCCATCAGCCACACATAGACCGCGATCGCGCCAATCAACAGCTCGGCCAGAATGCCCGCCGCCGCCACCGTGGCGCGGGCCCATTTCGACGGGAACTGGTACGACGCCGTGGCATCGACATAAGGCACCGGCATGAAGACGATGAACATGACGCCGATCTCGCGCACCCGCCCACCCCAGGCCTTCACGGCCATGCCATGCGCCCATTCGTGCAGGCCTTTGACGACCGGGTAGGTGACCCACAGCAGCACCAGGTTGCTGGCCGCGAGCACGCGGTCAGACAGGTTCTCGGTCAGCGCCGTCCAGTGCTGCGCGGCCAACAGGCCGGCAGGCGCCACCAGCACCAGCCACAACGCGAGCATCGGCCAAGTGAACAGCCAGCGCGCCCAGGCGGCATGGCGCTCGAACCACGGGTCGGGGTACAGCAAGGGCAGCTTGATGCTCAAGGGGTTGAGCCACGACTGCTTCATCTTGGCCCGCTCTTGCTTGCGGTAACGCTCGAACACCTCGGACGCATCAGGCGACACCTGCGTTTGCAACAGGTCGTTGCTGTACAGCGACGACATCAACTGCACCAGTTCGTGCTGCGAGATGGCGGCGGGTTCAGCCGTGGCCGTGCCTGCATGGGGCGATGACTTCACCGTGCCGGGCGCAGGCCGATCCGCCTGTTCACACGCGTCGCTCCACACGTCGTCGAGCGTGCGGCGCCCGTCCAGCAGTTGCAGCACCCGGTACACCGTGGGCGCCATGCGGTGAAAACGCTGCGTCACCGGGTCGAACAACAGCACCCAGGGTTTGCCGCGCAGGCGCCGGTGCAAAGGCTGCACGCCTTCGCGCAGGCGCGGGCGCAGAAAGCGCACCGCGTGCCAGTGTTCGGACAGCAGGGTCTGCATGGCTCAGCTCAATAAAAGGCGTGAAGGAACCGTCGCGAGCGCCCCGAGCCTGCGTTGAGCAGCGCAGCCGTACACCCGTACGGCGAGCAGCGCAGACACAAGATCGGGGGGCGGAGTAGGTTCATTCATGCCTTTTCAGTACCACCAGCTCCAGAGCTTCAGGCGCAACCAGTCGATCGATGACCGAGTCCAGACCGTCAACAGGTTGGCCGTGCCCACCGACACCTTGCCCACGCCCTGCATGCCCGGGCTGAGTGGCGGCGCTTCACCTTGCCAGGTCGCTTCGACACGGAACCCGTTGGTGCCGTCTTGCACGCTCGCGGTGGCTGTGACGGTGCTCACCTTGAACGCATGCGTCTGCTGCGGCTGGCCGGTCAGGCGCAGTTCACCGCCCTGCCCCACCTTCACCTGCGCAATGTGGCGGTCGGGCACGTGCAGCACCACGCGGTAGCCGTCGGCGCTGGCGATCTCGAACATCTCTTTGCCGATCTCGACCGGGCCGCCGATCTTCTGCACCCAGTCGCCTGTGACGACCATGCCGTCCATCGGCGCGATCAACGCGGCGCGCGTGAGCTTGGCCTCAACCAGCGCCAATTGCGCCTCGGCCTGCTGCACCTCGGCCGAAGCCAGGGCCAGAGCCGGAGAGTCGCGTTCAGACATCGCCTGTCGCTGCTTGCCAGCGGCTTGGTCGCGCTCACTGCGGAAGCGCCCCTGTTCAAGCTGCAAGTCGCGGTTGTCGAGCCGCGCCATCACCTGCCCGCGCGTCACCCGGTCGCCCGGGCGCACCAGCGCTTCGGCCAGAAAGCCCTCGAACGGCGCGGTGACCACTTGGCGCACCCGGCCTTCGATCACCACGTTGGCCGTCACCCGGTCGGGCACCGGCCACAGCAGCAACACGGCCAGCACCAGCACCAAGCCACCTGCCGCGAACTTCCAGGTCAGGTGACCCGGCCCCCACAGCTTGAGCCACGCCTCGCGCGTGGATTGCAGCAGGTGGTGAAACAAGGAGCGGTCGGCTTCGCGCCACTGGCGCAACAAGGGTTCGGCCAAGCCGGTGCTGGCCCGCAGCACAGCCAGCGCATCGGGCGGCAGGCTGTCGCCTTCCACGCGCACCACCAACACGGCCACCGGCTCGCCGTCGTCTAGCACCGGCATGGCCCACCAAGGCGCGTGCACCACTTCCTGCATCTCGACGGTGGCGCGTGCGGCCACCTCGGTGGCTGCTTGCACGGCGGCTGAGGCCTTCTCGGCCCAGGCGGTGTCCGAGGCCACCCACCAGCGTGGCAACTCGCGCCGCACCTCGAACAACACCAGCGACAAGCCGCCCGCAGCCGGCAACTCGGCGCGCACCCAGGCCGCACTGCGGTTGATCCATTCCTGCGCGGCGGCGCGGGCATCAGTCTGCGAACTCACATGGCCCAGCAGGTCGAGCAACTGCGCAGCGCGCAGGTTCTGCGCCATCACCCGCGACGACAAAGCCAGTTGCAGCCAGCCGAGCGAAAGCAACAGCAACTGGACCATCTTTTCGCTGTGCGGCGGCGCCAGGCAGGCAGCCACGATGCCGATTTGCCCGCCGGGCAGTTGCAGCGTGGTGGCCACCAGCATGTCGGCGGCGGCCGCACCGTCCACCCGACTCAAGGCCACCGGGTTCTCGGGCGTCACGCGGGCTCGCAACTGGGCCCAGGCCTCAGCCAGCTTGGGTTCGCCGCCAGGGAAGGCCCGCGAATCGGCTTCGCTTTCGCCGTGCAAGGCCACTGCGCGGCAGGCAATGCCGGCCGCCAGCAGGCGTGCACGCCAGGCTTCGAGCGCGGGGGTCAGGGTGTCGTGGGCAATCGATTCCGCTGGCGGCAGTTCGACAGGCTTGGCGCTGTCGGCGCCCAACTCGGCGGGCGTTGCCTCAACGGCAACGGCAGGCACGGCTTCGGGTTGGGGCGCGCGGGCGTTCATGGGCGGGTTTGTGGCTTGCGCAGGCTGGGCTGCAACATCGCATCGGGTGGCAGTTGTGCCAGCAAGCCGTCCAGCTCTTCGAGGTCGGACTCGACCAGCCGGCCCGCCACAGCCTTGAGCTTGGCCAGGCTGACCCAGGCGTCGTAGCGTGCACGCGAAAGGTCTCGCCGCGCTTCGAACAAGCGGGTTTGGGCATCCAGCACTTCGGCGTTGACGCGCATGCCGACTTCATAGCCGCGCTTGTTGGCGCGCAATGCGGTTTCGCCCGACTTCACCGCTGCCTCGAGGCCGCGCGCCTGGCTGGCGGCCGACAGCGTGGCCGAGAAGCCCTGCCGCACCCCGAGCGTGACGTTGCGCCGGGCGGTATCGACATCGCTCTGCGCCTTGTCGCGCTGAGCCATCGCCTCGCGCACCTTGGCGTGCGTGCCTCCGCTGGCGAACAGCGGAATGTTCACGTTCAGCCCCACCGCCGTGCTGTCGGCGCGGCGCGGGAACGGGCTGGTGGCCGACCCGGTTTCTGAACTCATCGTGTAGTTGAAGGTCAGGTCGGCGGTGGGGCC
>JAYSYW010000116.1:0-5250 GCA_043727255.1 Rhizobacter sp. | reverse complement strand
TTTCATCACATGGTGCTCAAGCACCGCCGGCGCATTGAGCGTGAGCTTGCAGGGGACGACCCCGAAGCGCCTCTTGACCCCGAGGCGTCCGGCTACAGCCTGATTGATGTGGAGTGGCAGTAGCGCTTCCCTGTGATGCGGGGTTCTCTGTCTGCTGATCGGCGGCATGCAACGGCGCACGATCGAACGCGCGCCTGCGACTCATCGACAATGCCGCTCCGCCCGGCAACGCCGGGCTTCAGACAGAAAACCTCAACGACACATGGCCATCCAGTGGTTTCCGGGTCACATGAACGCGACCAAGCGAGCGATCGTCGAGCGGCTGCCCGACATAGATGTCGTGATCGAAGTGCTCGATGCACGCTTGCCTGCCTCCAGTGCCAACCCGCTCTTGGCCGATCTGACGGCCGGCAAGCCCGCGCTCAAGCTCTTGAACAAGCAAGACTTGGCCGACCCTGACCAGACGGCCGAGTGGCTGGCGCACTACAACGCCCGCCCCGGCACACGTGCCATCGGGCTTGACGCCAGCATCACCGCGCCAGCGCGCCAGCTCATCGCGGCCTGCCGCGAATTGGCGCCCTTGCGCGGCGGCATGGTCAAGCCGGTGCGGGTGCTGATCTGCGGCATTCCGAACGTCGGCAAATCAACCCTCATCAACACGCTGGTGGGCCAACGCGCCGCGCTGACCGGCGACGAGCCCGGCATCACCAAGCTCGAACAGCGCATTGCGCTGGCCAACGACTTTCATCTGTTCGACACGCCCGGCATGCTTTGGCCGCGCATCACGGTTGAAGAGAGTGGTTATCTGCTTGCCGCCAGCGGTGGCATCGGCCGCAACGCATACGACGAAGAAGAAGTGGCGATGACGCTGCTCGCCAACGTGCGCGCCCGCTATGCCGACCGGTTGCAGGTTCGCTACAAGCTGGAAGCCATCGCCGACATCGCTGATGAGAACCTGCTTGCCGACGTGGGCCGCAAGCGCGGCGGCCTGATGGCTGGTGGCCGCGTCAACCTTCAGAAAGCGGCCGAGATCGCGCTCAACGATTTTCGGAGCGGCGCTTGGGGCCGCATCACGCTGGAAACGCCGGACCAATTTGCGGCATGGCGCGCGGCCGGCCAGCTGAAAGAGGCCGAACGACAGGCCAAGCGCGACAAGCGCAAAAAACAACCCAACAAGCAGCCCCAGTCAGCGGACACGGCCGAGCCCGGTGACGGCCCGCACGAATCGAATTTTTAGACGCTCCGCGACAACGGGCCCGGGTTGCGGGGCAGGCATCCAAACCATGTTTGGTTTTCCTGCCCGCAGACCCGTTATTGATGGGCCATTGATGCGCCATTGATGGGCCGTTGAGCTTTACCTCAGCTTTACGTTGGGCGCGTGTTTGCCCGTCAACCCGGTTTGCGGCGGGTCGTTGAACACCCACAGTCACCATCTACAGGAGATAGCCGTGGGATTTCAACGTGTACTGCGCCTTGGCGCGCTGGTTCTTGTCTGCTGTACGGCCGCTGGCTGCATCGTCTTGCCTCATGGCGGCCGCCACCACCGTGGGGGGCATCACTACAGTGGCGACGACGGCGGCGCGAGCCGGTACAACGGGCAACAGCCAACGGTGGTCATAGAAGGGCACCGGCAGCACCCGAATCATCAATACCGGCGCTGACCTGGGCAGCTCAGTTCAGCTTTCCTGAACCCGCTGAAGGCGAGGTGGGCTTCCGCGCCCCGTCCTCGCGCTTTAGCCCATCGACGCCGCAGGCGTCGCCAGGGCCTTGGCACCCATCGAGTCGGCTTCAGACTCCAACGCCACGTCGTCATTGACGGCCGCACCGGCGACCTCTGTTGTCGGTGCGACTCGCCCTTGCGCCTGCTGAACCACGTGCCATGCCTCATGCGGCAAGTGCTGTTCTTGCCCTGGCCCCAGATGGATGTCGTTCCCTTGCGCATAGGCAAGCGCATTCAACTGCGCCGGCTTGTCGGAATTGGAGTGGACGCGCACCGCAGACATGTCCATGCCCGACAGCGATTCGATGCCGGCCTTCAAGCTGTTCGGCATGCCAGTCTGGTTCGGTTCAGCCTTGGCTTGTGCCACGGCTGCACCGTGAGTGTTGAAGCGGCCTTGCACCAGTTCTTCGTCTTCCACACCGGCGCGCTGCGCGACCGCGAACCTGCCCTGCACCAGCTCTTCTTCCGCCCCCGCCTGCAACTGCGCCGCAGGCATCTGCCCCGGCGCGAAGCGACCTTGCACCAGCTCTTCGTCTTCCACGCCAGCCCGCTGCGCGACCCCGAACTTGCCTTGCACCAGCTCTTCTTCAGGCCCTGCCTGCAACTGCGCCGCGGGCAATGGCCCCGGCGCGAAGCGGCCTTGCACCAGTTCTTCGTCTTCCACGCCAGCCCGCTGTGCGACCTCGAACTTGCCTTGCAGCAGTTCCTCTTCAGGCCCCACGCGCTGCACGATGCCCGGCTGAACCTTCATCTGCAACTCTTCATCGGCAGCCTCACGTTGAACGGCCGGGCCAAACGCCGCCGCGATCTGCTGGCGTTGCATCGACATGCGCGAGCTGGTTTGCAACTGAGTGGCCAAGCCATCGGCCGAGCTGTGCTGTGCGGGCGTGCGGGGTTCGCCCAGGGTGCGCCGCTGAACGTGGTCACCGTGGGTTGCCGATGAACCGGGCAACAGCGAACGTGAAGTGCGGGTTTTCATGGGCAGGGGCTCCCGAGGGCTGCGGCAGTAGGGGGACGATGAGGCTGCATGCTCCGCGCGCGCGAGGCGTTTGCCAATCGGCAAATTGCGGAGTTACAAGCCTCGGCGATTCGAGCAAGCGGTTTGCTTGTCGTGGCGGGCATTGCGTCTTCACGCGCAAGTGGCGCCCAGATGATTCCTGGCCTTCTTGCTTCGGGTTCGTTGGAAGAGGGCGGGGCCATTCAAGCCGCCTTCATCACGATCGTGGCGTCATCAACGGCATAGCCGCGCACCACCCGCACGCTGGGCGAGAGCTTTTCGCAGAAGGCGACGACCTCGGCGAGGTTGCGGCCCACCAGCAAAGGGTGTTGAGGAAAGTGCGCTTCGTCCAACACGTTGAACACCAGCGTTTGCGCCGCGCTCACGAACATCTTGGCGATGGCGTTGAAGATGTAGTGCGGGCTGGCGCTGCGGTAGTTGAGTGAGCCGCTGGCCACCACGTGATCGACCCGTGGGAAGAGCAGGGCGCTGAAATCTCCCAGGTCGAAATTCGCATGGACATCGCCCGCGTATCGCACGCGGGCCTGCGCCACGAACTCGGGCATGTGGTCAATGCCCAGGTAGCTCACGCCGCTGAATCGCGCATCGAGAAACGCCTTCAGTTCGCCCGTGCCGCAACCCAGGTCAAGCACGCTGCTGTGGTTGAAGTTGGCCGCCTGGGCAATGGCCTCGAAGCGACTGACCTGGCTGACCCCGCTCGCCCAGCCCAGCGACTCCACCGCATCGAGGCCAAAGCGCGCGATGCGGTGGCGGTGGTAGTGGATGACCGTGGCGCGGTCGATGAGGTTCATAAGGTTCTTTCGTCAAACGGCGTTCAGGCCATGCGGTGTGTTGCAACGCGCCGGCCGAGTCGATTCAAGGCTCTTCCACTGCTGCTGCCGCTGCTTCCACAGCTTCCGCTGGAGGGGTCACGTCAGCTTTGACTTCGTCCGCCGTCATCAATACGAATGTGCCGTCGGCTCCAAGCTTGGCGTAGGGTTTTGGCAATGCCAGAGACCCCTCTGCTTCCCAATAGCTCGGCGCATCCACAGCGTCTTCCTCTTCTGGAATGGCTTCACCGTCAATCTCAGTGATGTACTCGAAAGCGCAGATCCAACCGGCCTCTGCACCGACATAGCCACAGGTCGGGTCATAAATGAGGCCACCGTATTTGACCGCCGTGTGATTCTCGAAGTGGACGACGTTTGCCACCGGGCCACCGCCGCTCGTGACAACACCACCATTCCAATTCGCATCAATGAAGCTGGGTGAGGCTGCGACATAGCGGCCTTTGCCGATCCGCGTTTCTGTCGCTGACCCGGCAACTCCGGCGGCACCGAAGGCCGCGACCAATTGCAAGGCAAGTGCTTCGCAGTTGTTTGCGCCGACGGGGCCATATGCGAAGCCGGCAGCACGTTTCCCCGCTACAAAAGTTGCGAAGGCGGTCTCGGCGTCCTCGTGTGTCAGCTGAATGGTCGTGGCTTGCGAGGCCATGTCTTGCCTCTTGCCGTTCCCCATCAACTGCACTGCGCCGCCCTCAGCCCTCGCTCCCATCACATCCGCCTCACGCTCCAGACCCACGTCGTCATTCACGGCCGCGCCGGCCATCTGCATGGTCGGCTGCACGCGGCCTTGTGCCTGTTGCACCACATGCCACGCCTCGTGAGGAAGGTGTTGCTCTTGCCCTGGGGCCAAGTGAATGTCACTGCCTTGCGCATAGGCCAGTGCGTTCAACTGCGCGGGCTTCGACGAGTTGGTGTGCACCTTCACATGGTCGAGGCTCATGCCTGACAACGACTCGATACCGGCCTTCAGTTGATTGGGCAGCCCGGTGCGGTTCTCGGTTTGCATGGCTTGCACCGTGGGCACTTCGCCCGCGTTGCCAGGCGCGAAGCGGGCTTGCAGCGACTCCTCCGATTGCATCTCGCCTTCATCAGCATCGGCCTGCTGCATCACGGCAGGCCCAAAGATGGCGGCGATTCGCTGGGCCTGTGCCACCTGGCGCGGGCTGTTGTGAACTTTGTTTGCCAGTAACTCATGCGCGCCGCTCGACCGCGCGTTGTCGCGCCCGGCTTGCGCCACACGGTCTTCAACGGCGGCGTGCTGCTTGGGAAGATTCATTCCGAATCACTCCGGTCAGGGCGCGGTGGGCAGCACCAGGGGCGCGGAGCTGATGAACGCCTGGGACTGGAAGGCGTCGGCGTGGCGGGGCACAGGGGCAACCCCTTCGCCCGCGAGCGGAAGCTGGTCCAGCGCGTACTGCGCCGGAAGAACACCGACCTCCAACACGGCCTCGCGCGCTGGCACACGCAGAGGCCATTCACCATCGTTCGGGTGCCAATTGCGCAGGGGCCAAGCTGTGTGGCCACGCCCATTGACGGTGGCGCCCGCCGCCAGCCGCCGCGCCGTGGGGCGCAGCTCAATGAAGGGGAGGGTGACCACGGGCGGCACGTAGCCGCGAATCAAGCGCACCCGCCCAGCTTGCGTGGCGTCTTCAAGCGTGACCGTTGCCTCGGGGTCAACACCGAAACCA
>JAYSYW010000115.1:0-11833 GCA_043727255.1 Rhizobacter sp. | reverse complement strand
GCTTGTCGCGATAGAAGCTCACCAGCGCGTCGTGGCCGACGGGCGTCGAGACTTCCAGGCCTTTCTCGGCCGACTTGCGGAAGCCCTCGTCGCTCATGTTGAGCATCGAGTCGATCAGGTCGCCGAAGTGCTGCCGGGTGGGCAGCTTGCCGTCACCGAAGTAGTTGCGCAGCGTTTCGCGGTTGCGGCTGGTCATGGTGCGGCCTTGCCGATGATGAAAGTGCCGCCGATGCCGAGGTGGGCGATGCCCGTGACCTCGGGTCGTTCATCGGTGCTGGTGTCCACGGTTTTCACCATGTGTTCGCGCATTGGCAAGGCAATGCTCCAGGGGGACCGGGGCCGCGCGCGGCTGACGAGCCTTGCTTGGCCACGGGCCGTGTCGTTGAGGGTGAAGACGTGGTCGTCGCTTTGCGCCACGTGCAGCAATGAGAGTTGGGTCACGAAGTCCACGCAGTCGAGTGCGCGCACATGGGCTTCGACGTCTTCGCAGCGCACCGTCCAGTCGAAGCTGGGTTGGCAGCCGCCCGGCCGCCACGGTGAGACGTAGTCGGTGATGGCCTGGTTGATGCGCCGCAACGCCTGGCCGGTTTGTACGCCCCGCTTCAGCTTGACGGTGCAGCGAACCAAGATGCGCTCGTAAGCCGCGTTGCGCACCTGGATCTGCGCAAAGGGCGAAGACAGGCGCTGCAGATAGGCCTGAATGCGCGCCAGCTCGACCGCGTTGAGGTGCGGCTCGGCCGTGGCCGACAGGCCCGCTTCCGCAGCGTCGTTCGGGTGCCCGGCGGGGTCGGCCGAGATCACGGTGGGCGGCGTTGGCACCACGACCACCAGCACGTGGCCCGCATTGCGGCCCCCGCTGTTCGGTGCCCCGTTCGGGCCACCGGTGTGGCCGCCGCCGCGTGCCGACAGGTTGGCAAAGCACTTGACCTTCAGCACCGCAGGGAAGTGTTCAAGCACCAGGCGCTCGTAGTCCCAGGCCGTGCTGGCGCGCTGCTTGTGCTGCAGGCGTTCGCCGACGCGGGTGCGCATCTGGCGGCGGTCTTCAGCGGCCCGCATGCCGAACGACGGCCCGATCTGCGCGACCGAAGCCAGCCCGATCACGGTGGTGGCGGGTTCTTTCACGCTGCCTGCGGGCAGCGCGGTCACGCACGTTGCGGCTGTGCCCTTGAGCACCCGCGTGGCGCGCAGCGCCTGGGCGCGCACACCGTACAAGCCAGCGAAGGTCTCGAAGGCGCTGTCCACCGACAGGCGCAGCCAGTAAAGGTCGGCCGGCAAGATGGTGTTGTTGCGGTCGATCTGGCCCGGCAGGTCGAGGGTGACGATGCCCGAGGTGAGCATGCCGCAGGTGGTGTCGGCCACCACTTGCATGGGCGCGAGCGGGCGCCACTGGTTTGAAGCCAGGTACGACCAATGCATCTTGGGCCGTGGCTCGCCCGACAGCGACTCGACCGCCGCTTCATCGCGCAGGTGGAAGTGCAGCGTGAGGGTGCCCGCGATGTCTTCGCCTGTCAGCCCGATGTACAGGTTGCCGGCATGGTCGACCCGGGGAAACAGGGTGGGGATGGTGCCTGCGCCGCCGGGGTACACCTGGGCCATGCCCGAGGGGTAGATGTGCAGCACGCGCTCGGCCAGGGCGCCTTCCGCGCCGTTGTCGGCGGCCACCGCTTCGCGTCCGAACACCATGTTGCTGTGGGCCGTGTAGTCGAGCGTCAGGCCCTCCACCAGCGGCGTGTAGGGCATGGCGGGCAGCGGCAAGGGGTGCTTGCGGTGGCGCAGGGTGTTGCCCGACACCACCTTGGTCAGCAGGCCGGGATAGGCCTCGTGGCCGAAGGCCATGGCCGGCCCGTGGAGTTGAATGCGGTAGAAGCCGCTGCGGGCGCCCAGCTTGAATTCGAGCGGCTCGTCGCTGGCCCAGGCATGCGCGCGCAAGGCTGTCTCGTCGATGACAAGGCGCGCACCGGCCCGCAACCTGCCGCTCGCATCGGCCGATCGAAACAGCGCCACGCTGCCGGGCGCACCGGCTGGCTGCCACTGGCCGTCGCGCAAGATGCTGGCGCTGGCCGTGAACGACCCGTTGCTCAGCGCCGGGTCATAGGCTTCGTAGTACGAGCCAAAACCACCGTCGTTGATGGGCAGGCCCGACCAGCGCACGTTCAGCGCCAATTGCGAGATGTTTTTGCGTGCGATCTCGGGGGCGCCGATCACCCAGTACGAGGCGGTGGTGGGCAGCGGGCCGAAGGGCATGAAGGGCTTCGATGCGTCAAGGCGGCCGAGGTTGTTGTCGAGCACCACGTCTCGCAAGCCTTGCACCCGCACGGTGAGCGAGGCCTCGTTGAGCAGCATGTCTTCGAGCAGCGAATACGGGTAGATGCGACCGTCCGAGCGCAGCAACATGCGCAGGGCTGGCAGGTCGGCCGGCAAGTCTTCGCCATGCACGTCGCTGGCGCAGGCCACCACGGCGGGGTCTTGCGGCCGCAAGCGCAACACCAGGTTCAGGTCGGTGAAGGTTCCGGTGGCCGGCGCCGGGGGGGCAGGGACTGTGTCGGGGCGGGCTTCTGGCCAGCCCGTGACGTAGAAGTCGCTCACCGGCATCCAGCCTGCGGTGGTGCTCAGGCTGAAGTTGAAGATGCTGTTGAAGATCTGCGCAAAGATCAGTTCGCGCTCGGGGCGGTTCGGGCCTTGAATCAGGCAGCGCGGGTCACCGGCCACGGGCGCCGTGCGGTCAAGCTCTTCAAGCAGTCGAGACGCGGCTTCACGCAAAGCGGTTTCTTTGCGAAAGCTCGGCGAGGCTTCGCGCACCGCGGTTTCTTCAAGCAAGCGCGAGGCGGCTTCGCGCAGCGAGGTGGCCTCAAGCAGGCGCGACATGGCTTTGCGCAGGTCGGCTTCTTTGAACAAGCGAGTTGCCGCTTGGCGCAGGTCGGTTTGGCCCGACAAGGCCGATGCGACGTCACGCAGTTCAGGCTCGCGCAGCAAAAGAGATGACGCTTCACGCAGGGCGGCTTCGTCGAGCAGGCGCGAGCCGGCTTTCAGCTGGTCCGCCTCTTTGAGCAATCGATCCGCCGCTTTTTGCAGGTCGGTTTCTTGGGGCAAGCGCAACGCCGCTTCGCGCAGCTCGGGCTCGCTGAGCAAGCGCGACGCCGCTTCGCGCAAGGCGGCTTCACGAAGCAGGCGCGACGCCACCTCGCGCAGGTCGGCCAACACGGCTTCGGAAAGCCAGTCTTCACGCGACAGCAGCCAGTGCGAAAAGAGCTTGCCCAGCCGCAAGAAGAAAAAGGCGCGCGTGGGCGCGCGGAGCGTCAGTTCGACGAGGAAGCGTTCGTAGAAGCCGGGGTTTGACTGCGCGGCAGTGGGGGCCGGTGCCTGCGTGGTGTCGTCGGGCACATCCACACCGTGGTTCTTCGCCGCATGGGCGGCCTGCCGCTCGATGGCCTGCCTGGCCAATTCAACGGCGGTCACATCGATGTGGCCGCGTTCATCGGCGCTCATCAACTGCGGGGCCAACAGCAGGTAGTGCTTGAACAGCACCGGCAGCAGCCGGCGCGTGGCGCTGGGTTGGCCGGCGATGCGCGCGTTGAGTTGCTGGATGCGGTGGTCAACTTCGACCGGGTGACCGAGCGTGAGCGTGAGGCTGATCTCGCGTTCGCCCTCTTGCAGAAAGAGCAGCGGCGAGGCGATCACCCACCCGATGCGTGCATCACGGCTTGCACCCGCTGCGGCGCCCGATGGCGCACTGGGTGAGCTGCCACCGAAGAGCGGCCAGTGCGGGGGCGGGGCGTCGGCATGAAGCTCGGCCGGTGCTTTGGGCGGCCAGGGCAGTTGCGCCGCCTCGGCGCGGGTGACGTAGCCAAACTCGCGCTCGGGTGAGATGAGGGTGTCGCGCCCCAACTGCAGGGTGCGCAGCGAAGCCACACGCGCATCGGTGACGACGAGCGTTTCATCCGCCTTGAACTCGATCGGCTGGCCAAGGGCGTCTTTGCCCGCGACGAAGGGGGTGCCACGCGCCACCATCACCTCGCGGTTGGCCTTGGGGTCGCGTTCGCACACCACGTGAACGGCGTCGGGCACGGCCGGCAACGGCCGCATGCGCAGCACGTCGTCGTAATAGAAGTCGGCGTGGCGGTCGGTGAACTGGTTGACGCGTGTCTGCACCACCTGGTGCAACTGCAGGAAGGCCATCAACAGGCCCGCAGCCGGCGCGTGGGCCTGGCTGTTCAACGACTGCGGCAGCAGCTCGCGCGCCAGGTCCTGCACCTGCGCCATCGCGCTCACGAACGAGAAGAAGCGGCCACGCAAGACCTCGCGGTCGTTGCGGTGGCTGTGAACCACCCGCATCGGGCGCACGTTGAACCACATGGCGTCGAAACGCTGCTGCATGGGGTCGACGGGCTCGCCCTTTGAGCGCTGTGCGCCGAAGCGCTCGAACACCCACTGCAGGTCGTCGCCCAGGGTGCGGGCCACCAGGTGGTCGATGCGGGCACGCAGGCTTTGCGCGGGGGCGTGCTCGCTCATCGACAGCGACTTGAACCAGCCGTCCACTTCGTGGGCCAGGCCCAGCACCTGCTGTGCCAGCACGGGGAGCGGGGCGCTGTCGGCGTCGCGCACAAAGGCGGCTTGCGGCGCGGCCAGGTCGGTGGCGATGATCCGCGCCATCACCAGCGCTTCATCGGCATTGAACAGCTCGCCCCAGTTGCCGACCGGGTGGTGCTGCTGGTCGATGAAGCGCAGGCGCGAGCCGAGCCCCGCGCTCATCGCCACCAGGGTCTCGAAGCTGGTTTCGTCGGCGCGGAAGTAGCCCTCGGCCAGTGCCTTCGGGAAACGCTCGCGCTGTTCGCAGCCGTCGCTCATGGGTGCACCTTGGCGCTGCTGCCGCTTGCCGCGTCGTGCCGTGTGCTCATACCGGCTGCCTCAGGTTCGTGCCTTCGCGCAGGTAGAGCGGGTAGACCATGTTGGTTCGCGTGTTGGTGGTGCGCACCGTGTAGTCGAGCCGCAGGCGCAACACGCCGTCGAGCATGTCGGTCACGTCCACCTCGATGTCGTTCAAGGTGATGCGCACCTCGAAAAACAGCACGGCCTTGGTGATGATGTCCTTGATCTCGGTGATCGTGCTGTCGTTCACGTTCTCGAAGACCATGCGCTTGATGCCGCAGCCATAGGCCGGTTGCATCACCCGCTCGCCCGGCACGGTGGACAGCAGGATGTGCAGGCTCTGCTCGATGTCTTGCACCTGCGACACCATCACGGCTTCTTTGGTGCGCCAGTCGAAGGCGGGCGGAAACGCCCAACCGGTGCCGAGGAATTGGCTGTCGGCCATGCTCAGCCTCCGATCATCACGGTGGGAAGGCCCAGCACGATGCTGCCGCCATGCGCCGTGGTGTCGCCCATGCGGGCGGCGGGCTTGCCGCAGATCATCACCGTGGCCGAGCCTTTGACGATCGCGTCGGGCGGGCCCACGCACACCGCGTTGTCGCCCACCACCGCGGCCGGCAGCTTGCCGATCAGCACCGTGGGCGCGCAGGGGCCGATGATCGGACCGCCGACGTGCGGAATGGGGGGCAGGCCCGGTGTGAGCATCGGGCAGACGTGCATGTCGGTGAGGCGGGCGGCGGGTGGCATGGTCGTGTCTTGGGCGGCACCGCGTCAGTTGATCATCACCATGGCGCCCTTGACCACGGTTTGCCCCGCCGCCGACAACTCGGCGCTGGCGTTGCCCTTGGCCACAAAGCCCACCTTCGCTTCGCAGTTCACGTTCAGGCCGGCGCTTTTCACGTCGGCCTTCGACGTGATGGTGATGGCGTTCACCGCATCGAGCGTGATGCCGCCTTTGGCGGAAATCTTGATGTCTTTCGGGCTGTCGAGCGTGATGCCGCTGCTGTTGAGTTCGACCTTGTTGTTGTTCTGGTCTTGCAGCAGGATGGATTTGTCTTTGTCGCTGAGCACGATCTTGTTGTTGCCCGGCGTGGTGATGGTGATGATCTTGTCCTTCTCGTTGAACTCGATCTTCGACTTGCAGCGGGTGACGATGGCCTTGGTGTTGTTCTCGGCTTCCAGCGCGTACGGCGGCACTTGCTTGCTGCTGTAAAGGCTGCCCAGGATCACCGGGTGCGATGGGTCGTTGTTGAAGTAACCCAGCACCACCTCGTCGCCCACTTCCGGCACGAAGAACGAGCCAAAGGTGTTGGAGCCATGGAACTGCAGCAACCGGGCCCACACGCCTTCGGTTTCGGCTTGCATCACCGGTACCGACACCTGTATGCGCTGTTCGCTTTCGGGGTCGCCGTCGAGCTTCATCACCACGCCGACCTGCAGGCCCTCGACCGCTGGCAACAACCCGGCCGCACGCGGCGCGGTCACGTCGGGCTGTTCGGTGAACCACTGGGGCGACAGGCCGAAATGCGCTTCGGTCACCCAGTCGCCTTCGCGAATTTCGTGCGTGACCCCGCTCACGAACACCTTGCCGCTGAAGCGCGTGCCCACGCCTTCAAGTTCGATCAAACCACCCACGGTGGCTTTGGCACTGCCCTGAAAACTCATGCTGCCCTGAATGCGCGCCAGGCCCGACTTGAGCTGCTGCGCCTTGGCCCATTCGGTGAGTGCTTCTTTGGTGGTGGGCGCAGCGGTTTGCATGCGGTAAGAGGCCAGGCCCAGCACTTCAGCCAAGGTGGCCGAGGTCAGGTCGCCCTGCGCATTGAGCGTGGGCGGGCTGGCGTCGGTGCCGGTGATGGCCGCCTGCGTCTTCATGTCCCACGACACCGCCTGCGCCGAGGTGTATTGGGTGCGGGCATCAATCTCGGCATTGAATTCGATCAGGTCGATGCCGTAGGTGACCTTGAGTGTGGGCTCGGCCGATGTGGCCGGCGCCTTGACGGCGACGGTGCCGTCGGTGGCGATCACGAGCAGGCCATTGGCGTCGGCGCGGGCGAGCATGAAGTCCCAGTCGCTGCAGTAGTACTGCACCAGTTCCTTGTGCTCAACCGTCGTGGCGGCCACATCGGCCGTCAGCCCGGCGGCGTTGCCGACGAGCGTGCTGATGATGTCGCTGTCTTTCTTGTCAACGTAGTTGGCGTTCTTGCGGCCAACCGTCATCTTCACCGCCTTGTCACGGCACTCGATCACCAGGCGCGATTCGTTCTGGCCGCTGATCTGCACCGCATGCTTGATGACGATGCCCTCGAAAATCGTGTCTTCACCATCGCCATAGCCGGCGCTGATCTTGATGGCCGCGCCGGGCTTGAAGTCATTGGTGTCGCTGATCGGGAAGGTCTTGTCGGGCATGTCGCCGTCAAGAATGACCAGGCGTGCGGTGGGCACCCGGTTGATGGCGCGGTTCACCGTGACCGAGACGAACTGCACCGATTCAGAAAGCGCCGCGCCCTCGCTGAACAAGGAGACCCGGACGACGCCTTCGGCATCGAGTGCGGGGGAGTTGGCCATGCGTGATCTTTATGCCAGCGGCGGGAAGTGCAACTTCGCGCCGGGCTTGATGGCACGAAAGTCGGTCAGCTGGTTGAAGCGTGCGACGTCGAGGTAGTAGCCGGGGTCGCCGTAGATGCGGTTGCACAGCAGGGGCAGGGTGTCGCCGTCGCGCACTTCCACCAAGTGGGTCAGGTCGGGCGACGACAGGTTCGAGCTCAGCTGCGATTCCTGCTTGCTCATGGCCCCGGCGAAGCTCAGTTCCACCTTGGCGCGCAGCGGTGCGCCGCTGGGTTTGAACAAGGTGTAGCTGGTCGTCATGCTCTGCATGCGGCCAAAGAAGATCAGCGTGCCCCACAGCAAACGCACGCGACCCGGCTCGTGCTTGGTGCCTTCGTATTTGTAGACCACCTTGTTCAGCGTTTCGACCTGGGTCTTGACGTCGCGGAACTGTTCGCCCACGGCCAGGGGCACCACGCCCGTGCCGTCGAGCACCAGCGAAAAGCTCAGCGTTTCCATGTTGACGGCGCTGAACTGGGGGTCGAACGACGCCTGCCCCATCGTCTTTTCTTTGCTGTACGTGATGCCGCAGACGTGCTTCACATCAGCAGGGTTGAGCAAGACCTTGAAGGCGATCGTCGTGTCAACCGAGATCGTGCCGGAGTCGCTGACGTTGTATCGCACCATGCTCAGGCGCGTTTTCTCTCCGGTGTTGACGTCAGGCATTTCAGGCTCTCTTGTCTCAACGCTCGCGCGCGGCGAGCAGCTTTTGCGCAAGCCAGGCCTTGCACTCGGCCAGGATCTCTTCCTTGACCTGCGCACGCTGCTGCTCCGCCCACGCGGCGTTCGCCGGGGCGGAGGGCTGGGGGGCTGAATTCACCTGCGACTTGATCAGCAACTGCCGCACTTCAATCGTCATGGCCTCACACCTCGCGCTTGGAGTACGCGTAGCTGAGCTCGATCTTTTCCACCGCGACCTCGTTCTTCGTGGCGTTG
Organism: Rhizobacter sp.; assembly: GCA_043727255.1. GTDB lineage: Bacteria > Pseudomonadota > Gammaproteobacteria > Burkholderiales > Burkholderiaceae_C > Rhizobacter. The sequence continues at coordinate 3,427 of JAYSYW010000115.1, read as the reverse complement.
AACGCTTCGACTTCCAGCTTCACCGGAAACGCGTTCGCCAATGACCAGGCACGCAGTGGCGTGCCGTTGGCATCTAGCAAAAACACGTGCACCAGCTTCGGAAAGATCGGCCGATTCAGCCCCCCCTCAAGCGCCGCCTGGCACCACATCAACAACCTCGATGTGACGGGCGCAATGCCGCGCTTGAGAACCAGCTTGGGGTGCTTGACGGCCTTGGGCAATGCCAGCACGTAGCGGTTTTCCCCGCCCTCGGGGACCGACTCGGTTTCCATTTCCGGCGCAATGCCGCTCAGTTCGCGAAATGAACTGTCGGCGTCCTTCGGCTGCGTGCCGAAGGTCACCGTGAAATAGAAAGCTGCCGGCGGATCCTCGGGCCGGGTCCACAGCAGACTAGGCATTGGCGATGGTGAGCCCTTCGTGCGCGATCACGATGGTTTCGACCGCCACCTCGTTGCCGGTTGACTTGAGGTCGGTGCCGGTGATCTTGGTCGGCCAGGCATTCGCCAGGGTCCACACCATCGTCGGGGCACCGGCTTCGTCGAGCAAGCTGATCGTGACCGGCTTGCGCTTGATCGTGTTCATCTTGATTTCGTTGAACCAGTCCCAGAACTTGTTGTCAGCCTTGAAGACGCCCTTCTTCATGGTGACGTCGCTGTACTTCTTGATGCCGGGCATCTTGATGACCGAGAAGGCGGGGCTGTCACCGTGGCGGTATTCCATCGGCTGCGATTCCACGTCGAGGCCGGAGACCTCTTGGAAGGACATCACGGCCGCGTCCCACTTCACTTCGAAGCGGAATTTCGGAAGGGGCCACACCGTGGTCGATTGTGCTGATCCATCATCTGCCATTGCTTAACTCCAAACGTTGATTGAGAGGTGCGGGCAGGGCGTTCAGGCCCTGCCGCGCGACATCAAGACTTCTGCATTTGTTGCTGGAAGGTGATTTCGATGAACTCGGCCGGGCGGCTGATCGCCACCAGCACGGTCACCCGCAGGTAGCCGTCGAGCACGTCTTGGGCGGTCATCGTTTCGCCCAGGCCCACGTGCACGCTGAATGCATCGTCAGGCACCGCGCCAGCCAGGCCGCCGCGCTTCCAGACGCCCGTGAGGAAGTTCTGGATCATGCTTTTGATGGTGACCCAGGTGTTGGCCACGTTGGGCTCGAACACCATCGCCTTGGCCGCCAGGCGGCAAGACTCTTCCAGCATGATCATCGTGCGGCGCACGCTGATGTAGCGCCAGTCTTGGCTGTTGCCGTCGAGCGTACGCGCGCCCCAGACCAGCACGCCTTCACCGACGAACGAGCGGATCGCGTTGATCGACTTGCCCTGCGTCGTGATGTTGAGGTCTTCCTGGTCTTCGGCGGTGAGGTTCACCGACGGCGAGATGACGCCGTTCAAACTCACGTTGGCAGGCGCCTTCCACACGCCGCGCGAGTTGTCGACCATGGTGTAGATGCCGGCCATGGCCGGGCTCGGCGGCAGCAGGTTGAGCTGCTCTTTCAGCTCGGTCATCAGCGGCTTGAACAATGGGCTCATCGCGGTGAGCGTCTTGTTGAGCAGCTTGGTGTCGTCTTCGGTCCACGGCTTGGCGTTGGCATCGACCGGGGCGGGTTCGGCGCCTTCGGCACCTTCCTTCTTCACGGCGTCCTCGGCCTTCTTGGCCTTGGCTTCGGCCTTGGTGGCGGCGGACTCAGCCTGTTTCGCGTCTTCATCGGCCTTCTTGGCGGCGGCCTCGAACGGCTTGGCCTCAGCCTTTTTGGCTTCGTCCTCACCCGCCTCGGCTACCTTGGCGTCGGCAGCAGCCTTCTTCTCAGTGGCGTCGGCCCGCTTTTCAGTGGCCTTGGCCAGCTTGGCGGCGGCATCAGCCCTGGCCTTCTTGGCAGCGGCATCAGCCTGCTTGATGATGTCGTCAATGAGCATCCATTGCTCGGCCTTCTTGGCCGGCGTTTGGGCGTCAATTGCGTCGGGCAAGCCCAGCTCGGTGCGCATCAGCTTTTGCAGGAACTGCGGGTTGCTGATGTTTGCGTAGTTCAGCTCGTTGTCTTGCACGACCGTGGTGTTGAGCCACGGGTAGTAAGCAGCGGCGTAGTCGAGAAAGTTGGTGCCGAGGTGGTTGCGGAAGTCGGCGATGCAATCGACCACGGGCTTGAAGCCGCCCCAAACGTCGAGCAATGCAACGCGGCTCTTGGTCGTGCCGCAATGAAGCAACGCGGCCTGCTGAACGCTGATGCAGTTGGGTTCTTCGAGCAGCACGGCTTCGGGCACGACCACCATGGTGGGCTCTTGCTCGGTCTTGAGCGCGTCGATGCCGTCTTTCAGCTTCTGGGCATCGATGCTGTCGTCTTCGTAGTCACCGATCGACACCACATAGCAGGGGCCGCCGCCGTTCTGGAAGAACTGGCGCATGCCGTAGTACAGCAGGAAGCGGCCGCCGTCTTGCACGACCGTGGGCACACCGTCGTCGTCGAGCTTGACTTGGAAGGTCGGCTTGGGGCCGAAGCCGAAGTGCTCGTGGAACTGGGCCAGCGACGTCACTCGCCAAGGCTTGTCCCGCAGGCTCTTGCCCTGGTAGAGGGCCTTTTCGGTGTAGCCGATGAAGGCCGGCACCGCAGTGGCGACTTCAACCACTGAATTCGGGAACGCATTCTGTTCAACGATATAGACACCGGGTGTCTTGTACTGACCCATGACGGCCTCCTCTGGTTAGCGATGCACAAAAATCTCAGAGACCAGGGTGGACACGCCACCGAGGGTCTCGCGGTTGAGTTGCTGGGGCGATGCCACGGGCAGACGCTTGATAAGCACCTTGTCGGTGCTGTTGCCCAAGCCCGTTCCCGAGCCATTGGTGATGGTGGTGCTGTGGGTGTTGTTGGTGCCGCTGCTGCCACTGCTGCCACTGCTGCGGCGGCGCAACTGAAAGCGCCGCTCCGACCGTTCCTGCAAGGCGATGGGTGCTGACGAGCGCACGGCCAGCACGCTTTGCCCATCGGGCAGGCGTTCACCGACTGCGGCGTCGAACTGGCAGGCCTGCGCCAGGTCGATCACCTGCACTTCGCCTGGCGCTTCGGCCCAGTCGCCGAACAGGCAGTACTTCCAGACGGTGGCTCGCGCCTGCAAGCGGCAGAAATAGCGCCGGCCCTGCTGTTTGCCTTGTTTCTGGGCCTCGGTCACGTCGGCAGCGCTCACGCCGATCGACAGCACGAAATGGGGCGGTGCGCGGCGCTCTTGAGGCGACAACACCTCGATCGCCCAATCGGATTTGAGCAGCCGCACTTCGGGGTCGCCGGCGTTGTCGCCCGCATGCAGCCGCCAGCGGCCCGTGGCCGGGTCATGCACTGCCTGCTGGCTGTCGAGCATCAACAGCGACGTGGCCGAACCGAAGCCACCTTCGGTGTAATTGGCAAAGTGGGTGTCGGCGGCGCGGG
>JAYSYW010000114.1:0-11894 GCA_043727255.1 Rhizobacter sp. | reverse complement strand
TGTCGGCATGCAGCGTGAAGGTCGCGTTCTCTTGCGAGGTCCGTCGCGGGGCTTCGCGAGGGTTCACCGCCAGCGACACCTCGGCATGTTGCGCGATGGCGATCGGCAGCACATAGCCGTCGTTGTAGTCGGTGTGGTCGCCGAGCAGGTTGACGCGGCCGGGCGCCCGCGCCACCACGGACGGCGGCGAACCGAAGACTTCCTCGAACTTCATGCGCGGATCCTCAATCGACGGTGACCTGGACTTGCTGCAACTCGCGCGCCTTGTCTTCAGGCAAGGCGTCCATCGCGAAGAAGCCGGCGCCGATCTCGGTGCCGGCCAGGTACTTCAGGCGTTCGGACGTGCGATAGGGCGGATAGAACTGCGCGTGCAGGTGCGACCCGGGGTGCGCGGCCACATCCGTCGGGGCCTGATACCAACTGCACAGGTACGGCAACGGCCGCTGCCACAGGCCGTCGTACTTGCGCAGCACGGTCTTGAGCGCACGCGCCAGGTCGGCACGCTGCGCACCGTCGAGCGCGGAAAAGCTTGGAACCGGCGCGATCGGCGCGACCCACACCTCGTACGGGTAGCGCGCGCACACCGGCACGAAAGCCACCGCGTGGGGGCCTGCATAGACGATGCGTTGGCCGTCGGCCAGTTCGCGCTCGATCATCTGTTCGAGCAAACCGCGCCCATGTGCCACGAAGTGGTCAGCGGCCAGTTGCTGCATGCGGGCCGGCACCGGCGGCACGACCGGGTAGGCGTAGATCTGCCCGTGCGGGTGGTGCAGCGTCACGCCCACTTCCTGGCCGCGGTTCTCGAACGGCAGCACGTACTCGATGCCGGGCACCCGGCTCAGCCGCTCGGTGCGGTCGCCCCACACCTTGAACAGCAGCTCGATGTGGCTGAGCGGCAACTGCGCGAGCGACGTGCCCGGGTCCTGCGCGAAGACGACGACCTCGCAGTGGCCGGTGGCGCGTGCGGTCGGGACGATGAGCGTCGGCGGCGGCTGATCGTGCCCCACGGGGTCGAGGGCCAGCGAGGGGAAACGGTTGTCGAACACCGCCACGTCCCAATTGCCGGCCGGCACTTCGGTCGGCTTGGCCTCGTCCGTGGTCGGGGCCAATGGGTTGTACGAAGGGGGGGGCAGGAAGGTGCGGTCCTGCCGGTACGCCGCGTACGTGACCCATTCGCCGCGCAGCGGGTGCCAGCGCAGGTGCGGGCTCGCGCCCAGCGGCTCGGCGAACGGGCTGGGCGCCAGCTCGCCCTGCGCGTCTAAGGGCTGCCGACCGTACAACGTCAGGCGGCGGCCATCGGGCTTGCGCATTTCGGTGAGGTACATGCCGGCCGGGTGCGTATCGACCATGGCTAAACACCGCCAGGAATGTACGTCCGCGAAACGCGCGTGACCTTCGCGATCTCTTCCAGCGGAATCTTCGGGGTGCGGTCAGCGCACAGCAACCCATTGGCTTCTTGAAAGGTGTCGGCGAACTGCGTGTAGCAAAAGCCAGAGAACAGCGCGGTGTGGATCACCGCGTCCATCAGCGCCTGGTACATGGCGGTGAACTCTTCCTCGGTGGTTGCCACGGTGTAGCCCCAGGTTTGCTTCACACCCGGCTCCGGGCACTTCGCGAAAGCAATACCACCGAACTCGGTCAGCATTACCGGCTGCCCACGGTGCGGATAGCCGTCGAGGGTGAGGATGCGCCCACCCGGCCGACGCCGGTCGAACAGGGCCTCGATGCCGATCTCGGCCCCATACCGTTGGCGCAGGTGGTCCGTGTTGGCGTCGTAGTCGTGGATGCCGATGATGTCGGTGGCGCTGCTTTCCCAGCCGTCGTTGCCGATCACCGGGCGTGTCGCGTCGAGCGTCTTGGTCAGGTGGTACAGCGCTTCGACCGCATGCCGCTGGGTGCGTGCGGAAGTCAGCTCCGGAACGCCCCACGATTCATTGAACGGCACCCAGACGATCACGCAAGGGTGGCTGTAGTCGCGTTCGATCGCTTCGGTCCATTCCTTCACCGTGCGCTTGATGGCGGTACGCGTAAACCGGTAGGCGGATGGCATTTCTTCCCAGACCAGCAGCCCCAGCTTGTCGGCCCAGTACAGGTAGCGAGGGTCTTCGATCTTCTGGTGCTTTCGCACGCCGTTGAAGCCCATCGCCTTGGCGAGTTCGACGTCCTTCTTCAACGCGGCGTCATTGGGCGAAGCCAGCAGCGTTTCAGGCCAGTAGCCCTGGTCGAGGACCAGGCGCAGCAGGTACGGGCGGCCATTAAGCATGAAGCGGTCCCGCAGGATGGTCACCGACCTCAGCGCCGTGTACGAGGTGAATTCATCGACCACCTCATCGCCCCGCATCAGGCGGACCCTGGCGTCCAGCAGGGTCGGGCGTTCGGGCGACCACAGCAGCTCGTTGCGGAAATCGTCGATGCCCGGGTCGGCCAGGATCACCACGCGATCGACCTCCTTGTCGATCACCTGATAAATGTCCCGCGCGAGCACCCGCTCGCCATGCTTCAGGCTCACCTCCAGCGTCAGCCCAGGCTCGGTGTCGCCAATGATGCGGGCCTCGAAGCCGATCGCAAAGCCCTCGACGTGCGGCGTCCAGCGGATCTTCTCGACATAGGTGCGCGAAACCTTCTCCAACCACACCGTCTGCCAGAGCCCAGTGGTGCGGGGGTACCAGATCGAATGCGGCTCGAGCTGCCAGTCCTGCTTGCCGCGAGGTTTGGTCAGTTCAAACGGGTCGTCTTCAACCAGCACCGTGACCCTGTGCGTGCCAGCAGTGCCCAGCGCCTGGCTGATGTCGGCCGAGAAAGGCGTATGGCCGCCCTCGTGCGTGACCACCAGGTGGCCATTGACCCACACCCGCGCCGCGTAATCGGCGGCGCCAAATCGCAAGATGACGCGTTCGCGAGCAGTGTTCACGTCGATGTCGAAGTCGCGTTCGTACCAGCACGCGCGGTGGAAGCCACGGTCGGCAATGCCGCTGGCTTGCGACTCGGGTGGGAACGGGACGACGATGCTGAGCGGCCAGTCTTCGAACTGGTCGGGGTGAGAAAAAAGGTTCTCATCGTCGAACCTGAACCGCCAAGGTCCATTCAGCGACGTCCATTCGGGGCGTTCCAACTGGGGGCGGGGGTATGCAGTGTCCACGCGTGTCCTCGGTCTGCATGTGGTGCTGCCTCTGGGCAATCGACGTGCCTTGAGCGTCGAACCTCTCGCGCAAGGGCACGGGCCCCTCCACTCGTTCAATCCCGGCTCGCTCACCCGGCGCCGGCGCGGGTACACGCTTTGCCCAAAGAGCCATGTCGCTTCATCAACTCAAGGACTCCTCATGCGCTCTCTGATCGTTTTTTCGCACCTGCGCTGGAGCTTTGTGCACCAGCGTCCCCAGCACGTGCTGTCGCGCCTGGCCCAGCATTACAAGGTCCTGTTCATTGAAGAGCCTGTCCATGCGGACGGGCCTCCGTCGATAGGTCGAACGCATCCGGCACCGAACGTCGAGGTACTGACGCCGCGCACCCCGAGCCACGCTCCGGGTTATCACGACGACCAGATGCAACTCATCAAGCCGCTGCTCTCCGCGTGGTTGGCCGAGCATCAGGTCGATGACTACGCCGTGTGGTTCTACACCCCCATGGCTTTGCCGCTGTTGGACGGGCTCGCACCGCGTGCCGTCGTCTACGACTGCATGGATGAGCTGGCAGCCTTCATGGGCGCGCCGCAAGAAATGCGCGACCGGGAAGCCGCACTCCTTCAGGTGGCCGACGTGGTGTTCACCGGCGGCCCGAGCTTGTTCGAATCCAAGCGCCACCGACACGCCAACGTGCTGTGCCTGCCCAGCGCCGTGGACGCGAACCACTTCTCGCCAGACCGCGCGCTGGACGATCACGACGCCGTCAACCGGGCCGACACCTTGCAAGGCCACGTGCCGCATCCGCGCCTCGGCTTCTTTGGCGTCATCGATGAGCGCCTGGACATCGGGCTGCTCGAAGCCCTGGCCGACGCAGACCCCAACTGGCACATCGTCATGGCAGGGCCGGTGGTCAAGATCGACCCCGCACGCCTTCCGCAGCGCCCGAACATCCATTGGCTGGGGCAACAACCGTACGACCTGCTCCCTCAGTTGGTCGCTGGCTGGGACGTCTGCCTCCTGCCGTTTGCGATGAACGAGTCCACCCGGTTCATCAGCCCGACCAAGACGCTGGAATACATGGCGGCGAAAAAACCCGTGGTCAGCACAGCGGTGCCCGACGTGTCGCTGCTGTACGGCGAGGTGGTGGGTGTGGCCCAGGACCACGCTCACTTCATTGACCACTGCAAGCGGACGCTGGCCGAAACCTTGTTCAAGCGTGCCGCACGCGCCACGCTCATGCAGTCAACAGTGAGCCAGTATTCCTGGGATGCCACCGCATTCGCCATGCGTCAGGCCATCGACGACATCGTCAACAAGGCGGTTGACCAAGAACGGCAGCGCAGTGAAGCGATCAAACCGCGTCCGAAGAATCCGGAATCCCGCCTGGCCCCTTGCTTGCTGGCGGAGACAGCATCCCTTGTGGCGCAGTCTCCACCGCCCGTGGCGAACCGCTCAGTGGGTCTGTGAGCGCTTGGCACTTGCGGCCGCCTGAGGAGCATTGCCATGAATTCACATCTCGACTCCACGCATTACCTTGAGCTGAGGGAACGTTTGAAGCAGCTTGAGATGGCGCCGGTTCGTGACCTTCCGGCCATCGATGCAGTCATTGAAGCGCTGGGCGCAGAGCAGCGTCGGCTGAAGTCGCTGGACGGGCAGCACGGCAACAACCCCATCGAATGGCGCCATCAGGATCCCCCTCACTCATGAGTGAAGGTTGATCTGTGTCGCTGTGGATGTCGTCCACGCACACCACTGGAGACTCATCAATGAAAGCACTCACCTACCACGGCGCACGCGACGTTCGCGTCGACACCGTGCCTGATCCCGTCATCACGGCCCCGGACGACATCGTTCTTCGAGTGACCGCCACCGCCATCTGCGGGTCGGACCTCCACATCTTCCGCGGAAAGATCCCCGACGTGAAAGATGGAGACATCCTCGGGCATGAATTCATGGGCATCGTGGAAGACGTGGGACCGGGCGTGACCCGGGTGAAGCGCGGTGACCGTGTGGTCGTTCCATTCACCATCTCTTGCGGCGACTGCTTCTTCTGCACCCGTTCGCTCTTCGCCGCTTGCGAAGAGACCAACCCCGGGCGTGGTGCGCTCATCAACAAAAAAAGCACACGGCCCGGCGCAGGCATGTTCGGCTACAGCCACTTGTATGGCGGCTACCCCGGGGGGCAAGCCGAACTCGTCCGGGTGCCCAAGGCCAACGTGGGGCCGCTCGTCATCCCGGACTCGACCCTCACCGACGAGCAAGTGCTCTTTCTGTCGGACATTCTTCCCACGGGTTACCAAGCCGCACTCAATGGCGAAATCGGCCCGGGTTCGAGCGTCGCCATCTTCGGTGCCGGCCCGGTGGGCCTCATGGCGGCGGCGTCTGCCCGCCTGCTGGGGGCTGAACGCATCTTCATGGTCGACCACCACCCGTACCGGCTGGACTTCGCCGCCGCGACCTATGGCGTGGAGCCCATCAACTTCGATGCCACCGACGACCCCGCCAACGTCATCATCGACCGCATGGACGGCCGAGGTGTCGATGCCTCCATCGATGCCGTCGGCTTCGAGGCCAAGGGAAGCACCGTGGAGACCGTGCTCACGACGCTCAAGCTGGAAGGGTCGAGTGGCGCTTCGCTGCGCCAGGCGATGGCGGCCACTCGCCGCGGCGGAATCGTCAGCGTTCCCGGTGTTTACGCAGGATTCATCCACGGCTTCCTGTTTGGTGACGCGTTCGAGAAGGGCTTGACGCTCAAAGGCGGGCAGACCCATGCGCAGCGCTACATGCCTGAATTGCTGGAACGCATCTCCAACGGCGAGCTCCGGCCCGAAGAGATCATCACGCACAAGCTGCCACTCAGCGAAGCGGCACGCGGCTACGACCTCTTCAACAAGAAGGAAGACGACTGCCGAAAAGTGGTGCTCACACCCGGCTGAGTTCAGGCGTGGATTTCGGCGCAGGCAATGAGCATTCCACTTCTGGCCACCACTGCACAGTGGCCGGATGCATGACTGATGAGAACCACTTGCACCAGAAGCTCACAACCTCAGCCTCGCAGTGTTGCTTGCCTCGTTCGCCCTGAGCAGGGCTGAGCCTGTATTTCCACGCGCTGCGGTGCGAACAGATTCACCGCTGTGGGTACTCCATTTGAAGCGCGACAAATGCAGATGTGCCAAGGCCATACCGGTCGGAAATTTCGCTCAATGCCGAATCGAGAGCAGTTGCCGGCTTCATCTCGGCAAGTGACTTCAGGGTTCGGTCTGGAGCCTCGGGGCCACCAGCCACCCTGTCCGGAATGATCAGAAGCCCGCCACGACTGCGCACCTCCCCCGCCGAAGACGAGATCGACACAGCGTTGGAGCGATAAGTCCGGGAGTAGGCGTCTGCCACCAAAGCCAATGCCACGTCGCTCACCCCTTCTGAAATCGGAACACCGACCTCTTCGTGAGACCAGAACGACAGCCAGTTGACCGCCGCCGTGTACATGTGGGACGTGCGCAGCTTGAAGTTGCCGCTGTCATGGTCTGCACGCCAATCGTTGACGCCCATGGCGCGCGCAACGGCCATGGATCGCGCAGGCCCGGCAATGGCCTCGACAAGCGCCAATGAAACCGGCATCGACGCGGTCACGCCAGTGGTCGTCACGACCTTGCCATCCGCCAAGTAGCGACGGTTGCGGATCCAGGTCGTCTCAGGGAACTTCTTCTGAAGGTCACCGAACGAGTACCAATGGCCAACAGCTTTTCGCCCTTTGAGCAGGCCAGCATGGGCGACAACCCAAACGCCGTCACACACACCCACGATGGTTGCACCCTTGCCTGCCTGGTTTTTGACCCACTTCAGCAATGCAGCATCTTCTGTTCGATGCACGGCCGGAACGATCACATAGTCAGCCCCGTCGGGAACGCGCGCATCAAACTCATCGACAGTTGATTGAGGTTGAATCTTGAGTGCGGGAAACATCTGAATCGGGCCAGGCTGAGTTGCCAATGCAACGACATCAGCCACGCCTGACTCGCGCAGTACGGCGTATGGAACGACGTAATCTGTCAGCTCGGTGAATGTGTTTTCACCGACCACCGCGACGATCGGCCTCAATCGCCCGAATCTCGGCACATAGGCAGGCATGGCAACAGCATCAACCGAACTCGGCGACGCAGGAATCGGCTCAGCGTGCGACGCAGCGAGGCCGAGCACTGAGGCGATGCTGAGCATCAAGACCGCGATGAACCGAAAACTACGCATTGGGTTGACCGCCTCGCACGGTGAGGCTCGAAGCCCCACGGCACACAACGTTTGGAAGAGCGAGCACTGGCCGGCAAAGCCGGCTGGTGATGCGCTGGATGGAGGGGTTGAGCATCTCATTCATTGGTGCCTCCGATGGAACCTGAGCAAAACGAGGCGCGCAAAAAGGCCAAGCGCTTGGGCAAAGGTGGAGCGCGCAATTCGCCCGCTTCGTACCGCTGGTTCACCAGAGAACGGAACATTGAGGCGCCACCTCTCTGGCCGAGTCGCTGCTGCCTTGGTGATTCTGGCGAGGCGAGCTTCGACATCGGGCGCAAGCGGATCAATTTGTTTGCCATGGACATACATGACAACCGGTGTGAAGAGCACCTTCGCGCCCAGCAAATCGACCTGCACCGCCCCCGCAAGCTCGGCCCCGTTCTTCAGACCATAGGTCGCATGGACCATGAAGCTGCCAAATGCTCCCAGCTGCAAGGAACCTGGGGCCGGAGCAACGCACGACTCGTCAGCAACACCATCGCTCTCGGCGTCGGTTTTGAATTGCCAAACCGGGTGCCGCTGAAAATCGGCGTTGGTCAGGGTGTAGGCTCTTTGCATTGCGCAGCTCACTCGCGTTGTGGCTCGTCGTAATCCACAAAAAACCTTCCGTCTGAAGAGAGCCAGCGCTCTGCCAACACATGTGCCAGATCTGGCTGATCGTGGAAGAGCCGAACTCGCATTGCAAACACCTTGTCGAACTTCTCTAGCGACTCAAGCGTTACCTGCATGAACTTGTCCATGCCTGCCTTTAAGAACGCTTCGTTTCTCTTCGCGGCGGCGGTAATCATCTGAGAGCGGTCTACCGCTACATAGCTGCCGCCAGCGAATTTTCTTCATACCCGAGTGGCGGCAACTCCATGCCCCCAGCCAATCTCCAACACTCGATCGGTTCGACCGAATGTTCATCGATTCAACAAACCTCTCGATTCGATCTGACATGGATTGCAGCGATTGAACTTGCTGATCACGAAGCTTCTTGCATATCAGTTCTCCAATGTGTCCTGATGCGGCCTGACGTTTGAGAAGAGAGGCGTGGCCCGGCTTGTCGGACGCTTGGCAGCCGCAGCGTACTTTGATTGAGCCAAGAAGTGCCAAGCCACATGAGTGGTTCAGTTCGCAAAGACGTCCGTTCGGCATGCTCAGAAGCGCGAGGTCAGGTCGACGAGCCAAGTGGGCATGCTGGAAGTCAGTGCCGTTTCGATGACGCGGTCTGCACCCGTTAGAACCAGCAGGCCTGCCGCCAGCAGCGCGCCTCCGAGTACCGGTGTCCCGATGGTTGCCAGTTTGCGGCCTCGCCCCATGCTCTTGCTGCCGGCCTGCCCCAGGTAGGCGACCGCGAGCAGCGGCACAGCAGCACCCATGCCGTAGAAGAGCATCGTCACCACAGCGAGCGTAAACGTGCCTGTCGCGGCCGCCAGACTGACAGCGGCGCCCAGCGCCGGCCCCGTACAGGGTGACCAGACCAGCCCGACCACCGCGCCCACAAGGAACTGGCCGAGCAAGCCATTTCCAGGCAATGCGGCCATCAACGGGCCGAGCGCCGCAGACAGGGGCTGCAGCCGCACTGAGAGCGCACGCTGAAGGCGCGGTATCAGCAACACCAACCCAAAGAGTGCAAGCAGGGCGGCACCGACAAGCCGAATGGCTTCGGATGTCGTGGCCGCCACCCCGATCGCGCTGAGCGTGCTGCCAACGGCGGCAAAGCTGACGACCAGGCCCGAAGCGAGCGCCAAAGGTGCCACGCGCCCGGACCGAAGTGCGGTGGCGACAAGAATCGGAATCAAGGGCAGCACGCACGGCGACAGTGTGGAAAGGCCACCGGCTGCGAAGGCAAGAGCAAGTGAGAGCATGCGTGCCGCCCGACGATCAGGAGCCGGCTTTGAGCAGCAAGGTGCGGATCTGAGTCGGGTCCGTGACTCCCACAGAGCGTCCGACTTCCTCAGCGCCCTTGGCGACGATGAGTGTCGACTGCGCCTTGACGCCAAGCGTCTCGACCGCCCGCTTGTTCTTGTCGAAGTCGACCTTCAGCACAACGAACTTGTCGAATGCCGGGTCCTTGAGCATGCTGCCCAGCACTTCGTTCTGCTTGGTGCAAATCGGGCACCAAGTGGCATGCACGTGGTAAAGGATCGGTTTCGAATTGGCGACAGCCGTCTGAACGTTCTCTTGGGTGATCGGCAAAATCTCTGCGGCGCTCGTGAGCGCAGGTATCAACAGGGCGCTGGTGGACAGGGCCATGGCCAGAAGTGAGAGCAGAGCATTCTTCATGAGGGTTCCTTGTTGAGAGAGGGTGAGTACAGCGTTGCTGCATTGGCATAGAGGCGGTGCCACCTTCAATGGATTCATGTTCACGCAGATTTATTTATGCATGGGGCCTCGCCAATGCTTGGGAATCGAGCCCGAAAGCAGGCACACAGCTGCCCCCGCGAATTCGCCTGTGACCGTTCAGCGGCGCAACCGTTGCTGGATGGTTTCGACCAACCCGATGGTCCAACAGGCAGGGCAGCCGCGCATCGCCACGAGCGCCAGCAGGCCCGCCAGCACCGACCAACCCGGGTGCGCATGCTGCTGACTGATCGCCGCGTAGAGCAACGCGAAGGCGGCGCCGCCGCGAATCAAGTGGCCGCTCAGCGTTTGCGTCGCGAACAGTCCGGCCGGGCTCTTGCCGAGCAGCTGTTTCATCGCGCATCCCCTCTCGGCGTTTCGGGCCTCAGATATTCGCGCAAGAGCATCCGACCGCGATGGATGCGGCTCTTGCAGGCCTCGCGCGTGATGCCCAGACGATGCGCGGCCTCACCGATGGTGAGTTGCTCCATGTCACGCAGCAGGATCACTTCGCGGTACATCTCGGGCAAGGATTCGAGCGCACGAGTCAGGTCAATGCGCAGCTCGTCTTGCGAGACCCCTGCGAAGTGCTCGGCCTCGTGTCGCTCGCTCAGTTCTTCGGCGCCGCGAATCAAGCCCAGCACGGGCAGCATGCACAGACGGGTGACGACGCGGAATATCCAGCCCGCGACCGCCAGCGGGTCGCGCACGTTGCCCATGCGGCGGTACAGCACGATGAGGGCTTCCTGCACCACGTCTTCGATGGCCGAGGTGCGGTGGCACTGGCGCCGCGCATAGCGGCGGATATCGGGCTGCAGTTCGCGCAACACGCGGTCGATGGCGTCAGGGTCGCCCGCCTGTGCGGCAGCGAACACCGCCCCGTCGACCCGGATCATCGCGGCCCTTCCAAAGGCTTGCGTCCGGCCATGGCACAGGCAGGGCAGAAACCGAAAACCCCGGTCAGCGCCGTGAACACACCGCTGGCTACGAGCACCAGGCCCAGGGGTGTCGTGCCGATCTGCGTCAGCGAACAGGCCACGATCAAAGCGCCACCCAACACCCTGGCCAGGCTCTCCTTGGAACTGACGTTCTTGCGATACCACATGCTCTCACCTCGTGTCTGCCCGATCACAGCGGGCATCGTAGGCAAGGAGGGGCACAAGTTCGAAAAGGATTCTTGCTGGAGAAAAAATGTGGCTCTGTTGAATTTCGAGTGGGTAAATGCCATCCAAGCCCTGACCAAACCCGTTTGGGCTGAGCCTGTATTTCCGACCGTCCTGAGCCTGCCGAAGGAAACCCTGCTCGCACCGCGACTTCGCTCATCAACCCTTCGACGGGCGGGCCTTCGACAGGCTCAGTCCCTGCTCAGGGCGAACGGGCGGAGGGTGCCGTACCCACTGAAAATTCAACAGAGCCTGTCATTTTCTCAGTCCCAAAACTGAAACAAGAGATGGAAGAGCTTGTTCCAGGGTTGGAGACCCTCGCTTCTCTGCCATGCCACCGAGGCCGAAATCGCTGCCAGCCTGTTGGGCAATTGGCGCGATGAGCACTTGTTCGCGCTCAAGCAGGCGCTCGCCACGTTCGACTTCTGTGGCGCGCAACTCGCCGAGTGCGACAGCGAGGTCGAGCGCGCCATGGCGCTGCTGCACAAGCATGCCGGCTCGCCCGCGCCGGGCAAGCGCCGCAGCCGCGCGCGCAATGCGCCGAAGTTCGACGTGCGTGAGCACCTCTTCAAGGTCTGCGGCGTTGACCTCACGCGCATCGACGGCATCGACGTGACCACCGCCATGACCGTGATCAGCGAGGTCGGCACCGACATGAGCCGCTTCGCCACGGTCAAGCACTTCACGTCCTGGCTGGGTCTGTGTCCGGGCACCAAGATCAGTGGCGGCAAGATGTTGGGCTCAGCCACCAAGCGCAGCGTCAATCGTGCGACCCAGGCGCTCAAACTTGCCGCAGCTGCGCTGCGCTCCAGCCAATCAGCGCTCGGTGCTTACTACCGCCGAATGTGCGCCCGCATGGACAAAGGCAAGGCCGTCACGGCCGCCGCCCACAAACTGGCTCGCGGCGCGCGTCAAGGTAGTTGTCGCCTGAGTCACGCAGTTTTTGGCTGAGTATGTTGAGCGCTGTTCGCCATGCTGAGGACCTCGTCGCGCTCGGGAT
>JAYSYW010000113.1:0-28348 GCA_043727255.1 Rhizobacter sp. | reverse complement strand
GGCCTTCGCCCAACGCATCGCTGAACTCGACAAACGCCTGCAGGCCCTGAGGCCCCGTGTGGCTGCGCTTGGCAACGAACAGCAGCGCCAGGTGCAAGACTTTGCTGTGGCCGAACTCACGCGCCAGAAAGAACGGCTGGCCGGCTACACCACGCAGGCGCGCTTCGCGGTCGCCCAGCTCTACGACCGCGCCCATTCGATCAACCCAACGGAAGCCCGCGATGCAGCCCCGCGTTAAGGCCGTGCTGCTGACGGCCGCCTTGCTGAGCGCCTGCGCCGGCAAGCGCTTCAGTTCGCCCGACAACGAGCCCACGCTCAAGGCCTTGGCCGGCCGCGAAGTGGCGATCGACAAAGACGCCGGCATTCCCGCCAGCACCACCAAGGCCATCGCCGCCTACCGCAGCTTTCTTGAAGCCACGCCGCGTGCGGCCCAGCGTTCCGAGGCCATGCGCCGGTTGGGCGACCTTGAAATGGCGGGTGCCGACGACCGCATCGCCAGCGGCCAGGCCGATGGCACGGCAGCCGACTACAAGGCTGCTGTCACGCGCTACCAGGAGTTCTTGGTGGCGTACCCCAAAGACCCCGGCAACGACCGTGTGCTGTACCAACTGGCCCGCGCGCATGAACAAGGCGGTGAGCTGGAACTGGCCTTGAAGACGCTCGACCGCCTGGTTGCCGAGTACCCGGACACCAAGCACGCCAACGAAGCGCAATTCCGTCGCGGCGAGATGCTGTTTTCGATGCGCGACTACGTGAAGTCCGAACAGGCCTTTGCCACGGTGCTGAAGACCAAGAACGAGACCAAGAACGAGACCAAGAACGACAACCCCTACGAAGACCGTGCGCTGTACATGCAGGGCTGGTCGCTCTTCAAGCTGGGCCGGCTGGAAGACGCGCTGCATGCGTTCTTCGGGGTGCTCGATTTGAAGGTGGCCGACCGCGAAGGCGAGGAAGACCTGGAAACCGTGGCCGGCCTGACGCGCGCCGACCGCGAGCTGGTGGAAGACACCTTCCGTGTGATGAGCCTGTCGCTGCAGGCCTTGCAGGGTGCTGAATCGATCCCGGCCTACATCACCAGCGATGCGCGCCGCTCGTATGAATTCCGCGTGTACCAGCAGCTCGGCCAGCTCTTCATCCGCCAAGAGCGCATCAAAGACGCCGCCGATGCCTACAGCGCCTTCGCCCGTCGCCAACCCCTGCACGCGCAGGCGCCGCTGTTGCAGGCGCGTGTGATCGACATCTACCAAGACGGCGGTTTTGCCTCGCTGGCGCTTGAAGCCAAGAAGGAATACGTGGCCCGCTATGGCGTGGGCAGCGAGTTCAAGATGTCCAACCCCGAAGGCTGGGAGCGTGCGCAGCCGCTGGTCAAAACCCACCTTGCCGAACTGGCCCGGCACTACCACGCCAGCGCGCAAAAGAGCAAAGGCACCGCCGACTACCAAGAGGCGGTGCGCTGGTACCGCGCCTACCTCGAAGCCTTCCCCAAAGACCCCGAAGCGGCGCAAAGCAACTTCTTGCTGGCCGAACTGTTGTACGAAGACCGCCGCTTCAATGAAGCCGCCGCCGAATACGAAAAAACGGCCTACCAATACCCCGCCCACACCAAGAGCGCTGACGCCGGCTATGCGGCCTTGCTCAGCTACGCCGGCCAGCAAAAACTGGCCCCGGCCGCCGATGCGCCTGCCTTGCGCCGCGTGGCGGTTGAAAGCGCATTGCGCTTCGCAGCGGCATTCCCGGCCGACAACCGTGCCGGCCTGGTGCTCACCGACGCGTCTGAAAAACTCTATGCGCTGGGTGACACCGAACGTGCCGCGACAGTGGCCGAACAAGTGCTGAAGCTCGACCCGCCGGCCACGCCCGCCAACCGCCGCGTGGCCTGGACCGTCATCGCCCACACGGCCTTCGAGCGCGGTGGCTTCGACCGTGCCGAGCGCGCCTATGGCGAGGTGCTGGCGTTGACGCCCGAGCGTGACGCGGCGCGTGCCGACCTCATAGAACGCCAAGCCGCCGCCATCTACAAACAGGGCGAACAGGCACGCAGCGCCGGCAAGGCGCGCGAGGCTGTGGGCCACTTCGAGCGTGTGGCCAGCGTGGCGCCGGCTTCGGCCATTCGCGCCACGGCGCAATACGACGCGGCGGCGGTGCTGATGGGCCTGAAAGACTTTGCTGCGGCCGCACGCACGCTGGAAGACTTCCGCCAGCGTTACCCCCAGCACGCCTTGCAGGCCGACGTGGGCGGCAAGCTCGCGCTGGCCTACATCGAACAACAGCAATGGCCACAAGCGGCCAGCGAGCTGGAACGCATCGCCACCACCACCCAAGACCCGCAGGTGGCACGCAGTGCCTTGTGGCAAGCGGCAGAGATGTACGAGAAGGGGGCAGACAAGGGCGCTGACAAGGGTGGCAACAACGGCGCACGCGCCAGCGCAGCCCGCGCCTACGAGCGCTACCTGAAGGCCTACCCGCAGCCGCTGGAACCGGCCCTTGAAGCGCGCCACCGCCTGGCCCGCATCGCCAAGGCCGAAGGCAACGTCACCCGTGAAACCGCGCTGATGAAAGAGATTTACGACGCCGACCGCAATGGCGGCAGCGCCCGCACCGACCGCACCCGTTACCTTGGCGCGATGGGCGCGCTGGCCATGGCCGCGCCCAGCTTCGAGGCTTACCGCAAGGTGACGTTGGTGGAGCCTTTGCAAAAGCAACTCAAGCTGAAGAAGGCGCGCATGGAAGACGTGCTCAAGGCCTACGCGGTGGCCACCGACTACGGCGTGGCCGATGTCATCACCGCCGCGACCTACCAGACCGCCGCGCTCTACGCCGACTTTGGCCGTGCGCTGATGACGTCGCAGCGGCCCAAGAAGCTGTCGAAGGCCGAGCTGGAGCAATACAACGTGATGCTCGAAGAGCAGGCCTTCCCGTTCGAGGAAAAGGCGATCGAACTGCACGAAGTGAACGTGCGCCGCACCGCCAGTGGCATCTACGACCCGTGGGTGAAGAACAGCTACGCCGCGCTGCGTGAACTGCGGCCGGTGCGCTATGGCAAGAGCGAACGTGGCGAAGGGGTGATCGATGCGATTCGCTGAACGGCCATTGAGGCGCCCCTTGCAACGTGCTGTGCAGTTTGCCGCGCTGGCGGCCCTGGGGATGCTGGCCACGGGCTGCGCGTCGATGACCGAGCAACTGGTGGACCTGAAGCAGTCGGTCACCACCAGCCTGGGCGTGGGGTCGACGGCTCCGGCACCTGTTGTTGTGCCGGTCTCTGCGCTGGCGCCGGTGTCAGCGAAGGCGCAGCGGCTCGAACAGGCGCAGGCCGTGAGCGCAGTCGCCATGAGGGTTGACGACGAACCGCCAGTGAACGCCGCCGTTGCCCGCGCCTACGCCGACGCCTTGCGTGCGCTGCGCGCCGGCCGAAGCGAAGAGGCTGAACGTGGCCTGCGCGCGCTGGTCAAGTCGAACCCCGAGCTGGGTGGGCCGCACGCGAACCTGGGCTTGATTCATCGCCAGGCCGACCGCCTGGATGAAGCGGTGGCCGAGCTGGAATTGGCCGCAGTTGCCAGCCCGCGCCAGCCGGCTTACTGGAACCAATTGGGCATCACCTACCGCATGCACGGCCGCTTTGACAAGGCGCGTGATGCGTATGACAAGGCCATCGGGCTCGATGCGCAATACGCCGCCGCGTTGCTCAACCTCGGCATCCTGCATGACCTGTACCTGTGGGACGGCAAGCGCGCGCTCGAGCTGTATGAACGCTACCTCTCGCTCACACCGGGTGGTGACGCGGCCGTCACCAAATGGGTGGCCGATTTGAAGAACCGCCGGCCCGCACAGGCCGCCGCAGCCGCGCCACCGCGCAAGGAAACCCCATGAAACGCATCGCCCTTGTGAGCCTTGTTCTGATGGCCGGCACCGCCTTCGCGCAAGACCGCGCCGAACTCGACCGCACGCAGATCATCGGCAACCGCGAGTTGCCCAAGGTGCTGTACATCGTGCCCTGGAAGAAGCCGCTGCCGGGTGAGTTGGCGGGTC
Source organism: Rhizobacter sp. (assembly GCA_043727255.1). Taxonomy (GTDB): domain Bacteria; phylum Pseudomonadota; class Gammaproteobacteria; order Burkholderiales; family Burkholderiaceae_C; genus Rhizobacter. The sequence goes on along the minus strand of JAYSYW010000113.1, from coordinate 24,322 downwards.
GCCCGGTGGTCAGCGTGATCGACGAAGCGCTGGCTCCGTTGGACCGCGATGTGTTCCGCCGCCAAGTCAACTACACCGGGCAGCTTGCCGCCCGAGAGGCCGCCGCCGCCACAGTGCCGGCTGCCGCACCCGATAAAAAGTAAGCCCTGTTTTCTCTACGTCCCGACCCCATCCCTTCAGTCAGTTGCCCCGCGGAGATACCCCGATGAATGCCTTCCACATTGCCGTTAAATTTTTCCAAGATTGCGGCCTGTTCATCTACCCCAGCCTGCTCATCATGGCCTTGGGCCTCACGATCGCCATCGAGCGTTTTGTGTTCTTGAACCGCTCGCGCAACGAGAACCGCAAGCTCTGGCAACAGGTGCAGCCGCTGCTGCAAGGTGGCCGCCTGAAAGAGGCGCAAACCCTGACGGCCAAGTCAGACGCGGCCATCGGCAAGATCGTCAGCAATGGCCTTGACCGTCTGCAAACCACGCGCCGCCGTGAAGACATCGACGCGTCGATGGAAGAAGGGATGATGGAAATCGTGCCGCGCCTTGAGAAGCGCACCCACTACATCGCCACGTTCGCCAACGTGGTCACGCTGGTCGGGCTGCTGGGAACGATCATGGGTTTGATCAAGGGCTTCACGGCCGTGGCCCAGGTCAACCCGGCTGAAAAGGCCGAGATGCTGTCGGCCAGTATTTCGATCGCCATGAACAACACCGCCTTCGCGCTGATCGTGGCCATTCCGTTCTTGCTGATCCACGCCTTCTTGCAGGCGCGCACGTCGGAGATCGTGGATGGGCTGGAAGCCGCGAAGGTGAGCTTCTTGAACCAGATCCAGCGGCTGGCGCCTGAAACGCCGGCAGCCCCGCGCTGATCGCCAGCCCAAGCCCCGCGCGAACGCCCCCGATGGCCCCGCATTCATTCACGCTTGAGCCGCCCACCCCATGAAAGTCCGACGCCTGCGCAAAGAGCCTGCCCAGCTCGAAATCACCGCGTTCCTGAACCTCATCGTGGTGCTGGTGCCCTTCTTGCTGTCCACCGCCGTGTTCTCGCGGCTGGCGGTGCTTGACCTCACGCTGCCGGCGCAAGCGTCGGGTGCGCTTGAACAGTTGAAGCTCGACAACTTGCAGCTCGAAGTCGTGATCCGCCCGCAAGCCATCGAAGTGGGTGACCGCCTGGGCGGGCTGATTCAAAGCATTCCCGCCACCGACAAGGGGCAGGACTACCGCACGCTGGCCGCGTTGATGCTGCAGATCAAGCAGCGCTTCCCCGACAAGACCGCAGCCACGGTGCTGGCCGAGCAAGACACGTCCTATGACGTGGTGGTGCAGACCATGGACGCGGTGCGCGCCACCCACACCGCGCAAGGCGCCAACGTGGTGGTGGTTGACCTCTTCCCCGACATCTCCATCGGCGACGCGCCGCTGCGCAAGCGCTGAACGCGCGCTGAAAGACCCACGCCATGAAGCTCACCCCTTTGCAAAAGCGCGCCGAGCGCAAAGAGCGCAACAAGTCGATGGTGGACTTGAACCTCGTCTCGTTGATCGACGTGTTCACCATCCTCATCTTCTTCTTGCTGTTCAACACCTCCAACGTCGATGTGCTGCCCAGCGCGCAGGCGGTGCAGTTGCCCGAGTCCACCGCCGACAAGGTGCCGCGCGAAACCGTGGTGGTCGTCATCAGCGGCGAAGACATCGTGGTGCAGGGCCGCAGGGTGGCCTCGGTGGCCGATGCCCTGCGCATGGAAGGTGACCTGATCGAGCCGCTGAAAGCTGAGCTCGAGCAATACGCCGCCCGCCAGCCGGTGCGGCCCGAGAACCAGGCGCAAGGCCGCACCGTGACCATCATGGGCGACAAAGACATCCCCTACCAACTGCTGCGCAAGGTGATGGCCACCGCCGCGCGGGCCAGCTTCACCGACGTGTCGTTCGCCGTCACCCCGAAAGGGCAATCGTGAGCGCGGCCGTGGCCAGTGTGTCGTTCAGGGCGCCGGTGCTGGCGTGGTCGGCATCGCCCGACGACGAACGGCGCTTTCGGCGCATACAGCAACGCGTGTTGGGCGTGTGCTTGCTGCTGGCGCTGATCCTGCCGTGGATCCCGCAGAAAAAGGAAGATCGCTCGTTGGTGCGCGAACTGCCACCGCCCTTGGTCAAGATGCTGCTGGAGCGGCCCAACACGCCGCCCCCCAAGCCCGAACCCAAGCCGCAACTCGACGCGGCGCAAGCCAAGCCAGAAACCGCCACCGCCAAGCCGGTCGCCCCTGAAAAGGCGCAGCCGCTGCCCAAGGCCCGCGCGCCTGAGGCCCGCGACCCGCAGCCCAACAAGCCGCCTGGCGAGGTGATGGTCGACAACGCCCGCCGCCGCGCGGCCGGTGTGGGCCTGCTGGCCATGAAGGACGACCTAGCTGAACTGCGCGGCGCGCCCATGGCCGTGCAGCTCAAGCAAGACATCAAACAAGGCCCCGGTGTGGGAACAGGCGTGGGGGTGGGCGTGGGCGCAGGCAGCGAAGCCGGCCTGCCAGCCCGTTCACTCATCACCTCGAACGCCGCAGGCGGCAGCGGCGGCATCAACACCGCCGCCTACAGCCGAGACACCGGCGGCGGCGGTCTGGCCGGCCGCGCCACCACCTTGGTGGAAGGCGTGGCGGGCGGCGGCGGTGGGGGCGGTGCCGGAGGCGGTGGCGCCCGCAACGGTGGCGGAACCGGCGCAGGCAAGGGCGGCGGCGGGGCAGGGGGCACCTTGCAGCGCGGCAACAGCGGCAAGGCCTCACGGTCGATGGAAGACGTGCGCCTCGTGTTCGAGCGCAACAAGGGCGCCATCTACGCCATCTACAACCGCGCCCTGCGCGAAGACCCCACCTTGCAGGGCAAGGTGGTGGTCGAACTCAAGATCTCGCCCGCCGGAGAGGTGGTGAGCTGCCGTTTGGTGAGCAGCGAGCTGAACGCCAATGGCCTGGAAAGCAAACTCGTCGCCCGCATCAAGCAGTTCGACTTCGGGTCGAAAGACGTCAACGAACTGGTGGTGACGTACCCGGTGGACTTCTTGCCGTCGTAGGGGCTCGTCCCGAGTGGCCGAGTCGATTCAGCGGTGGGCTGGTCTGGTCTGCCTGCTCTTGCGCGTGGGCTCAACGCCGACGGCCTGTCCATCTTGGGGCGGACAAGCGCTTCATTCGCAAGTGGCTGTCAGCGATCAATGCTTCGATGTTTTTGGCTCTGTCGAATGCCTGGTGGTATGGCGCCCGCTACACCCGATCGCCCTGAGCAGGGACTGAGCTTGTCGAAGGCCCGTCCGTCGAAGGGTTGGTGAGCGACGTCGCAGGCGAGCAGGGCTTCCTTCCTTCGACAGGCTCTGGACGATCGGGAATACAGGCTCAGCCCGAACGGGGTTGGGTGGCATTCACCCACTCGAAATTCAAGAGAGACATGTTTTTCATGGCCTGGCACTTGCGCTGGGCTGGGCGGCGCGAAAGCGTTGGGCTTCGCGCTGCACTTATGCGGCGGTCTTCTTGCGGCCCACGGCCTTCGCGGCCTTTGGTGTGCGGGTGGGGCGCGTGGCCTCGAACTTGTCGATGCGTTCTCTGACCACGCCCTGGATCTCGATCTTCTGGTTGGGCGTCAACGCGTCGAAGCGTGCGCGGTCGAGGTCGGGGAAGGGCCAACCGCTGGTGGCCGATTCGCGCGCGGCGTAGGCGCCACCCCGGGTGAACGACGGGCCGCTGCCAAAGAAGCTGGCGGCGCGTTCGAGGTTGCCCTTGGTGATGCGGCCGGTGCGCTTCCAGCCGTTCACGGCTTGCGGGCTGACACCGCACCACGCCGCCAGATCGCTGGAGTTCTTGCCCTGCGTTTCGGCCCCAGCCAAGGCGACGAGCAACCAGTCGCGAACGATGTCGGTGTCTGACTTATCAAGCATTGCTTAATTTTCTGGTGCGGCCTGCATCACATCAATGCTTTACTTTATTTCAATTGGCGCTTTATCATGGCGCGATGGATTTATTGACTCACTTGCGAGCCCGACGAGGGCGGGCCGTGTGCGTGGCGGGGCGTTGCGGGCTGACACCGGCCTTCCTGTCTCAGATCGCGCGTGGCGTGCGCCCCGCACCGGCCGACCGCTGCGCGACCATCGAGCAGGCTACCGACGGCGCGGTGCGCCGCTGGGACCTGCGACCTGATGACTGGCACCGCATCTGGCCCGAGCTGATCGGCGCTGAAGGTGCACCGCCGCTGCCATCGCTTTCACCGCCGATGCCGCAGTGCGAGCCGCCTCTGGTTTCGGAATTGCCGTGATCGACGCACCGGCCGCCATGCGCTTGGCCGAAGCCTGGGCCAACGAGGCCGGCGCCACGCTGGCATGGCTGGGCGCCGAAGATGTGGCGGCGCAGATGCTGGTTCAACCCGACCCGACGATCCGCACCCACTGGCGCTGTGCCATCGAGTTGGCGAGGTTGTGTGCCCATGCCACCGGCCGTTCTGTGCCCGAGCTGCTGGCCGACGTGCGGCGCGCGCACTGACCCGGCGCCAGGGTGAACGGGGGCGCGCAATGGCATCGCCACGAAATGCCAACCCAACACCAACGCAAAACGGCGGCCCCAACGGAAAAAGGGACAGCCGGTGCGAACCTGCTGTCCCTTTTTCTCTTATTGGTGCCGGAGAAAGGAGTCGAACCCTCGACCTTCTCATTACGAATGAGCTGCTCTACCAACTGAGCTACACCGGCTTGTCTCTGCCTCCGCACGCTTTTGGCGGCGGGGAGCCCGCGATTATAGCGGCTTCAAATCAAGGTTTGAAGCCCGGGTGGTGCTTCATTGAAACACCACGCTGAACATCAGTTCGCTTCGTGGTGGTAAGTGGTCACGCGGTCCACCTCGTTCTTCGAGCCGAGCACCACGCTGACGCGTTCATGCAGCTTGCCCGGTTGAATGTCGAGGATGCGTTGTTGGCCGTTGGTGGCCGCACCGCCGGCCTGTTCAACCAGGAAGGCCATCGGGTTGGCTTCGTACATCAGGCGCAGCTTGCCGGGCTTTTCAGGCTCGCGCTGGTCCCAGGGGTACATGAACACACCGCCGCGCGTCAGGATGCGGTGCACATCGGCCACCATGCTGGCCACCCAACGCATGTTGAAGTCTTTGCCACGCGGCCCGGTCTTGCCGGCCAGGCATTCGTCGATGTAGCGCTTCACGGGCGGGGCCCAGTGGCGCATGTTGCTCATGTTGATCGCAAATTCTTTGGTGTCGGCGGGGATCTGCACGTTGTCTTCGGTCAGCACCCATGAGCCTTGTTCGCGGTCAAGCGTGAACATCACCACGCCATCGCCCACCGTCAGCACCAGCGTGGTCTGCGGGCCGTACACGCAGTAGCCAGCGGCGGCCTGCTGCGTGCCGGGCTGCAAGAAGTCGGCTTCGCTCACGCCCACGTGCGTGCTGTCTTTCTTCAGCACCGAGAAGATGGTGCCGATGCTCACGTTGACCTCGATGTTGCTTGAGCCATCAAGCGGGTCGAACATCAGCAGGTATTCGCCCTGCGGGAAGCGGTTGGGCACCACGTAGATGCCTTCCATTTCTTCCGAGGCCATGGCCGCCAGGTGGCCGCCCCATTCGTTGGCTTCGATCAGCACTTCGTTGGCGATGATGTCGAGCTTCTTTTGCACTTCACCTTGCACGTTCTCGCTCTCGGCACTGCCCAGAATTTCACCGAGCGCGCCCTTGTTGACGCTGATGCTGATGCGCTTGCACGCGCGCGCCACCACCTCGATCAACAACCGAAGTTGCGAAGGGATGTTGCCGTGCTGGCGCTGTTGTTCGACCAGGTATTGGGTCAGGCTGACGCGTGAGCTCATGGAGTTCCTTTTTCTGCAAAAGTGTCAAATTGGGAGGGGCCGCCGTCTGCACGAGCGAAGCAACGTGCCTATCAATCAACTCGTCGAGCAACGGGTTTTCCGGGCTCAGACGAGGCGCCCCCCTGGGGGGCAGGAGCAACGCGACGTGGGGGCTTCATTTCAAGCTTGCTGGAGTGCGCGGCCAATGATTTCGCGCACGCCGTCCGACAGGTCGGGCTTAGCGGCCACGCGCTTCAGCGCTTCATGCGCCGACACGCGGTAGGGCTCGGCCAAGTGGTTCCAGCGGTCCATCACGCGCGCCATGCGGGCGGCGAGTTGGGGATTGATGGGGTCGAGCTCCAAGATGCGGTCGGCCCAGAACACATAACCCGCCGCGTCGGCGCGGTGGAAGGCGGAAGGGTTGGCGCTGCACAGCGTGGCAATCAGGCTGCGTGCGCGGTTCGGGTTCTTGAGCGAGAAGTCGGGGTGTTTGATCAACTGCTTCGCGCGGGCGAACACGCGGCCGTCTTTCTCAGGGGCACCGGCTTGCAGCGCGAACCACTTGTCGATGACGAGGGCTTCTTGCTTGAACAGCGCGTGAAAGCGCTCCAGCGCTGGCTCGGCCAGTTCGGCATGCGACGCCACCAGCGCGCCGAGTGCGGCCAGCCGGTCGGTCATGTTGCCGGCGTCTTTGAAGCGCTGGTAGGCGCGACCCGGCCAGACGGCATCGCCAGTCACCGAAGCGTCAAGGCACAGCATGGCGAGCGACAGGTTGGCCAGCGCGCGCCGGCCCGATGAGATCGGGTCGGCCGAATAAGCGCCGCGCACTTGGTGGTTGTCATAGGCCCAGGCCCAGTCGTCGCGCAGGGCTTGCGCCAGTTGCAGTTTCATGGCTTCGCGAGCGCTGTGAATGCGCTGCGGATCGACCACGCTCAACTGTTCAGCCACGTAGGTTTCGCTCGGCAGGGTGAGCGCAAGTTCCTTGAACGCGGCATCGAGCTCGGCATGGCGCAGCACGGCGCGCATGGCGTCGATGAACGCTGCGTCGAGCTGCAGGTTGCCGTCGCCATTGACGGCCGCGAGCAAGCGGTTCAGCGCCAGGCGTTGCCCGGCTTCCCAGCGGTTGAAGGCGTCGCTGTCGTGTTGCAGCAGGGTCAGCAGATCAGCATCACTCAAGTAATCGACCAGCACCACCGGCGCCGAGAAACCGCGCAGCAGCGAAGGCACGGGTTCAACGTCCACATTGACGAAGGTATAGAAGTTGCGCGGCTCGTTCAACACCAGCACCCGATCGGTGCCGACGGCTTGCGTTTCACCTTCCAGTTGCAGCGGCAGCGCGCGGCCGTCACGGCCCACCAGGCCCACGGCCACCGGCAGCACGAAAGGCTGCTTCACGGGCTGCCCGGGCGAGGGCAGGGCGCTTTGTTCGAGCGCAAGCGTGTAGGTGCGCGAAGGCGCGTCGTAGCGGCCACGCGAGGTGATGCGCGGCGTGCCGGCCTGGCTGTACCAGTGCTTGAACTGCGGCAGTTGTTTGGCCAGCTCGCTTTGCGGGTTGGCGTCGGCGATGGCTTGCGCGAAGTCGTCGCAGGTGACGGCCTGGCCGTCGTGGCGTTCGAAGTAGAGCGTCATGCCGCGTGCGAAGCCGTCGCGCCCCACCAGCGTCTGCATCATGCGCACGACTTCGGCGCCTTTTTCGTAGACGGTGGCGGTGTAGAAGTTGTTGATCTCGACGTAGCTGTCGGGCCGCACGGGGTGGGCCATGCTGCCTGCGTCTTCAGGGAACTGCGCTTGGCGCAGCTGGCGCACGTCTTCAATGCGCTTGACGGCGCGGGCGGTCGGGCTGCCCGCCATGTCCATGCTGAACTCTTGGTCGCGGAAGACCGTCAGGCCTTCCTTCAGGCTGAGCTGGAACCAGTCTCGGCAGGTGATGCGGTTGCCCGTCCAGTTGTGGAAGTACTCATGGCCGACCACCGATTCAATGCCGGCGTAGTCGGTATCGGTGGCCGTGGTGGGCGTTGCCAACACGAACTTCGTGTTGAAGATGTTCAGGCCCTTGTTCTCCATCGCGCCCATGTTGAAGTCGCCCACGGCGACGATCATGAAACGCTCCAGATCGAGCGGCAGGCCGAAGCGGGCTTCGTCCCACACCACGCTGGCGATCAGCGAGTTCATCGCGTGCTCGGTTTTGTCGAGGTCGCCCCGGCGCACGTAGACCTGCAGCAGATGGTCTTTGCCGGCGCGCGTGCGGATGTTCTGCTGGCGTGTCACCAGGTCGGCCGCGACCAGTGCGAACAGATAACTGGGCTTCGGGAACGGGTCATGCCATTTGGCGAAGTGGCGGCCATTGGGCAGCTCGCCTTCTTCCACGAGGTTGCCGTTCGACAGCAGCACCGGGTACGCCTTCTTGTGGGCGCGCAGCGTGACGGTGAACACGGCCATCACATCGGGCCGGTCCAGGAAGTAAGTGATGCGCCGGAAGCCTTCGGCCTCGCACTGCGTGAAGAAGCCACCGCCCGAGGTGTACAGGCCCGTGAGTTGGGTGTTCTTTTCGGGCGAGCAGGTGCTGCGGATCTCAAGCGAGAAGGGCTCTGCGGGCAGGTTGTCGATGACGAGTTGCCCGCCTTCGTTCTTGAACGACACCGACTCGCCGTTGACCAGCACCCGCGTCAGGTTCAACTCTTCGCCATGAAGGCGCAGCGGCTGCACTTCGACCGCCGCATTGCGCTCGATCTGCATGCGGTTGATGACCAGCGTCTTGGCCGGGTCCAGGTCAAACGTCAGATCGACCGTCTTGATCCAGTAGGCCGGCGCGACATAGTCTTCGCGGCGGATCAGAGTGGCAGTGCCTTCACGCATGGTGTCTCCTGTTTTTCTTCAAGCAAGCGCAGCGAAGCGCACATCAAACAACAACTCACGGAACGGGCTTTGCCCGGCCGTTGAGTTGGCGCCCCCTTGGGGGGCAGGAGCGCAGCGACGTGGGGGCTCCACCTTAGATGCCCTGCTTGAGGGAAGCCTCAATGAAGGGATCCAGGTCGCCGTCCAGCACCTTTTGCGTGTTGGAGATTTCAACGTTGGTGCGCAGGTCCTTGATGCGGCTCTGGTCGAGCACGTACGAACGGATCTGGTGGCCCCAGCCCACGTCGGTCTTGGTGTCTTCGAGCTTTTGCTGCTCTTCCATGCGCTTGCGCATCTCGTGGTCGTACAGGCGCGAGCGCAGCCGCTTCCAGGCCACGTCGCGGTTGCTGTGCTGGCTGCGGCCATCTTGGCACTGCACCACGATGCCGGTCGGGATGTGCGTGAGCCGCACCGCCGAGTCGGTTTTGTTGATGTGCTGGCCGCCAGCGCCGCTGGCGCGGAAGGTGTCGGTGCGCACGTCCGAAGGGTTGATCTCGATCTCGATCGAGTCATCGACTTCGGGGTAGACGAACAGGCTGGCGAAGCTGGTGTGGCGGCCACCGGCCGAGTCGAACGGGCTCTTGCGCACCAGGCGGTGCACGCCGGTCTCGGTGCGCAACAGGCCGAAGGCGTAGTCGCCTTCCACCTTGATGGTGGCGCTCTTGATGCCGGCGATGTCGCCCGGTGTTTCGTCTTCCAGCGTGGCTTTGAAGCCCTTGCGTTCGGCGTACTTCAGGTACTGGCGCAGCAGCATGCTGGCCCAGTCGCAGGCTTCGGTTCCGCCGGCGCCGGCCTGGATGTCGATGAAGCAGTTCAGCGGGTCGGCCGGGTTGTTGAACATCCGGCGGAATTCCAGTTCCTTGACCGTGGCGTCGAGCTTGCCGGCCTCGGCTTCGATCGCGGTGATCGAGTCGAAATCGCCTTCTTCCTTGGCCATCTCGTACAACTCGGAGTTGTCGGCCAGGTTGGATGTCAGGTGGTCGATGGTTTCAACCACGTTGTCGAGCGTGCGCTTCTCGCGGCCCAGCTCTTGCGCACGCTTGGGTTCGTCCCAGACCTTGGGGTTCTCCAGCGCGGCGTTGACTTCGTTCAGTCGCAGTGCTTTGCGATCGTAGTCAAAGATACCCCCGGAGATCGATCGTGCGCTGGGTCAGATCGGCCAGGGTGTTGCCAATGGCATTGATGTGTTCGACGTCCATGGTGCGGGTCTCGCTGTTCGGTGAAGCCGAAGATTTTCGCATGGGGAGGGGCGCCTGACGGCGTTGCCGCAGCCTTTGGCCGCAACCGGCTGACGCCGGTTTCCCCCATGCCAAAGCCTTTCGGCTTCCGCAGGAGCGTCGAACAGGGGTTCAGCGGGTCAGAAAGGCTTCCAGCTTTTCCGCCAGCGCCTCGGGCTGGTCGTGGTGAAGCATGTGGCCGGCGGGCGAGAGCACGTGTTTTTCAACTTGCTTGACGACCGACAGCCGCTCATGGAATTCGGCCTTCGAGTAGCGGTCGCCCCACCATTTCAGCGTGTCGGTGCGGTCGCCTTCCACCCACAGCAGCGGCGCTTCAATGCGTGCCCAGCAGGCCATGGCTTCGTCTTTTTGGTACTGGACGGGGTTGGAGCGCTTGTGCGCCGGGTCGCCCAGGATCTGCCATTCGCCCAGCGCGTCTTGATGCGCCCAATGGGCGGCCAGCCAGTCGGCGCGGTCAGCGGGCAGGAGGGGGTTGTTTTTCCGCAGGCGGTGAGCCACTTGGTCGAGCGTGGCGTAGCCGTGCAGGTGCATCGGCTGCTTCAATTCGTCGAGCCAGGCGACGTAACGCTTGGGGGCCGAGCTGGGCCGGGTGGCCGGCATGCCGAAGCCTTCGAGGTTGACCAGCCGGCGGATGCGCTGCGGGCGCAGGCCGGCGTAGATCATCACCACGTTGCCGCCCATGCTGTGGCCGACGAGGTCGATGGCTTGGTCGGGCAGCAGGGCGTCGAGCAGGGCGTCGAGGTCGCCCAGGTAGTCGGGGAACCAGTAGCTGTCGCGGGGTGGTGTTTCGGTGAGGCCAAAGCCGCGCCAGTCGGGCGCGATGACGTAGCGGTCTTCCCGCATGGCGTCGATGGCAAATTGGAACGAGGCGCCGACGTCCATCCAGCCGTGCAGCATCACCAGCGCGGGCTTTTCTGGCGTGATGAGGCTGGCGTCGCCCCAAACGCGCACGTGGTAGCGCAAAGCACGCAGGTTGACGTATTCGCTGCGGCTCTCGCGCCGAGCCAAATAAGGTTGTGAGTTCATGTAACGATCATAGGCAGCGATGTGAGGGCGTGCTGTCGGCCGGGCGACAAGAAGACACAATGTGCGCCATGCAAACCGCTCCCAATTTCACGATTCGCTCCGCCGAATTGCGCGACGTGGCCCCGATGGTCGCGTTGATCCGCGAACTGGCCGAGTTCGAGAAGCTGACCCACCTGCTGCAGGTCACCCCCGAAAAGCTCAGGCCGCACCTGTTCGGCGAGAAGCCGGTGGCCGAGGCCATGGTGGCTGAAATGGGCGGTGAGGTCGTCGCCTTCGCGCTGTTCTTCACCAACTTCTCGACCTTCCTGGCGCAACCCGGGCTGTACCTCGAAGACTTGTTCGTGAAGTCCACGCACCGCAACCAGGGCATTGGCGAAGCCATGTTGTCGCGGGTGGGCCGCATTGCGGCCGAGCGCAACTACGGGCGCTTTGAGTGGAGCGTGCTCGACTGGAATGAAAACGCGATCCGCTTCTACGAAAAGATGGGCGCCACGGTGATGCCCGACTGGCGCATTTGCCGCATCGCGGGCGACGACCTGCAGCGCTTTCTGGGGTGAAGCGCGCAAAGCTGCTTCAAGCCCGTGTTTGGAAAGCGGTGAAAGGGGTGCCGGTGCAGCCCGGCGTCCGCAAAACCACGTTGCCCAACGGCCAAGGCCGCGGCAGCATCGTTCACACGCCCGTCAGGCGTGCGCCAGCATCACCAGCCGCTCGGGTGACACCCGCACCCGCAGGGTGGCTTCATTGACCACTGAGGTGATGGCGTTCTCTTGCTGAGCGGTGTTGCGCCGCACGGGCTCGATCAATGGTTCGCCCTTGCGGTTGGTCAGCGCGGCCACGATGGGGCTGTTGGCCGTCGTGCCCCGGCTGATGACGACACCCACCTCGCCCGAGGCCAGCGCCACAAAACACCCTGGCGGGTAGACGCCGAATTCCTTCACGATGGCGGCCGTCATCGGGTGGCCCTGGTCGAGCATGAAGAGGTCGCGGCCGGCCTGGTTGGCGGGCACCGGGCCGCGTGTCACGCGGGTGCTGAGCTTGGCGGTGTAGATGTCCACCCGGCGCAGCAGCGAAGCCATGTCGCTCACCGTGGTGTGGTGGTTGGGGTAGCCGGTGCCGTCGGCCATTTCATGGTGTTGCCCGACGGCGCCCAGCCAGTCGGCGTCGGTGATGCCTGAAGCCACCAGCATCTCGGCGCTGCGTGTCGGGTGGTGGTGAATGGTTTCGCGTTGCGCGGCGGTGAGCGGCGTCACCTGCGTGGCCAGCCGGGTTTGCAGCTCCAACATGGACAGGTTCATGGTGAGCGCCGCTTTGAACACCTTTTCCACCTGCTCGGGCGCCCAGCCCAGGCGGTGTGCGACGAGGTAGCTGGCAATGGCGGTGTGCACCGAATGCGCCACGCCGTATGCGTTGCTGGCCTTCACATCTTGTCGCACCACCTGGAAGATCGCCAGATCGGGGTCGCGCTCAACCAGCGCGAGCACCGGCTTGGCCGCTTCGTCGAGTGCCTGGGCGAAGGTGGCGGCATTGACGTCCATCGAGGCGCGCAGCGTGCGCCCCACACGGTCGATGCACTTGCCCCACAGGCCGGGCAGGTGTTCGGGTTGCGCATCGGTGATCTCTTGCCGGGGGCTTTTCAGTTCGTCGGAGTCAACCAGCGCGCCGCGCTCGAACAGGGCGTCGAGCTGGGCTTCGCTGTTGATGACCTGGCCGCGCGCCAGCAGCAGGGTGTGGTCTGAATTGCGGATGTTGAAGGGCACGGGTGCGCCCAGTTTGATCCGGTGCTTGACGGTCGCAAGAGGGGAGTAGTGCATCGAGGTGTCTCGTCGGCTTGTCCCTGTTCATGACGTCTGGCGACGTTCGCTTTGTGTATGGGGCGACCTGCGAATCGGCCTGCCCGAGTGTGACGAAGCTGCCACCCGCTGCCTGGGTCATTGCTGTGAAGGAATGCACGTCCGCAGGGCGGGCATTCCCGATAAGCCCTGCCACACGTGGTAGCGAGTCAGCCGTCAGCCGGGCATGCCGGCCGATGGGGCCGTCACGGGGGGCCGAGGACGAACGAGAAGGTCGCGCCCTGGTCGGGCTCGCCCTGTGCCTGCACGCTGCCGCCGTGGCGCGCCAAGATGCGTTGCACGATCGCCAGCCCCACGCCCGTGCCTTCAAAGTCTTCGCTGCGGTGCAGGCGCTCGAACACGCCGAACAGCTTGTGGGCGTGGCGCATGTCGAAGCCGGTGCCGTTGTCGCGCACGAAGTACCGGGTGCGGTCGGCCAGTTGCTCGAAGCCCACTTCGATCACGGCCTGTTCACGCTGGCGGGTGTACTTCAATGCGTTTGACAGCAGGTTCACCCACACCTGCCGCAGCATCGCCAGGTCGCCGTGGCTGGGCGGCAGGTTGCCGATGCGCAGTTCGATGTGCCGGTTGGCTTGCAGCGGCGCCAGTGTGGTCAGCGCATCGCGCACCAGCGCGGCCATGTCCACCGACCGCATGGCGAGGGGCTGGCGCCCCAGGCGCGAAAACTCCAGCAGGTCGTCGATCAACTGGCTCATCTTCTGCGCGCTCTCACGGATGATCCGCAGGTAGCGCCGGCCCGATTCAGGCAGCAAGGCGCCATGCTCTTTCAGCACCTGCTGCGAAAAGCCGTCGAGCGCCCGCAGCGGCGCCCGCAGGTCGTGCGACACGGTGTAGCTGAAGGCCGCTTGGTCATTGACGGCGGCTTCCAGCTCAACGGTGCGTTCGCGCACCCGCTGCTCCAGCTCGACGTTGAAGCGCCGGATGTCGTCTTCTATGCGCTTGCGTTCGGTGATGTCGGTGATGGAGCCGTGCCAGGTCTGCCCGCCATCGGGGTCGTTTTCGGGCAAGGGCGAAAAGTGGGCTTCAAGCCACATCGGCCCGAAGGGTGAGGTGGGCACCCGGAACTCCAGCCGTCAAGGCGCGCGGTCGGCAAGCGAAGTGGCCATGGCGGCGCTCATCAGCGCCATGTCGTCGGGGTGAATGCGCTCGGCGATGCAAGTGGCGTCACGCCGCAGAAGTTCGGCGGGCACGTCGTAAATGAGGGCCAGGCGTTCGGCGCCGAACGGTATGTAGCCACCGCCGTCTCGGCCTGTGCGGAAGGTGCACACGATGGTCGGCACCGTGGCGGCGATCAGCGACAGGCTCAGGACGGCCGGGAATACAGGCTCAGCCCGAACGGGATGGGGTGTCATTCACCCACTCGAATTTCAAGAGAGGCTCAAAAGGGGAAGGGCCAAGCGGCGCATGGCATCCTCTTCAAGGGGTGGGCCGCGCACTTTAAGCCTGCCGGCCTGCGGCACACTGGCGCCTTCGTCGTCAACGATCGGTTCGACATGCAACTCGTCTCCCTTGGCCGCAGCGACCTGCGTGTCACCCCCATCTGCCTGGGCACCATGACCTTCGGGCAGCAGGTGCCAGAAGCCAGCGCCCATGCGCTGCTCGACCACGCCGTGGCGCGTGGCGTCAACTTCATCGACACCGCCGAGATGTACTCGGTGCCTGCGCGGCGCGAGACCTTCGGCGCCACCGAAAGCATCATCGGCAGCTGGTTGGCCTCGCGCCCCGGCGTGCGCGATCAGGTGGTGCTGGCCACCAAGGTGGCCGGGCCGTCACGCAACATGGAGTGGATTCGTGGCGGCAGCCCCGACCTCACCCCAGCCGACATCGTGAAGGCCTGCAACGACAGCCTGGCGCGTTTGCAAACCGACCACATCGACCTGTATCAGATTCACTGGCCGGTGCGCAACGCGCCCACCTTTGGCGCGCTGTACTTCGACCCCAAGTACGACAAGCCCTGCACGTCGATCCACGATCAGCTTGAGGCACTGGCTGGGCTGGTGAAGGCCGGCAAGGTGCGCCATGTGGGCTTGTCGAACGAAACACCGTGGGGCCTGGGCGAGTTCATTCGCCTGGCCGAAGCGCACGGCCTGCCGCGTGTGCAGACCGTGCAGAACCCCTACGCGCTGACCAGCCGCGCGGTGGACAACGGGCTCGACGAGGCCCTGCACCGCAGCGAGGTGTCGCTGCTGGCGTATTCGCCGCTGGGCTTTGGCGCGCTGACCGGCAAGTACGACGACCTGGGTCTTGAGCAGGAACAACAACCCGGCCGCCTGGCGATGTTCGATTCAATGAAAAAGCAGCGTTGGGCACGGCCCGAGGCGATGCAGATCGGCCAGCTCTACAACCAGCTCGCACGCCGCCATGGCATGACGCCGACCTGCATGGCGCTCGCGTTCTGCTACACGAGCTGGCGCGTCACCAGCACCATCATCGGCGTGACGACCAAGGCGCAACTCGACGAGAACCTCGATGCCTGGGGCACGACGCTGCCACTTGAACTGATGGCTGAAATTGACGGCATCCGGTGGATGCATCGCGATCCGGCTCAGTGATGTTGGCCCCCACGTCGCTTCGCTCCTGCCCCCCAAGGGGGCGCCACCCGCCGGACCGGCAAAGCCGGATCCGGGGGCGTTGCTTGAGGGGCGGCTTCGCTGCGCTTGCCTGAGGGAAGTTATGGCACGTAAGGATCACGTTTCTGAGACACCCGCGACGCAGTTTCTGAAAGGCCAGCGCGTGGCCTACACCGAACACGTCTACGACTATGTGGATCACGGCGGCACGGCCGAGTCGGCCAGGCAGCTGGGGGTGGACGAGCATTCGGTCGTCAAGACGCTGGTGATGGAAGACGAGGTCGCCAAGCCGCTGGTCGTGTTGATGCATGGCGATCGGCAGGTCAGCACCAAGAACCTGGCGCGGCAGATCGGCGCCAAGAAGGTGTCGCCGTGCAAGCCCGAGGTGGCGCAGCGGCACAGCGGCTACCTGGTGGGCGGCACCTCGCCCTTTGGCACCAAGAAGGCGATGCCGGTGTATGTGGAAGCCAGCGTGCTTGATCTGCCGGTGATCCACATCAACGGGGGCCGGCGGGGCTATCTGCTGGGGCTGGACCCGAAGCTGCTGGTCTCGCTGCTGGGTGCGAAGGCCGTGCAGTGCGCCGGGGCAGAATGACCGACCTTTCTCTCATCGTCTGACATGGCCTTCATCTATCCCTGGGCCGCGGCCATCGCGGCATACCTGATCGGCTCGCTTTCGTTCGCCGTGATCATCAGCCGCCTGATGGGTTTGAACGATCCGCGCAGCTACGGCTCGGGCAACCCCGGCGCCACCAATGTGCTGCGCTCGGGCAACAAGCTGGCGGCCATCCTCACGCTGGTGTTCGATGCGCTCAAAGGTTACGTGCCGGTGCTGCTGGCCACGCTGTATGGCCCACGCCATGGGCTGGGCGAGGGCACGGTGGCGCTGGTCGGGCTGGCGGCTTTCCTTGGCCATTTGTGGCCGGTGTTCTTTCGGTTCCAGGGTGGCAAGGGCGTGGCCACGGCGGCGGGCGTGTTGCTGGCCCTCAACCCCTGGCTGGGCTTGGCGACGCTGGCCACCTGGGTGATCGTGGCGGCCTTCTTTCGCTATTCGTCGCTGGCGGCCATCGTGGCCGCAGCCTTTGCGCCGTTCTATCAATTCTTGATCTGGGGGGGCAGCAAGGTGGCCTTTGCGGTTTGCGTGATGAGCCTGCTGCTGGTGTGGCGCCATAGCGCCAACATCCAGAAACTGCTGGCCGGCACCGAAAGCAAGCTCGGCAGCAAGAAAAAATCTGCCGCGCCCGACGCCCACAAGCCCCGTTCCCCACGAGCCAAGCCATGACCCACGCCATCCGCCGCTTCCATGTTTCCGACCGCCTTTCCGAAATGGCGATCCACCACGGCACCATCTACCTGGCCGGCCAGGTGGCTGACGATGCCACGCAAGACATCCGGGGCCAGACCCGCCAGGTGCTGGCGATGGTGGACAAGCTGCTCAACGAGGCCCACACCGACAACGCCCACATCCTGATGGTGACCATCTACCTCGCCGACATGGCCGACTTCGATGGCATGAACGCAGTGTGGGACGACTGGGTGGCCCCCGGCGATGCGCCGCCACGCGCCACCGTGCAGGCC
Organism: Rhizobacter sp.; assembly: GCA_043727255.1. Classification (GTDB taxonomy): domain Bacteria; phylum Pseudomonadota; class Gammaproteobacteria; order Burkholderiales; family Burkholderiaceae_C; genus Rhizobacter. Next base: position 7,366 of record JAYSYW010000113.1, on the reverse strand, counting down.
AAGCTGGCCCGGCCTGAATGGAAGGTCGAAGTGGTGGTGACGGCGGCACTGCGCACGGTTTGACCGGTTGAACCGGCCGGGCGCTGTGGCACCCCAAGATAATCGGCCGCATGCACCTGCTCATCCCATTCGCTTCGGCACTGTCCGAAGGCACCCAGCAAGCCCTTCGTGAACTGAAGCTTCCGAACCTCTCGAAGCTGTTGGCCCGCCTGGCGCCCACCACCCGCGTGGGCACCGACGAATACGCACTCACCCCGCCCCACGAACGCGCCATCGCCGACCAACTGGGTTGGCAAGGCGCAGACGGTTGTCTGCCCTGGGCAGCCCGCATGGCGGCGCAAGACGGTGTGGCCGTTGGCCCGCACGCCTGGGGCTTGATGACCCCCGTGCACTGGCATGTGGCGGCCGACCACATCAGCCTGGCCGACCCGCAATCACTGCACCTCAGCGCCTACGAGTCGGGCGCGTTTTTCGAGGCCATCCGCCCACTGTTCGAAAGCGAAGGCTGGGCGCTCGCCTGGGGCGGCCCCGGCCGCTGGTACGCCGCGCACGATTCGCTCGAAGGCCTGCCCTGCGCCTCGCTCGACCGTGTGATCGGCCGCAACATCGACCTGTGGATGCCTCCCATCCCGCAAGCGCGCTTGCTGCGCCGCCTGCAAAACGAGGTGCAGATGCTGCTGTACCAACAGCCGCTGAATGACAAGCGCGTGGGCCTGGGCGCGTTGCCGGTGAATTCGTTCTGGCTCAGCGGCTGTGGCCGTGCACAGCCGGCGTTGAACTCGACCGACCTCTTGATCGACCACCGCCTGGGCACACCCTTGCTCGCCGAAAACCCCATGGCATGGGCCGCCGCCTGGCGGGCGCTCGACGCCGGCCCGGTGGCCCATGCCTTGACCTACGCGAAGAAGGGCCGACCCGTCACGCTCACGCTGTGTGGCGAACGCTTCGCGCAGCGCTTCGAGCCCGACGGGCGTGGCCTGTGGTCGCGTTTGGCCCAGGGCTTCAGTGGCCCGTCGCCTCTGCCCGTGCTGGAGGCCCTGTGAGCAAGGCCGCCCCCACGCTCAGCCGCCGCGACGCCCCACCGCGAACGGTGTGGGCGCTCGAACAAGCCGGTGTGCACCCGCTGCTGGCCCGCCTGTTCGCCGCGCGCGGCGTGCGCAGCCACGATGATCTCGACGATGGTTTGGCGCGCCTGCTGCCGCCCATCGACCTGCTGGGCACGCCAGCCGCCGCGCGCTTTCTGGCCGACGCCATCACCGCCCGCAAGCGCATCTGCGTGGTGGCCGACTACGACTGCGACGGCGCCACCGCCTGCACCGTCGCCCTGCGCGGCCTGGCCCTGCTGGGCGCCGCAAAAGGCAGCCTGTGCTACGTGGTGCCCGACCGCGCGGTGCACGGCTATGGGCTCACCCCGGCCATCGTCGATCTGGCGCTGCAACAGCAACCCGACGTGCTGCTGACGGTGGACAACGGCATTGCCAGCGTGGCCGGCGTGGCGCATGCGCGTGCCAAAGGGCTCGACGTGGTCGTGACCGACCACCACCTGCCCGCCAAAGAAGGCGACGTGATCGTGTTGCCCGACGCGACGGTGATCGTCAACCCCAACCAGCCCGGCTGCGGCTTCGCCAGCAAAAACCTGGCGGGCGTGGGCGTGATGTTCTACGTGCTGCTGGCGCTGCGCATCGAACTTCGCCAGCGCGGTGTGTTCACGGCCGAAACCCAGCCCCGGCTCGACAGCCTGCTCGACCTCGTGGCCCTGGGCACCGTGGCCGACGTGGTGCGGCTCGATGCCAACAACCGGCGCCTGGTGGCGCAAGGCTTGAAGCGCATCCGCAGCGGCAAGATGCAGCCCGGTGTGGCAGCGCTCTTCAGCGCCGCCGGCCGCGACCCAACGCGCGCCAGCGGCTTTGACTTCGGCTTTGCGCTTGGGCCGCGCATCAACGCGGCGGGGCGCTTGTCCGACATGTCGCTCGGCATCGAATGCCTGCTGACCGACGACCCGGCGCGTGCCACCGAACTGGCGCAGATGCTCGACGGCATCAACCGCGAGCGGCGCGAGGTGGAATCGGGCATGCGCGAGCAAGCCGAAGCCATGCTCGAGATGCTGATGCCCGAAGGCGACGCCCCGCCAGCGCTTGCCATCTACGACCCCGAGTTCCATGAAGGCGTGGTGGGCATCGTGGCTTCGCGCCTGAAAGACCGCGTGCACCGCCCGACCTTCGTGTTCGCGCTCGGGCAAGACGGTTTCTTGAAGGGTTCAGGCCGTTCCATCAACGGGTTTCACCTGAGGGATGCCCTCGATTTGGTGAGCAAACGTCATCCCGGTGTGCTGAAGAAATTTGGCGGCCACGCGATGGCGGCCGGCTGCACGCTGGCTGAAGAAGACTTCGAGACCTTCGACACCGCCTTTCAGCAAGTGGCCAGTGAGTGGCTCGACGCGGCCACCTTGTCGCGCACCCTGCTGACCGATGGCCCCTTGCAGGCCGAGTACTTCAACGCCGAAACCGTGCGCTCGCTTGATGCGCAGGTGTGGGGCCAGGCCTTCGAGCCGCCGGTGTTCAGTGACGAGGTGGAAGTGGTGTCGCAGCGCCTTGTCGGCGAGAAGCATTTGAAGCTCGCGGTGCGCCACCAAGGGCAGATGCGCGACGCCATCTGGTTTGGCCACAGCGAGCCGGTGGCATCGAAGGTGATGCTCACCTACCAGTTGCGCGTGGACGAATACAACGGCCAGCAGCGGGTGCAAATGATCGTTGAAGCGGTGGGCTGAACGCGGGGTTGAACGGCGACTGAAGCGCCGCGCGCAGGCCGCGTCCTACAGCGGATTGCGTGACACGCTGTCACCTGCGCCTGCGCCATCGCCACAGAATTCCTGAACTGACCCCGCGCAGTGGCGCGGCGGCATTCTGGAGTGTGGTGATGAGACAGAACCTCGAACGACAGGCCGTGTCGTCCAGCCTAGAGCGAACCCGGCGAGCCGCCGATCACGTGACAGCCTGCTTTGGCTGCATCGCTCTTGCCAGCCTTCTGTGTTTGGCGTTGGCCTCATGCGGTGGTGGTGGCGATGCAGGCGCCACGGCCGTTCCGGTGGCTCAGCCGCAACCTCAAGCTTCCGCTCCTGTGGTCACTTCCGGCCCGCCACGCGCCACCACGCTGAACGCCAGCCTGTCCAACCCATGGGGCCTGGCCTTTCTGCCTGATGGCCGCATGCTCATTTCCGAGCGCCCCGGTTCGATGGTCATCCTGAGCGCCGATGGCGCCACCAAATCGGCGCCCATCAGCGGCGTGCCGGCCGTGGTGGCGCGCGGGCAGGGCGGTTTGCTCGATGTGGTGCTCGACCCAGACTTCGACGTCGCCACCAACCCCTGGATCTACTTCACCTACGCCGAAGCCGGCACCGGCAGCCAAGCCGACTTCTATGGCACGGCCGTGGCGCGTGCCCGCTTGGTCGGCAATGCCTTGCAAGGTGTTGAGGTCATCTTTCGGCAGTTGCCGAAGATTCAGGCCGCTGAAAACCATTACGGCGCGCGCCTCGTGTTCCGGTCCGACAAGACGCTGTTCGTGGCGCTCGGCGAACGCCAATTGGGCGATCCCGCGCAAGACCTCGGGGGGCACCTCGGCAAAGTGGTGCGCATCAACCGCGACGGCAGCGTGCCGGCGGACAACCCCAGCCTTGGCATCGGCGCTCGGCGCGAGATCTGGAGCTATGGCCATCGCAACCCGCAAGGCGCCGCCCTCCACCCCACCACCGGCGAACTGTGGGTGGCTGAACACGGCCCGCAGGGCGGTGACGAACTCAACATCGCCCGTTCGGGGCTGAACTACGGCTGGCCGATTCGCAGCTACGGCTGCAACTACGGCGCTCCGGTGGGCAACACCTGCCGCGTGGGCGGTGGCACACACGCGCCCGACTACGTCGAGCCGGTCAGCTACTGGGTACCCACGTCGATCGCCCCTTCGGGCCTGACTTTCTATACCGGCACGCGCTTCCCGGAATGGCAGGGCAATGCTTTGCTGGGCGCACTGGCCGGCACCGCACTGTGGCGCGTGGCGCTCAACAGCAATGGCGAAGAAACAGCGCGTGAGCGGCTGTTCGGTGACTTGCGCGAGCGCATCCGCTGCGTGAAGCAAGGCCCCGACGGCTGGGTGTACCTGCTGACAGACAGCGGCAAGCTGATTCGCATCGAACGCTGAACGGTGTTGGGTCGCAGGGTGAGCACATGTGCATCGCTTGCGGTGGCTGTGGGCGGCTGTGTGATCCGCCTCGAACTCCCGACTCTCCACGAAGCCGGAAAAATGGACGCGTCTCTACAATCCCGCTCGTGAACAACAAGCCACCTTCTCCCGGGTTGAACGCCGACCTCCACTGCCACTCCGTTGTGTCTGACGGCACCTTGCAGCCCGAAGCTCTGGCCGCGCGCGCCAAGGCCAACGGGGTTGAGCTCTGGGCGCTGACCGATCACGACGAAATCGGCGGCCAGCACCGCGCCCGCGCAGCGGCGCTGCAGCACGGCATGAGCTACCTCACCGGCACTGAAATCTCCGTCACTTTCGCCAACGTCACGGTTCATATCGTGGGCCTGGGCTTCGATGTGGACGACCCACAGCTCAGCGCCGGCTTGGCCGCCACGCGGGGCGGGCGCGAAGAGCGGGCGCGCGAGATGGCGGCGGGCCTGGCGGCAGTCGGCATCAACGGCGCGTTCGAGGGGGCGCTGAAGTACGTGGGCAACCCCGACCTGATCTCGCGCACCCACTTCGCCCGCCACCTGGTGGAATGCGGGGTGTGCGGCGACACGCAAGAGGTGTTTCGCAGGTTCCTCGTCGAAGGCAGGCCGGGCTTCGTGCCGCACCGCTGGGCCAAGCTGGGCGATGCGGTGCGCTGGGTCACGCAGGCCGGTGGCATGGCCGTCATCGCCCACCCCGGCCGCTACAAATTCACCGCCAACGAGGAGTACGCGCTGTTCTCCGAGTTCAAGACGCATGGCGGGCGTGGGGTGGAGGTCATCACCGGCAGCCACAACGCCAGCGATTTCGTGAAGTACGCCGACATGGCGGTCGAATTCGACCTGCTGGCCTCGCGCGGCTCTGACTTCCACAGCCCCGATGAAAGCCACATCGACCTCGGCGCGTTGCCGCCTCTGCCCGGGCAACTGACGCCGGTGTGGGAAGCGCTGGCCGATCGCGTCTCGCGCCCCGCCTGACTTGCGGCACCTGACACGGCCGAGGCCGGGCCTCGGCGTATTTCTCATCGTGGTGATGGCGGCCTGTTTCGCCTCGATGGACACCACCATCAAGTACCTGGGTGCCTTCTTCCCGGTGCTGCTGATCATGTGGGTGCGCTACCTGGTTCAGGCGGGCACGATGTTCGTCTGGCTGTTGCGTTCAAAGACCTCGGGCTTTCGCGCCGCCCACCCCAAATTCCAGATCGTGCGCGGCGGCTTGCTGCTGGCCACCAGCGCCATGAGCTTCTACGGCGTGCAGTACCTGCCGGTGGCCGAGTTCACCGCCATCAACATGCTCGCGCCGGTGGTGGTGACGTTGCTTGCGGCCTGGGTGCTGCACGAGCGGGTGTCGAAGCTGCGCTGGGCACTGGTGTGCGGCGGCTTCGCGGGGGCGCTGATCGTCATCCGCCCCGGCAGTGGCTTGTTTGGCTGGGCGGTGATTTTCCCGCTGGCTGGTGCGCTGACCTATGCCAGCTTCCAGGTGCTGACGAGCAAGCTGTCGGCCGTTGAAAGCCCGTACACCACCCACTTCTACACAGGCCTTACCGGCACGGCGGTGCTCACGCCTCTGCTGTGGCTGGGGCCGATCGACGTGCTGGGCACCTTGGGCGCGGCCACGCCGTTTCACCTGGGGCTGCTGCTCGTGGTGGGCTTGCTCGGCACCAGCGGGCACTTGTTTTTGATCCTCGCGCTCGGGTTGGCACCGACTGCCACGCTCATGCCTTTCATCTATGTTCAGATCGCCGCCGCAGCCGCGGTGAGCTTCGCGGTGTTTCGCTACGTGCCCGATGGCTGGGCATGGGTCGGCATGGCGGTGATTGCCGCCTGCGGTGCCGCCAGCGCCTGGCTCAACCTGCGCCAGGCAAAACCATCACCGCAGGTGGCCGCTGGCCCGATCGCCGATTGATCCTTTGACCGCATGCCATGTCGCAGTACTTTGAAGTCCACCCCATCAACCCCCAGCCGCGCCTGCTGAAACAGGCCGCGCAGATCCTGCACGGCGGTGGCATCGCGGCCGTGCCGACCGATTCAAGCTATGCCCTGGTGTGCCACCTCGACGACAGGGCCGCCGCCGAAAACATGCGCCGCCTGCGCGGCGTGGACGACAAGCACCACCTCACTTTGTTGTGCAAAGACCTCAGCGAGCTGGCGAGCTATGCGCGCGTCGACAACAAGCAGTTCCGCCTGATCAAGCTGGGCACGCCGGGGCCGTTCACCTTCATTCTTGAAGCCACCAAGGAAGTGCCACGCCGGCTGTCGCACCCCTCGCGTCGCACCATCGGCCTGCGCGTGCCCGAACACAAAGTGCTGCAAGAGTTGCTGGCGCAGTTCGGCGAGCCTTTGCTCGCAACGACCCTCATCGCGCCCGGTGAAACCGACCCAATGAACGAGCCGCAAGAGATCCGCGAGCGCTTTCAAAAGCAGATTCAGGCGGTGGTGGACGCCGGTGCCTGCCCGATGCAGCCGACCACGGTGGTTGACCTGACCGGCGATGAGCCGGTGCTGGTGCGCGAAGGCCGTGGCGACCCGGCGCTGCTGGGCTTGGCGTTTTAGACAGCAGCCGCTCAGTCACCGTCCATTGCCGACCCGCGTTGCGGCCCGACCGGCGTGAGCAACACCACCAGCGCCCCATTTCCACCGTCAGACGCGCGTGCCTGCACGAAGGCCAGCACTTCCTGCTTTTGCACCAGCCAGGTCCGCACCTTGCCCTTCAAGACCGGCTCGCGCCCGGGTGAACCGTTGCCCTTGCCGTGCACCACCCGCACACAGCGCAGGCCCCGTTTGATGGCATCGCGCAAAAACGCGGCCAGCTGTTCGCGCGCCTCGTCGCGCCGCAGGCCGTGCAGGTCAACCTGGGCCTGGATCGTCCAGCGCCCGCGCCGCAGCTTGCGCACGATTTCTATGCCGATGCCTTCACGGCGATAAAACAGCGCCTCGTCGGTTTCCATCAGCGATTCGGCATCGAACTCGTCCGAGATGGCTTCGTGAAGCGCCGCGCGTTCGTCGAGCTGCCGCTGCTTGGGCTCGGGAGACGGCTTGGGCGCCGTTGCATTCACCCGCCCGGTGGCCGCCAACACCTGCACCCGGCCCACGGTGGTGGCGAACAGGTCGCGCTCACGCAGGGCGCGTGCTTCTTCCTCGCGGCG
>JAYSYW010000112.1:0-11900 GCA_043727255.1 Rhizobacter sp. | reverse complement strand
ATCACCCCACCTGAGCCTCAAACAAAGACTCCGCAAACCCCACCGTCACCACCCCACTCCCCCAAACCACCACCGGCCGTTTGATCACACTCGACTGCCGCAACATCAACGCCCGCGCAGAAGAAGCGTCAACCACCTCAGCCTTCTCAGCATCAGGCAACTTGCGCCAAGTCGTCCCCTGCCGGTTGACCAGCTTCTCCCAGCCCAGCTCGGCAATCCACACATCAAGCCCCGCTTCCGGCACCCCTTGTTTCTTGAAGTCGTGCCAGACAGGCTCCAGGCTGTGCGCCGCAAACCAGGCGCGCGCCTTCTTCACCGTGTCGCAATTGGCAATGCCATAAATCGTCGTCGTGTTCATGCGACGAAGTTTATGCAAGCCGCACAAACAACAAAGCCCACAGCACCCTGCCGTGGGCTCGCAAGCAAGCCAAGCGAAGGGCAAGCGTCAGCGCTTCAACCCCGCCTCACGCGCCGCCTTGGCCTGCGACGCCCGCGCCTCTTCGGCGTTGATGGTTTTGAACATGGCTTCGTTCTCGGCCTGCGACAGCTTGAACACGGCCACCGTGTCCACCAGCCGGGTGGCTTGCTCGCGCAGGCTCTCGGCGCTGGCCGTGCTTTGCTCCACCAGCGCCGCGTTCTGCTGCGTCATCTGGTCGAGGTGCGTCACTGCCTGGTTGATCTGGCCGATGCCCGACGATTGCTCGCTCGATGCGTTGGCAATGTGGCCCACCAGCTCCGTCACACGGCGCACCTGGGTCACGATGTCACCGATCGACTTGCCGGCCGTGTTCACCAGCTTCGAGCCGTTGCTCACCTGGTTCACGCTCTCAGAGATCAGCGCGCGAATCTCCTTGGCCGACGTGGCGCTGCGTTGCGCCAGGCTGCGCACTTCGCCGGCCACCACCGCGAAGCCCCGGCCTTGTTCGCCGGCCCGCGCGGCTTCCACGGCCGCGTTGAGCGCGAGGATGTTGGTCTGGAAAGCGATGCTGTCGATCACTCCAATGATCTCGGCAATCTGCTTGCTCGACTTGGTGATGCCGTCCATCGTCGAGATCACCTCGCTCACCACCTGGCCGCCGGTCTCGGCTGCGGTGCACGCGGCCGCGGCCACGCTGCTGGCCTGGCGCGCGGTGTCCGCGTTGCTGCGCACGGTGGCGTTGATCTGCTCCATCGAGGCCGCTGTCTGTTGCAGGTTGCTGGCCTGGTTTTCGGTGCGCGACGACAGATCAAGCGTGCCGGCCGCAATCTCGCCGGTCGCGCGCTGCATCACACCCACGCCGTCGCGCACGTCTTGCACCGTGGCGCGCATGTTCAGGTTCATCTGGGTCAGCGCCCGAATCACCGCGCCGATCTCGTCGGTGCGGTGGCTGCTCATTTGCGAGCCCAGGTCACCGGCTGCGATCTGGTTGGCAAAGCGCGCCGCATCACGCAACGGCAGCACGATCGAGCGAAACAGGTAGAGGCCCACCACCGCGGTGGCCGCCAGCAAAGCGCCCTGCGCACCCCAGAACCCGAGCGAAGCCACGTCGGCCCCATTGAGCAACAAGCCCGCCATGCCCACCAGGTTCATGGCGGCCATGCCGGCCCACAGGTGGCCCTTGAGGCCCAGCTCGCGCACCCATTGAAGTGCCTTGCCCACGTGGTTGGCGCGGAACACGCGGCCATGGCGCAGCATCAAATCTTTGTGTTTGCCGTCGGCCATGAGCCGGTACAGCGGCTCGATGTTGTCGACCTCCTCGCGCGACGGGCGGCTGTGCACCATCAGGCTGCCGGCGTACTTTCTCTTGGCGTAGATGGGTGAAATGTTCAGCCGCAGCCAATACGCCTCGCCCGTCTTGCGGCGGTTCTTGATGATCCCCGTCCAGGGCTGGCGGCCCCGGATGGTGACGATCATGTCCATCATCACCTGGGCAGGGTTGTCCTTGTGCATCATCTTGGCCGAGGGAATGCCCTTGAGCTCGGACCACTCGTACCCACTCGCCTTCAAGTAAGAAGGGTTGGCGTACAGGAAGTTGCCCGCCTGGTCGGCCAGCAGCACCAAGAGATCGCTCTCGTCGATCTCGTACCCACGCAGTGTTGACGTTGTCTCTGTCATGTGTTGCAGCTCGTTGGCGTGTTCAGTGACGGCCGGCTGGCGCATGAGCCCCCAACCGCAGGCTCAACCCATGGCCGCCGACCCCCTGCCCCACGCATCGTTGTGCCACCTGCGCCCCAGCCTTGCGGATCAGACGCACATCGGTGTTTCGGCAGATCTCGCACCAGCTTGAGAAATTCCGTTACGAAATGCTTCGCGGCCTTTCCTTGCCCCGGCATGCCCTCACGCGATGCCACTCCGGGTTTGCCCAGGATGGCGCCCGACACGCGCTGGCACTGGGCGCAAATGGATGGTCTTTCAGCCTCATTTCACGCTTCATCCGAGCAAACGACCACACAAACTCACCTCAGAAAAGCTCAACTTCAGCCGCACGGATGCCGATAGAACGTCAGACCTCCGTTCAGCCTGTAAGCAAAAGCACGAAGCGGCAGGTGAGTGACCGGCAGCAGCCAGGAGCGACGCATGAGCGGCCGGGCCCTGGGTTTCCAGAATTTTTGAATCTCAATCAAGAGGTGATGTGTGACGAGCCAACAAGAGAACCTGGTGCAAAGCGGCGCGGGTACCCCGCCAGCCAACGCCACCGAAGAATTTCTCTACAGCAACGACCATGTGCGGGTCTCGCGCCGCAAGCTGCCCACCGACGACGGCCCGGTGATCGTCAAGCAAGCAACCGACCCCCAGGCCATCCGCCGGTTGGAACATGAAGTGAGCATGCTCAAGCGGCTGGCCCACATCGACGGCATCGTGAAGATCGCCGCGCCCTCGGCCGAGCGCAACACGCTCTTGCTGAGAGACGAAGGCAGTGTCGCGCTGGCGACATTCCTGCAAGCGCGGCAGCTCGACGTGCCGCAATGCGTGAACTACATGACCGCCGTCACGGGCATTCTTGCCAACGTGCACAAGGCCGGAGTCATTCACAAAGACATCGGCCCATCCAACCTGCTGATCGACCCGAAGACGCTGGCGCCCACGCTGATCGACTTCAACATCGCTGGCGACCTGGCCGACGAAAGCTCGAGCGTCGAAGCTGGCGGCGCGTTGGCCGGCACGCTGGCCTACATGTCGCCCGAACAAACCGGCCGCACCGGCCGCGCCGCCGACCAGCGCTCTGACCTGTACTCGCTGGGCATCACCTTCTATGAGCTGCTGACCCACCGCAAGCCCTTCGAGAGCGAAGACCTGCTGGAGATGGTTCACGACCACCTGGTGCGTGTGCCCGATGCACCGGCCACGTTGAACACCCAGGTGCCGCAGATGCTGTCGGACCTGGTGATGCGCTTGCTTGAAAAGGAACCCGATCGCCGCTACCAGAGCGCCGAGGGTTTGATTCAAGACCTCGGGCTCATCACCACGGGCTTGAAGGCTGGGGCGATCGAGCCCTTCGCCTTGGGCCGCTTCGACTTTGGCACCCGCCTGGCAGCACCCAAGGTGTTGATCGACCGCGATGCCCAGCGCACCGCGCTGCGCGATGCCTTCGACCTCACACGCGTGGGCCAGAGCCCGGTGGTCTTCCTTCAGGGTGAGGGCGGTGCGGGCAAGTCGGTGTTGATTGACGACTTCCGCACGTCCATCGCCGCACAGCGGCCGTGGATCGTTTCAGTGAAGTATTCGGCCGCCAGCCAGGGCACTGCCGGCACCGGCAAAGACTCGTTGCAAGCGCTGGGCCGCCAACTGATGGCCCTGCCCGACGATCAACTCAAGGTGTACCGCGAACGCATCCTCGCGGCGCTTGACGGCCACATGGGCGTTGGTGCGTCGCTGCTGCCCGAATTCCAGATGCTGCTGGGCGAACATGCCCCCGCCGAGCTGAAGCCTGAAGAGATTGGCAAGCGCACCGCCCTGGCCACGCTGGCCTTGCTGCGCAGCATCGCCAGCGCCGAGCGCCCACTGGTCATGATTTACGACGACCTGCAATGGGCACCGCAGTTGACGCTGAAGTCGCTTGACTCCGGCTTCACACGTGACCAGGTCGTGCCAAGCTTGCTGATGGTCTGCGCGTTCGACACCGACGCCGTCACAGCCGACCCCGAGCTGGGCAAGATGGTGGGCCGCTGGAAGGGCGTGCCACGCATCAGCACCGTCCCGGTCACGCCCCTGCATCAGGTGGCCGCTGGCGAGTTTGTTGGCCAGATCCTGCGCCTGCCTTCAGACGAAGCCCGCCGCCTGGCCGACGCGCTGGAACTGCGCACCCACCACAACCCCGGCCGCACCCTCTCGCTGCTGAACGCGCTGCGCAGCGATGGCCTGCTGGTGCAGAACCAGGGCCAATGGCACTGGACGGCCGACGGTGTGCGCCGCTATGTCGGCGACTCGAGCCCGGCCGAACTGGCCCAACGCATCGGCACGCTGCCGGCGGATGCGATCGAGTTGCTGCACGCCGTCGCATGCCTCGGTCAACAGACGACCGACGAGACGCTGCTGACGGCCACCGGCTGGGAGGCCGCATCACTGAAGAAGCGCCTCGCCCCGTGCGTGGACGAAGGTCTGGTGCAGGCCGAAGCCACGGCACTGCGCTGCGGGAGCGAAGGCGTTCGCCAGGCGGCAAACGCCCACCTCGGCGACGAGGCGCGCATCGCCTTGCACTTGGCGCTCGCGCGCCGCCTGGCCGCTGCCGACAAGCCGGCGCTGGCCGGCGCCACGACAGCCCTGTACCTCCACGCGGTGGACTCCTTGGGCGACGAAGCCGAGCGTCGGCATGCAGCCGCGTTGCTCGAAGCCACTGCCAAGCGCCTGCGCCTGACCGACCCGCCGGGCGCCGAGCGCCACCTGGCCGCCACCATCAAGGCATTGGCGCCGGTGGCCGGTGCCAACGACGCGAAGCACCTGCTGACGCTGAAGATCGACCACCACCGCGCCCTGTTTGAACAAGGCCGTCTGGCCGACTGCGACGTGCTGTACGAAGACCTCAACGCCAGCTGCCCCGACCCGACGCCGCTGCTCGAAGCCACCCGCGTGCAGATCTACGGCCTGATGAACCGCCGCCGCATGGCCGACGGCATGAACCTCGGCCTCGGCGTCATGTCGCGCCTGGGACTGACCAAACCCGAGAGCCTGATGCCGGCCATCGGCGAGGGCATCAAGCGCGTGACGATCTGGGTCCGCGGCGAAGGCAAGGACAAGGAAGTCAGCGAGCTGCCCGAAATCGCCGACCCCCGCGTGGTCGCCCTCACGAAGGTCATCCCGGAAACCACCAATCCAACCTACTTCGTCGACCCGGTCGCCTGGGCCTGGCTGTCGCTGGAGTGCCAACGCCTGTGGATGGAACACGGCCCGTCGCCACGACTGATGAGTTCTCTGGGCGCGGTGCAGATGCTGTTGGTCGGCACGCCCCAGGACTACCGCGGCGCCTACGCCCTGGGCCGACACCTGCTGCGCGTGGGCGAAGCCCGCGGTTACGAGCCATCGACCTCGTTTGTGCGTGCGCTGTTCGGCATCGCCGCCGGGCACTGGGTTGACCCGATCGAGTCGGTCGTCGACGACGTCTTCCTGCGCGCCCGCAGAGACCTGAAGTCGCTGGGCGACGAGTCGTTCATCGCGTACACCCATGTGGTGGTCGATCCGATGATCGACTGCAAGCCGACGCTGGAGTCGGCCTGGAACGACCTGGAAGAAGGCCTGGAAATGGCCGCCCGGACGAAAAACACCGAGTTCGAGCTGCGCTACCTGCCGCGCCGCCAGTTCATCAAGACATTGCGCGGCCAGACCAAAACGCCGGGCCACTTCACCTGTGACGCTTTCGACGAAGCCGACTACGTGGCGAAGCTCGACCCGACCAGCCCGACCGCCGCCACCTACCGCGCGTTCCGTGCGATGAGCGCGGCCATCTTCGGCGACATGCCGACGCTGGCCGTCAACGCACCCATGGCCGTGGCGCTTTCTGGTCCACGCCTGCCGGGCTACTACATCACGGCCATGGTTCGTGCCTTGCATTGCCTTGCGCTCGCCGACAAGGCCCGCAACCTGCCGGCCGAAGAACACGCCCCGGTGCTGGAAGAGTTCGACAAGCACTTCACTTGGCTGGCCGCCCGCGCTGCGGACGCGCCCGAGAACTTCCTGCACTTGCAGCGCTGGATCGAGGCCGAGCGTGCCTGGGCCGCCGACAGCGTCTGGGCGGCAGGCGCCGCCTTCGAAGCGGCGGTGACGGAATCGACCCTGCACAACCGTCCGTGGCACCGTGCGCTGATCCATGAACGCGCCGCGCTCTTCTTGCTGGCCCAAGGCATGGAGCACACCGCCCGCCCGCTGATGGCTCAGGCCGAAGCGATCTACGAAGCCTGGGGCGCCGCCGGCAAGGTGAAAGAACTGCGCCGCCAGCATGCCTTCTTGCGCGCCACCAGCAAACTGGGCGGCGGCAATGGCGGCACGCGCAGCACCGTGGTCGATACCGAGATGGTGGACATGATGGGCGTGCTGCGCGCCTCACAGGCACTGAGCTCGGAAACCAGCCTGTCGCGCCTCACGGCGCAAGTGGGCAAGGTGCTGGGCGCGATCACCGGCGCCACCGGCGTCTACCTGGTCGTGCGACCGGAGGAAGGCAGCAGCACCTGGGTCATGGCCAGTTCACTCGGCGAAGGCTGCGAAGCCCTCACGGTCGAAGACGCCGGCATGCGCGGCGAGGTGCCGCTGTCGGCCTTCCGCTATGCCGAGCGGACCAAGGAACTGCTGGTGATCGATGACGCCCCGAGCGACGACCGTTTCTCGGCCGACCCTTATGTGGAGAAATTCGCCCAGTGCTCGCTGGTGCTGGCACCGATCCTCAAGCAAGGCCAGATGAACGCCATGCTGGTGCTCGAGAACCACCAGCGCCGAGCCGCCTTCAGCGCTGAACGCCTGAACTCGGTTTCGATGATCGCCGGGCAGCTGTCGGTGTCGCTCGACAACGCGCTGCTGTATGCCTCGCTCGAAAAGCGCGTGGCTGAACGCACCGCGCAGTTGCGCCAGAAAACGAACGACATCAACGCGATGCTGCAAAACATGCCGCAGGGCGTGATGACGGTGATGACGGGCGGGTTGATCCACCCCGAATACTCGGCCTACCTGGAAACGATCTTCGAGACGAGCGACGTGGCCAACAAGCCGGTCATGGACTTGGTGTTCACGAACACCAGCCTCGGGGCCGACACGCTTTCACAGGTGGACGCGTCCATCGCCTCGTGCATCGGCGAAGACGAGATGAACTACGAGTTCAACTCGCACCTGCTGGTCACCGAATTCGACATCACGCTGCCCGACGGCCGGGTGAAGTCGCTCGCGCTGAGCTGGTCACCCATTGCCGACGACAGCGGCACGGTGGACAAGCTGATGCTCTGCGTGCGCGACGTGACCGAGCTGAAGCGCCTGGAAAGCGAAGCCAACAGCCGCAAGCGCGAGCTGCAGATGATTGGCGAGATCCTGGCGGTGAGCCAAGAGAAGTTCCACCCCTTCATGGCCAGCGCCCGTACCTTTTTGGACGAGAACCGCCGCCTGCTGGAACAGACGTCCCAGTTCAGCGAAGAGGCCATCAACCTGCTGTTCCGCAACATGCACACCATCAAGGGCAACGCACGCACCTACGGGCTGCTGGCGCTGACGAACGTGGTGCACGTGGCCGAGCAAACCTACGACGACCTGCGCAAGAGCGAAGAGCCGGCATGGGACCAGGCCACGCTGCTGGCCGAACTGGCCGGTGTGAAAGAACTGCTCGACACCTACTCGCACGTCAACGACACGGTGCTGGGCCGCAAGGGGCCGGGCCGCCGAGGCGGGGTCGAAAAGTTCTTGATGGTCGAGCGCGACACGGTGCAGCAGTCGATGCAGTTGCTGATGGGCGTGGACCCGACCGATGCCAACGCCCTGCGCGACGCGGTGCAGCAGATGGGCCGCATGCTCAACATGATCGGCACCGAGCCGATCAACGAAGTGCTGGCCGGCACGCTGGACTCGCTGCCGTCACTGGCGCAAGAGCTGGGCAAGGAAGTGCCCACGGTGGGCATCGACGACAAGGGCATCGTGATCCGCACGCAAGCCAGCAGCCTGCTGAAGAACCTGTTCACCCACCTGCTGCGCAACTCGGTGGACCACGGGCTCGAATCGGCCGAGACGCGCCAAGCCAAGGGCAAGCCGGCGGCCGGGCACATTCAGCTCGACCTGGCGGTGGACGACGGCAAGCTGTGGATCAAGCTGCGCGACGACGGCAAGGGGCTGGCGATCGCCCGCATCCGCCAGCGCGCACTGGAGCAGGGAATGATCGCGGCCGACGTGCCGAGCTCACCGCAAGACGTGGCGCAACTCATCTTCCATTCGGGCTTCTCAACGGCCGAACAGGTGACCGAGGTGTCAGGGCGCGGGGTGGGCATGGACGCGGTCAAGGGCTTCATCGAAGACGAAGGCGGCAGCATCCAGATCCGCTTCCTTGATGACCAGCATGACGCCGACTTCCGTGCCTTCGAAACGGTGATCGCCTTGCCCGACAAGTACGCGGCTTCCCTCAGCGCGGCCATGTCGTTCGATTCGCTGCGTGCACGCATGCAGTCCGTTAAATCGGGCTCCACCAACGCCGCAGCGGCCTCGCAATAAGACAAATCGCACGCGATCGTGAAATCGCCCATGCACTTTCACTTGCGCCTTCACTTGCACCTTCACTTGCACCTTCACTTGCAAGTTCACACGCTGGCTTCAGCTTGGCGCTTCAAGGCCGATACAGCCAGTGAACCGTGCGGTGTGGCACAGCGTGCGGTGCACCCCGCGCGGGTGGTGCCCTGCGGCCCCGCCCGTCATCAACCCAGCCAGCCGACGCCATGACCCTTTCCATCGCACTGTTCGTGCTCGGGCTCGCAGCAGGCGCCATCACCGCGCTCTGGTTTGCGCGCCGCGGCGCCAAGCGGTCGGCCCATGCAGCCATGCAGGCCGCCGCGCATGCGGCAGAGACAGCTGCGCAAGCCAGCTTGGTCGAACTGCAAGAACAACTCGACGAGATGCGCCACGCCTCTGACCAAGAGATCGCGGCCACCGAGGCGCGGGCGCAAGAACAACTGCGTGCCCATCAACAAGCCGCGCATCGCATGAGCCAGGGGTCGCAGTCGATGAAGGGCCAGGCGTTGCAGGACTGCGATCGGCTGGGCCACACGATCGACCGCTTGCTGGGACTGATCGAAACCTTCGAGCGCTGGAACGACGAGCTGAACCAGCTGTTGCTGCACAACCGCGAGATGCACTCCAAGAACGACGAGTTCGCGCAGATCGTCAACCAAGTCATCATCGTCGCGCTCAACGCTTCGATCGAGGCCGCCCGTGCCGGTGAATATGGCCGAGGCTTCGCGGTGGTGGCATCAGAGGTGCGCGACCTGGCCACCCGCGCCGAGAAGCTGTCGAAGGACTACCGCAGCAACCTCTATAAAAACGATCTCATCACCGGCAGCACGTTCCAAGACTTGCAAGCAGGCGGAAAGATGATTGCAGGCGCCCTGAACGAGCTGCGGCTGCTGAACGGCAAAACACGCCAGACGGTGATGGCGGAGGCTGCATGAACGGGTCCATCCCATGACCGGCACCGTCAGCGAACGCGCCTGCGTCGCACTCGACCACTTCGTGGCCCGGGCCACGAAAAGCGCCCTCGTGCCCAGCGGCGGCGAAGGCTCGGTGACACCGACCGACGACGTGGTTTCGCGCGAGAAGAAGGTCGTGATGCTCACCGTGTCGTCCTACCTGTTTCGGGTGCTGCTGTTCATTCACTTCGACCAGAACAAGCCCACGCTGGCCCACTTTTCCGCGCTGGAAGGCATTGCGGCCGAAGAGATGGGCGAAGAACGCTTCTTCGACGCGGTGATGGAACGCGGCAACCTGTGTTGCGGCGCTTTGAACCGCGAACTGGCGCCCTTCTTTCCGCACATCGGCATGTCCACGCCGTGCATCCTCGACCGCAGCTCACTCGAACACGTGAGCGCGCTCAAGCCCGCCGTCACCCGCCACTACGTGGCCGAAGTGGGGCCAGGCGTCACGCTGCACCTCACGTTGGCGCTGTGCGCGTTTGCCGACCTCGACTTTGCGTATGAGGCCGGCGTGGCCGAAGAAGAATCCGCCGGCGAACTGGAGATGTTCTGACATGACCTCACAAGCCACACCCCTCGTCAGCAAGGTGCTGGTGCTCGACGGCGACGAACGCCAGCACGAGCGCATCAAGACCTTCTGCGAGGCCCACGACCTGGTGGCACTGAAAGCGTCTGACGACACCGCGATGTCGGTGCTGCGATCCAACGTCGATCTGGGCGCCATCTTGCTGTGGGAAAACTATGGAAACTCCCCCGGCCGCGGCATTGCATTGGGCCGCGAGATCCATCGCATCCGGCCTGAGTTGCCCATCTTCTTGCGCCGCGAAAACACGCCCAACCTGGACGACCTGCCCGAATGCGACCAGCGCCCATTCCGCGTGGCTTACACCAGCCAGCACATGGAGCTGCTGCGCGAGGCGATCGGCGCGTCGCTGTTCAGCCGCGTCTACCCCACGGCGCTGGTGCGTGGCATCACCGAGGTGACGCGGGGCGCGATCGAGGGTCAGTTCCAGCATGTGGTGGTCGAACATGAGGCGCCGTGTCTGGTCAAAGACCGAATCATCTACGGCGAGCTGTTCAGCCTGATCCCGCTTGAGAGCAGCTGGTGCCGTGGCTACATGATGCTGCAGACCGAAGAGCAGCGACTGCTCGAATTCCTGTGCCACGACGCCTTTGGCCCCCCGGGCGAATCAACCGACTTCCGCGAGATCAACAACCTGCTCGGTGAGACCACCAACATGGTTTGGGGCGCGTTCAAGAACCGCTTCATCCTCGATGCGCCCGACGGTGCCCGGCTGACGCAGGTGCCGATCATCGTGAACCACCGGCATCGCTACATCTCGTTCGGCTCGGACGACCCGTTGCTGTGCGTGAAGTACAGGCTGTTCGACCGCCGCGACGCTGCACGCGGCTCCATCGTCATTTACCAATGGTTCGCTTTCAGCCTGGCCTGGACTCCGGACAACTTCAAAGAAAACGTGCCGTCATTGGAGTCACTTCGCCAATCGGGCGAACTCGAACTCTTCTGAACCTGCTTTCCCTTTCCAACATTCAAGAGGTACACATGGCCCAGATCCTGGTTGTCGATGACTCAAGCACCGTGCGCAACGAAGTGAGCGAGTTTCTGAAGAAAAACGGCTTGGTGGTGTCAACCGCCATCGACGGCCGCGACGGTCTCACCAAATTGCAGAGCGACCCGCAGATCAAGCTGATCGTCAGCGACGTCAACATGCCCAACATGGATGGCCTGACCATGGCGGAGAAGATCCGCAGTGACCTCAAAAACAGCGCCGTCAACATCGTGATGCTGACCACCGAGAACTCGCCGCTGATGAAAGAACGCGGCAGGGCGGCCGGCATCAAGGGTTGGATCGTCAAGCCGTTCAAGGGCGACGCGGTGTTGGCCACGTTCAAGAAGCTCGCCGGGACCTGAGCGCCTCAGGCGCCGCGCATTGCACACAGCGAGCGCGGCCCCAATGAAAAAAGGCCTACAGCGTTGTCGCTGTAGGCCTTTGCTTCGTTTCTTAATTTTTGGTGGGCCCTGAGTGACTCGAACACTCGACCTACGGATTAAGAGTCCGCTGCTCTACCAACTGAGCTAAGAGCCCACTCGAATAATCTCAACGTCTTGGCTGAATCGGAAGCGGGCAAAGCGCCTTCCTCACGGCACCGTCGCCGGCTTCCATCGGCCTTCACTTCACTGCGTTGCCGAGGTCCGTGTGCGTCAGGCGCGAATGATACCAAACTCCGCCACCCTCGAAGCCAGGCGTGCGAGCAAC
>JAYSYW010000111.1:0-11912 GCA_043727255.1 Rhizobacter sp. | reverse complement strand
CACCTGCACGCGCACTTCGCCAACGTCGGTGAACTTCACCGCGTTGCCCAGCAGGTTCAGCAATATCTGCCTCAGCCGGAACGGGTCGATCAAGGCGGCGCAGGGCCGCGACAGGCCCAGCTCGCAGCGCAGTGCCAAGCCTTTGGCCATGGCGCCGGGGCGGCACATTTGCACCGTCTCTTCCACCAGCGCGGTGACGTCGGTGGGCTCGGGATTGAGGTCGATGCCACGTGCGCCGAAGCGCGAGAACTCAAGGATGTTGTTGATCAGCGAGAGCAGGTGTTCGCCGCAGCGGTGAATCACGCCGATGGCGACGTTGCGGCTGCCTTCGGTCTGCGGGCCGTTCAGCAGCATGTCCGACATGCCCAATATGCCGTGCAGCGGCGTGCGCAACTCATGGCTCATGTTGGCGACGAACTCGTTTTTGGCGCGGTTCTCTTCCTGGGCCAGGCCAAGCGCGACCGACAGTTCTTGCGTGAGCCGTTCGTTCTTGAAACGCAGGGTCAGCATCTCGACCACATGCTTTTCAGAGCGGCGCGTGGCGCGCAGCAGCAAGGCCATGAAACCGAGGATGGTGACCGCGCCATAAAGGCCGAAGCTGTCGCCGCGCGCCAGCAGCCACAGGGCCGATGGCACCAGCGTGGGCGCGATGTAAGCCAGGCAGGCCACCCGGTTCACGTGCAGCACGAACGACCCCACAGCGCACACGCCGGCCAGGGTGGCGACGACAACCGTGGTGGTGGCCACGTCGCTGCCGGGCAGCAACAGCAAGCCAGCCAGGCCCCAGCTCACCCCGTCTGCAAAGAGCAGCCAGCGGCCCCAGGCCCACCAGCTCAATGAGTCGCTCTTGCGCCGCTTGAACATCAGGCCGAGGGCGAAGCGGGGAAGGGCCACCAACACCTTCAATGCCAGCCAGATGGCGAGCGGCAGGGTGGGCACCACGCCGTACAGGTGGGCGGCCAGGGCCACGGCAAACGCGGTGGCCACGACGGCGGCAACACTGGTCTGCCCAAAGAGCATCACCATCTGCTGCACGCGCACGCGCCGATGAATGTCCGGATCGACGAGGGGGCCGGCGAAGGGGCGGGGGGCTTCAGGCATGCACCAGGCTGTCCAGGGCTGAGAGGCTGAGAGGCTGAGAGGCTGAGAGTTTTTACTGCAAACCGCTTGTGGCCCCTCGCCCCTTTGGGGAGACGGCTCGGGTGAGGGGCTGGGCTGGGTACAGAGGTGCTTCGCTGGCCCTCACCCCGCCCCTCTTCCAGAGGGAGAGGGAGTCAAAAAAACTCTCAGCCTCTGGGCGCATACGGTACACCGGCCGCCCCGCAATGGGGAGCGGCATTTCAATCTCCGCGCTGCTTGGGCTCAACGCTTGTTTGGGCGTTTGCGTGTGCGGTTGTCTGTCCGGTTGTGTGGTCGGTTGCGTGGGCATCTACGCGGCAGGCGGCTTGCAGGTCTTGCCAACCTTGGGGGCCGAGCGCCTGCAACGTGGCCATGTTGCGTTCGTAGATGGCCTCGGCCTCAGGGAACGCGGCCACCGCGCGGTCGATGCTGTCTTCGCGCAGCAAGTGCAGCGTGGGGAAGGGCGACCGGTTGGTGGCGTTGCTCATGTCGTCGGCGTCGGTGCCGGCGAACTGGTAGTGCGGGTGAAAGCTTGCCACCTGCAACACGCCGTCGAGGCCCAATGATTCAAGCGCGGCATCGGCGGCGTCGAGAAAATCGTTGTAGTCAGCAAAGTCGTTCAGCACCTGGGGATGAACCAGCAGCGTGGTGTCGATCTGCTCCGGGTCGGTGTCAGCCAGATGCAGCATTTCGCGGCACAACTCGGCCAACAAGGCCTCGGCGTCTTGCGCCTCGCTCAGCACATAGCGCACCAGGCCCTTGACCTGCACCGAGCGGGCGAAGGGGCAGAGGTTCAGGCCGATCACCGCGTGATCGACCCACGCGCGGGTTTCAGCCAGTGCGGGGGGGAGGTCGGGGGCCGTGCCAGGGTTCGGGCCGGCGCTCATTCGGTGTCGGCCAGTTGATGCATTTCGCGCTGCACGTTGGCCAGCGCGGCGGCTTCCCAGGTTTCATGCAGGGCCGGCGTGCGGTAGATGGCGGGGCGCTCAAGAAAGCGCGCCAGCACCCGGCTGCGGCCCTGCCGGTATTCGGCGTCGGGCACCCAGTCGAACTCATCGCGGATGGCGCGGCAGTAGGTGTCGTAGCGCTCCGGGGTCAGGCTCAGCACCGACAGGTCGAGGTCGATGAACAGCCAGGCGTCGATGTCGTGCGGGTCGGCGTCGTGGAGCTGGGTGGCCAGCACCAGGGCGGCCACGCGGTCCACTGCTTCTGGTGGCCAGCCGAGGGCCGACAACTCGCGGCGGGCCAACTCGGCAGAGCGGCTTTCGTTGTCGGTGCAGCGGGTGTCGTACAGCGCGTCGTGGAACCAGATCGCCGCGGCGATCACCTCGGGTTCATTTGCGAGGTGGCAGTAGCGGTCAAAGCCGCTGCGCAGGGCGTCGATGTGCGCCTGCGTGTGGTACTTGCGGTGCGGTTCTGCGTAGAGCGCGCGCAGCCGGTTCAGAAGGTCGGCGGGAAGCGGAGGGAGCTGCGTTTTCATCGGGGTCGAAGGCTACCAGTCTTCCTTGACCGCGAGCGCCATTTGCCTACCGGCGGCATGGCGTGCGGCCACCCAGGCGGTGGCTGTGCCGGCCGCCATGACCGCCGCGCACAGCGCCGCCAGGCGGCCCCAGGGCAGCAGCAGGTCCATCGTCCAGTGAAAGCTTTGTGGGTTGACCACCTTCACCAGCACCACGCTCACACCCAGCCCCAGCAGCAGGCCGAGCAAGGCGCCGCAGGCCGTCCACACGGCGCCTTCGGCGGCCACCACCGTCAGCACCTGCCGGCGCGTCAGGCCCAGGTGCGCAAGCAAGCCGAATTCTTTGCGGCGCGCCAGCACCTGCGCCGAGAAGCTGGCGGCAATGCCGAACAGGCCGATGGCGATGGCGACCCCTTGCAGCCAGTACGTCACCGCGAAGCTGCGGTCGAAGATGCGCAGCGACAGCGCCCGGATGTCAGCCGAGGTCGCGAACTCGATCGCCGTGTCGTCCACCTGCAGGCCGCGCGCCAAGCCGCGCAGTGCCTGCTGCAACGCGCCAGCGTCGGTGCCGGGGGCCAGCCACAGGGCGGCGTCGTTGATGCGCACGTCGCCGCTGAGGCGCTGGTAGTCGCGGGCGTCGAGCATCACAGCGCCATGCTGGCGCGAGTAGTCGCGCCACACGCCGCGCACGAACACCGGCGTGGCCACGCCGCTGGGCATCGGCAGTTGCAGGCGGGTGCCGGGCGCCGCGCCGTACAGGCTGACCATCGCCTCGCTCACGTAGGCGGCGGTTTCACCCGCAGGCAGCGTGACCAACTCGCCCACCAGCGGCAATGACCGCTCGGCATCGCCCACCGCCCGGGCCATCAACACGACCGAGGGCTGCGCCGGGTCGATGCGAACCTGCGTCACGCGTTGGCCTTCGACCCGCAGCACACCGGGCAGGCCCGCCGCGCTTTGCAGCAGGGCGGGCGGCAGTGTCAGCACGTCACCCGCCGCACCGCCAGCCGTGGCGCGCAGGTACAGGTCGGCCGGCAGCACCACCTCGAGCCACTGCGTCACCGACGCCCGAAAGCTCGCCACCATCACCGTCAACGCCACCGCAAGGCTGAGGCTCGCCACCACGCCGGCCACGGCCAGGGTGGCGGTGTGCCGCTGGTGCCGGGCGCGTTCCACCGCCAGCAGGCTGAGCGCATGCGTGGGCGGCGCGATGCCTTTGAGCAAGGCGCCCACCCCGGCCGGCACACAGGCGATGCCGCCCAGCAACATGCAGCCCACCGAGGCATAGGCGGCGAGCGGCATGCCGGCCACCGGCGGCAGCAGCGCCAGCACGCCGGCCAGCACCAGCAGCACCGGGCCCCACCACCCGCTGCCGTGGGCGTCGCCGATCGACAAGCCCTTGAGCGCCAGCGCCGGGGCCAGCCGCTGGGCCGCGCGTGCCGGCACCCAGCCGCCCACCAGCGCGGCCGCCACGCCCAGCAGCCCATAAATGCCAGCCGCCACGGCGCTGAACTGCAAGGGCGGCGCGACCCCCGGGAAGTAACCGCCGCCCAGGTCACCCGCCAACACCTTCAAGGCCACCGAAGCCAGCGCCGTGCCCGCCGCCAAGCCGAGCAGGCTGCCCAGCACGCCAAGCAGGGCCGATTCGGCCAGCACCAGCTTCAGCCGCTCGCGGCCCGACAAACCCAGCACCCCCAGCAAGGCCAGCTGCGGCTGCCGTTTGGCGACCGACAGCGACAAGATCGAAAACACCAGAAACGCCCCGGTGAACAAGGCCACGAGCGCCAGCACGGTGAGGTTCACCCGGTAGGCGCGCGACAGGTTCGACACCCGCTCGGCCGCGTCGCCCGGGGCAATGGCGCGCAGCGTGGGCGGCAAGGCCAACTCGCGCCACACGGCCTCGCGGTTGGCCCCGGCCACCAGCCGAACGTCGATGCGGCTCAGCCGCCCCAGCCAGCCGAAGCTGGCCTGGGCACGGGCGATGTCCACCACCGCCAGTGGCGGCCCGGCAGCAGCCACACGGCCCTGCACCGACAGCTCGACGGGGCCGAGCGGGGTTTGAACCTGCAGCTGCGTGGCCGTGCCGAGCCGGCGTTGCGCCGCAGGGTTGAGAAACACCGCGCCGGGGTCGATCAAGGCCAGCCGCTCGGCGCCTTTGCCGGGTTGCGGCATCAGGTCGGGCGACAGCGCGGCCACCACCAGCGCATCGACCCCCAGCACGCGCAGCGGCACCCGTTCGCCTTGGGCAGTGACGGCCACCGTCTCGATCTCGATCAACGGGCTGGCCAGTGCCACCTGCGGGTGCTGGGCGATGCGTTCGTAGGCGGCTTCGTCGAAACCCTCGCGCTGGGCCCGCACCTCGAAGTCGGGCTGGCCGTTGACGGCACGCACCGCCGAGCTGAATTCACTCAGCGCCGACTGGTTGATGAGCTGCACTGAAAACGCCAGCGCCACGCCCAGCGTCACCGAGCCCAGCGCCGTGAGCGTGCGCAGGGGCTGGCGCCGCCATTCCGGCCACGACACCTCGCGCAACAGGGCGGCCAACATCAGGCGATGCCGTGGGGGGTGAGCGTCAGCACCCGGTCGGCGCGTGCGGCGGCGGCGCGCGAATGGGTGACCAACACGCAGGCCGCGCAGTGTTCACGCACCTGCGCGGCCAGCACGTCCAGCACGCGCTCGGCGGTGGCTGGGTCGAGGTTGCCGGTGGGTTCGTCGGCCAGGATGAGCTGCGGCCGGTGCACCAACGCACGTGCAATCGCCACCCGCTGCAACTGCCCGCCCGACAGGGTTTGCGGCAGGCGCGGGCCGAGGCCGTTCAAGCCGACGGCGTCGAGCATGGCTTGCACCCGCGCATCGTCGCGCCGGCCTTGCAACAGCAGCGGCAGCGCCACGTTGTGCGCCACGCTCAGATGCGGCAGCACGTGGAAGGCCTGGAACACGAAGCCCAGGTGGTCGCGCCGGAAATGCGCCTGCTCGGCGTCGTTCAAGGTGGCGATGTCGTTGCCGGCGACGCGTGCCGTGCCGGCGTCGAGTGTGTCGAGCCCCGCGATGCAGTTCAGCAGCGTGGACTTGCCCACACCCGACTCGCCGACGATGGCGATGAACTCGCCGGGCATCACACGCAGCGTGACGTTGCTGAACACCGGCACGTCGCCGTAGCGTTTGCCCAGGCCCACCGCGTCGAGCAATGATGTCGTTGTTGTGTCCATCAAGCGATGCGCCTCAGCGCGAGTTGCACCACCTGGGCCGTGGCATCCGGGGCGTCGCAGGCGACGGCCTCGCGCCAGGGCATGCTGCGCAGCCAGGTGATCTGCCGTTTGGCGAGTTGCCGTGTGGCCGCGATGCCGCGGTCGGCCAGCGGCGCCATGTCGTTCGCGTCGAGCGCTTCCCAGGCTTGGCGGTAACCCACGCAGCGCATCGAAGGCAGGTTGGGGTTCAAGTCGCCACGTGCCCGCAGGCGCTTCACTTCGTCAATGAAACCGGCTTGCAGCATCAGCTTGAAGCGTTCGGCGATGCGGGCGTGCAGCCAGGCGCGGTCTTGCGGTTCAAGTGAGATCAGCGGTGGGCGGTCGCCGGCTGGCATCTCTTGCGCAGGCTTCTCGCGGTGGAAGGACGACAGCGGTTGGCCGCTGATGGCATAGACCTCAAGCGCGCGCTGGATGCGCTGCGAGTCGGTGCTGTGCAACCGGGCGGCGGTGAGCGGGTCCACCCGCGCCAGCTCGGCATGCAGCGCTGGCCAGCCTTCCTGCGTGGCGCGGGCGTCGAGTGCGGCGCGCACCTGCGGGTCAGAGGCGGGCATTTCGTCGATGCCATCGAACAGCGCCTTGAAGTACAGCATGGTGCCGCCCACCAGCAACGGCAGGTGGCCGCGTGCGTTCACCTCGGCGATCAACCGCTTTGCATCGGCCACGAACTGCGCGGCCGAGTACGACTGCGTGGGCTCGATCAGGTCGATCAAATGGTGCGGCACTTGCGCTTGTTCGGCGGCGCTGGGCTTGGCGGTGCCGATGTCCATGTGGCGGTACACCAGGGCCGAGTCGACGCTGATGATTTCGACCGGCCGGGTGGCCTGCAAGGCCTGTGCGATGGCCAGTGCGGCGGCGGTTTTTCCTGAGGCGGTGGGGCCGGCGAGGCAGAGGCAGGGCAGGGGCAAAGTGGTCACGAAGCGCAGGTGGGCGAAAGGAAATCGGGCTTGAGCCTAGCAGGGTCAAGCGGCCTCGCATGCTGGCAGCGGGGGCTTGCCAACACTGCTTACACGCCGTGATGCCAGCCGAACTAGCATGCCGCCGGTTCCATCACTCTTCAGGAGACACAACACCATGATTCGCATCCAACGCGTGCTTGCCACCCTCGTCGCCAGCAGCATCAGCTTCGCCGGCTTCATGCCCAGTGCCCAAGCCAATGGGTTGGTCAGCACCGAACAGGTGGCGGCCAGCCAGGGCGTTCGCAGCGCCGCTGATGCACGCACCCACCTGCTGGTCACGCTGGAACGCGCGGACGTGTCGCAAGCCCTGGCCGAACGCGGCGTGAGCATCGACCAAGCCAAGGCACGTGTGGCCGCGCTCACCGACGCCGAAGCCGCCCACGTGGCTGCTGAAATCGACCGCGCCCCAGCGGGCGCTGCCGACGTCCTGGGCACCGTGTTGTTCGTCTTCGTGCTGCTGCTGGTGACCGACATCCTCGGCTTCACCAAGATATTCCCGTTCACCCGCTCGGTCCGTTGACGCGCCTGCTGGCCCTGGCGGCCAGCCTCATCTTCGCCGTGTGGATGACGGGTTGCGCGGCGGTTCAAACCGCTGCGCTGCTGGCGCAGCCGCCCGCAGGCCTGCCAGTGGCGGCCGAGCTGAGCGAGGTGCCGTTCTTCGCGCAGACGGCCTACCAATGCGGCCCGGCGGCGCTGGCCACTTCACTTGGCGCCGTGGGCATCAACGCCTCGCCCGAGGCATTGGCCGAGCAGGTGTTTTTGCCCGCGCGTGCCGGCACGCTGCAAACCGAAATGCTGGCCGGCGCACGCCGACAGGGCGCGGTGGCGGTGTTGATTCCGGGCACGCTGGAAGCCGTGTTGCGCGAGGTGGCCGCCGGCCACGCGGTGGTGGTTCTGCAGAACCTGGGGCTGGGCTTCGCGCCGATGTGGCACTACGCCGTGGTCGTCGGCTACGACCTGAACCGGCAGCAGGTGTTGCTGCGCTCGGGCACCACGCAACGTGAACGCATGCGCTTGCGCACCTTCGAACACACCTGGCGCCGTTCGGGCTTCTGGGCCTTCGTGAGCTTGGCGCCCGGGCAGTGGCCCGCCACCGTGCAAGAGGCCGCCGCGCTCGACGCCGCGTTGGGGTTTGAGCGAGCCGCGCCACCCGTGCAGGCGCAGCAGGTGTACGCCAGCGCGTTGGCCCGCTGGCCAAGCAACCTGAGCCTGGCAATGGGCCTGGGCAACACACGGTTTGCAAGCGGTGACAAGGCCGGTGCCGCTGAAACCTTTCGCGCCGCCGCGCAACAGCACCGCAGTGCGCCCGCGTGGATCAACCTGTCGGCCAGCCTGCTGGAACTGGGGCGGCCCGCAGAGGCCGAAGCCTCTGCGCGTGAAGCGCTGGCCGTTGGTGGTGACGTGTGGCGCGCGCAGGCGGAAGCGGCTTTGCATCAGGCGCAGCGCCGCTGACCGCTCACAGCGGCTGAGGGCCGCCGTGGCTGACGACTTCGGCCACCGCGATCTGCAGGCCGTCGGCGGTTTCGGGCAGTGACTGCACCCGCACCACCACCGAGCCGCGCGGCGTGCGGATGGTGGTGTCGAAAGGCTCATCGGTATTGCCGGCCTCAAAGGTCTCGGGGCTGATCGACAAGCCGCTGCCCACCGCCTTCAAGCAGGCTTCCTTGCGCGTCCAGTGGCGCAGGAACACGCGGTCGCGGTCGATGGCGGGGGCGTCGGCCACCGACTCGAATTCGGCGCGTGTGAAAAAGCGTTCGGCCAGCGCCAGCGCGTCGGTCACCCGCCGGGGCACTTCAACATCAACGCCGATGTCGCCCCGTGGCGCGGCCAGCACCACCGCCACGTCGGCGCTGTCGCTCAGGTTGAAGGCGCAGCGCTCGGGCATCAGCGAGGGTTTGCCGAATGGCCCGGTGTCAAAGGCCAGTTCAACTGCCGCCACGCCCGTCAGCGAGGCGAGTATTTCGCGCAGCGCCACATGGGCGCCCAGGTAGCGGCAGCGGTGCGGCTCGAACACGAAGCGCCGTGCGCGCTGGTGTTCGGTCGGCGACAACGTGGCCAACGCCTCGGGCGAAGGCATCTCGCCCAGGGTGACGCGCCAGAGGCGAAATGGGGCGGGTGCGGTGATCTCTTGCCACGCGGACATGAAGGGCCTGAAAGGTGAGAAGGGGACGAACAGCGCATTGAAATGCAGAAAGGGCATGCGCCGAAGCATCCTGCCCTTCCGGGATTGTCATGCGAAGCCAGCCACCTTTCGGCATCAGGCGACAGGGGCTCAACCGACCATGCGCCCAAAGCGGTCGAGGGCGACCAGTTCGACGAAGCGTGAACCCGTCGGGCTGCCCGGCGCGAACTGCACCTTGTAGCCGCCGAAGTCGGTGCGCAAGCTCGACAGCGCCTCTTTGATGCGCGCCCGGTTCAGCACGCCGGCCTTCATCGCCAGGCGCGAGCCCTCGATGGCGGTGCGGCCGATGATGTAGCCCTCAAGCGTGGTCACGCCCAGCTTGGCATTGGTGCCGAGCGAGGCCAGGTCTTGCTGGCAGCGGCTCACGACCGTGAGGCCCAGCGAGGTGGGCCGCGGCACCACCACGCTGACAACTGCGCGGTGCTTCTTGGCCATCAGCGTGTCGATCAGGTCTTGGCCGGCCATCGACGATGCATAGAAGAGGCCCGGGTACTTGACCTCGCTCATGTGGTCGATGATGGCGGCGGTGGGCACGGCGCTGGCCATGAACAGCACGCAGTCCAGTTGCGCGGCCAGCAGCTTGGTGGCCACCGGCTCGAACGTGGCGGCCTGGTGGTCGAGGGCGATCGATTCGGTCGGTACCACCCCGGCGCCAGCGAGTGCGGCGTTCATGGCGGCCAGGTTGGCGGCGGTCGTGTCTTGCATGTAGACCATGCCGACGCGCTTCATGCCGAACTGCTTCACGTAGCCCACCATGCGCTGGAATTCGAGGTCGTAGCCGGCGCGCACATGGAACACCGAGTTGATGCCGTCGCTGCGCAGCCCCATCGTGCCGCTGGCGGCGCCCAGCAGCGCGGACTGCTGCTGTTCAATGAAGGGCATGGCGGCTTCGGCGCCGCCGGCGTGCGTCAACCCGACGAGCGAGGTAACGCCCTGGCCGAGCAGGCTCTTGACGTTCTGGATGCAGCGGTCTTTCGAGCCGGCATCGTCGATCGTCACCAGCTCGAAGCGCGGGCCTTTGGGGTCGGCTTTATTGGCGGCCTCGAAGGCGGCCAGGATGCCGTCGCGAATGTCGCGGCCGTTGTCACCCATGCTGCCGGTCAGCGTGGCCGACTGGCCAAACTTGATGACCGTGGGTTGTGCGAAAGCGAAGCCTGGAAAACCAGCCATCGCCCCACCAGCCAACAGTGCGGGGCCAGCCATTACAAATTTTCTGCGGTTCATGTCGATCACTCCTCGTCCCGTTTCAAGTGAATCCACGCGGCCTGGTTCTGGTGCCAAGCCCGGTTTTTGTCGGTGGGCTGTGGGCCGTCGTGGTCTGCTTGCCTGAATCGCCCCTCACAGTTGCCTTTGTTCGGTGGCGCGCTCCCCGTCTTCGTCATGTCGTTCGTGAACTTGAGCATGCGTTACGCACGGAAACGAATGGGCGACAGGCGGCGGGTTTACGGATGACGCAGCGCAGCAAAACGGCTCACTTTGTGAGCGGATGTGATTGATTGGCGGCGCGAAGCCATATGGACTATTGAGCGGTTCCAGGTGCCACGCACCTGTCTCATCCCCGTGGGCACATTGGACTGAACAACCCCGGAGGCACTTCGCGGGGGCTCAGTTCAGATTGCCACCAGACGGGACAACACCATGCGCGAAACCTCCCCTGCGGCATTGACGGCACGCCGCCTCTGGCCGCTCGTGGCCGGCGCATTTGCCTGCCTGGCTCTGCCGTTCGCCCAGGCAGCCACGCAGTTCACCTTTTCGCTCGATGGCCCCTTCGACACAAGCGCCGGGGTCTACGACGAATGGGGCGGCCTGGTGCGCACGCTCACCCGGGGCGAAAGGCTGCAAGCCGGCACCCACACCCTGACCTGGGACAACCGCGACGATCGCGGGAACGACATGGGCGCGTACGGCAGCTACGAAGATGAGAACGGCAACCTTGTTCCGTACACCTACCGGCTCAAGCTGCTCAAGCACAACATCAACCACGTCTGGGAAGGCGTGATCGGCAACACCTCGGCCAGCTTCAATGGCCTGGAGGTCTACAGGTCGTTCACGCCGCCCCAAAGCCTGACGCTGTCAGGCGACCACCTTTACTTCGCCGTGGGCTACAACGAAGGGCAGATGGGCGGGCATGGCTTCAGACTCGCCGACCCGCAACGCAACGTTCAACCCCTGACTTGGCGGTGGGACCGGGCCAACGGCGTTGACCCGTTCATCTCGCTCGGCATGGTGGCGGCCGATGGCGACAAGCTCTACTGGGCCAACACCGGCCGGGGCTACATCTCGACCAAGAGCTTCGTGCTCGTGTCGGACCTCGGCACGCGCAACTACAGCAGCTTCAGCGCGGGCCACCCGGTGTGCCTGACCTACCGCAACGCCGCGACCGGGCAGTGCTACGAAGGGCAGAACTACCTGAGCGTGATAGACGAGGAGTCTGAAAGTGCCTTCGCGCCAACTGGCCTTGCGGTGCAAGCCAACGGGCACTTGCTGGCGGTTGCCCATGGCCGGCAAGGGCAGGTCAAGCTGTTCGACAAGGTCAGCGGCGAGTTGCTCAAGACCTTCGCCATTCCGACGAACAACCGCCCACTCGACGACCCGCTCAACCAGTTGGCCATGGCGCTGAATGGCGACCTCTGGGTGATCCACGACACGGTGGTGATGCGTTACACCAACCTCGCCGTCGAGCCGACCCTGGCGTTCAAGGTCATGGGTTTGTCAAAACCGCTTGCGGTGGCCGTTCACCCCAACGACAACGACATGGTGCTGGTGGCCGATGGCGGCGAGAGCCAGCAGGTGAAGGCCTTCACGCGCAACGGCGGCCCACTGTGGGCCTACGGTCGGCTCGGTGGTTATGTCTAGGAGCCTGTCGGGCTGGGGGAGCGTCGGCTGCAATTTGGCCGCAGCGGTCCATTTTTCACCGGCTTCTTGTCCCATAGCTACGGCTATGGGCC
>JAYSYW010000110.1:0-11964 GCA_043727255.1 Rhizobacter sp. | reverse complement strand
TCGACGACGGGATTCTCGTCGAGAGCGATCACACCTCGGTGTGTCCGTGGAAGGGCACGGCGAAGTACTACTCCGTCGATGTCGACGGCCAACGCAACGCCGACGCCGCCTGGTACTACCCCGAGCCCACCGAAGCCGCCGCCGAAATCAAGGGCCGGGTGGCTTTTTGGAAAGGCGTGAGGGTCGAGTGAAGGCTGTCGCGCGGGCCGGTTGGGCCCCGGCATTCCTGCTGGCACTGGCCAGTGCGGCCCACGCCGAGACCGCCGCACCCTCCGCATCCGCATCGGCCCCGTCCGACACCTGGGCCTTCGAGCCGCCCCGTGACGGTTTCGAGCCGGCCGCACTGCTTGACCTGCGGCACCTGAACGAAGCCGTTGCCGGCCAATCAGGCTTCGTGCGCGTCGATGCCGAAGGCGACTTCGTGCGGGGCGACGGCCAGCCGATCCGCTTCTGGGCCGTCAACAGCGACGTCGCCCGCCACGTGCCCTTCGTGCAGCGCCCGCTGTGGAAAGGCCCCGCGCCCGACCTCGCGTACCACGCGCGCTTTTTGGCCAAGCGTGGCGTGAACATGGTGCGCCAGCACCGCCAGATCAGCCCCGACCTCGAAGCCCGGCCGAACGCCGCGCTGACCGACATCAACGAAGCCGAGCGTGACGCCATCTGGCGCATGGTGGCCGCGATGCGCAAGGAAGGCATCTACACCACGCTCTCGCCCTACTGGGGCCTGCCGATGAAGTTCTCGGCGCGCTGGGGCGTGGCGGGCGGCAGCGAGCAGTCGGCGCTCGGGCTGCTGTTTTTCGACCCGCAACTGCAGGCCGCCTACAAGCAGTGGCTCAAGAAGCTGCTGACCGAGAAGAACCCCCACACCGGCCTCACGTTGGCGCAAGACCCGAGCGTGGCCGTCATCCAGCTGCAAAACGAAGACAGCCTGTTCTTCTGGAGCGTCAACCACATTCGCGGCCCGCAGCGCGAAGCGCTGGAGCAGCGCTTCGCCACGTTCGTGCGCGCCAAACACGGCTCGGTGGCGCGTGCACTGATGGTGTGGCGCGGCCGG
Organism: Rhizobacter sp.; assembly: GCA_043727255.1. Classification (GTDB taxonomy): domain Bacteria; phylum Pseudomonadota; class Gammaproteobacteria; order Burkholderiales; family Burkholderiaceae_C; genus Rhizobacter. Next base: position 10,910 of record JAYSYW010000110.1, on the reverse strand, counting down.
TTGTCGGCCGACGACAAACCCTGGGCGGGCCGGCTGGCCCTGCTCGACCTGGGCAAGCTGACGCAGCGGCCCGACGCCAGTGGCCTGGGCCGCCGGCTGGCCGACCAGACCGAGTTCTATGCCCGCACCATGCACGACTTCAACCGCCAGATGGTCGACTACCTGCGCGGTGAACTCGGCGTGAAGGCGCTCATCAACGCCGGCAACTGGAAGACCGCCAGCGCCGAACGCCTGAACGACGCCGAGCGCTGGAGCTACACGCCGGGCGAGGTGGACGCTGTCAACCACTACATCGGCGGGCTGCACCAGGGCAAGGGCGACGGCAAAGACAGCGGCTGGGCGATCGTCTCCGGCGACCGCTTCACCAGCGACAGCGCCTTGCTCAGCCCGCACCAGTTGCCCATCAACCTGAAGCAAACCCACCGCCGCCCGATGCTGGTGACCGAAAGCGCCTGGGTGCTGCCCAACGCGCACGCCGCCGAAGGGCCGTTTCTGGTGGCCGCCTACAGCGCGCTGACCGGCGTGGACGGCTACTACTGGTTCGCCGCCAGCGACGACGGCTGGACACCCCCGCAAGCCGCCAACGGCTACATGCCATCGCAGCGCAAATGGACCTTCGCCACGCCCGAGATGCTGGGCGGCTTTCCGGCCGCGGCCTTGGCCTACCGGCGCGGCGACATCCGGCGCGGCACGCCCATGCTGCTGGAGCACCGCGTGCTCAATGAGCTGTGGCAACGCCAGTCGCCATTGATCCATGAAGAGTCGGGCTTCGACCCCAACCGTGACACCAGTGATGCTTCAGCCGGTGCGCCGGCCGGCGGCACCACCGTGTCGCCCGACGCCTTTCTGGTGGGTCCGGTGCAGGTGCGCTTTGGCACCGAACAGGCGGCTTCACGCATCGGCGACACCGCCGCGTGGGCCGACAAGAACCGCGTGCGGGCCAACACTGGCGAGATCGTGCTCGACCGCAGCCTGGGTGTCTGCACGCTCGACACCCCGAAGGCGCAGGGCGTGGCGGCGCACTTTTCACGCGCCCCCGAACACCGGCTCAGCACGCTCAGCCTGCGCTCGGGCAACGCGTTCGGCGCGTTGCTGGCCGTGTCGCTCGACGACCAGCCGCTCAGCAGTTCGCAGTCGGTGCTGTTGCAATACGCCACCCAGAGCCGGCCACGCGGCTGGCGGCAGTCGCCCGTCACATTGACGCTAGACGACGGCAGCCAGCGCCCCGGCTGGCGGATCGACTCGCACGGCGAAGCGCCCTGGCAGGTGCTGCAGCCGCAACTCGAAGTGACCCTGCTCAACCCCCGCTTGCGCCGCGCCACCGCGCTCGACATGAACGGCATGCCACTCAAGCGTGTGCCCGTCGAACGCAAGAACGGCGGCCTGCACCTCAGCTTCCCGGCCTCGGCGATGTACGTGGTGTTGGAGTGAAGAGCCGCTGAACTTGCGGCGATTCGGGCGCGGTCATCGTTGATGATGAAAGGGCCGGTTTTTCAACGCCAAGTCGCAAAGAACGCGAAGAAAGACCAAAGACTTCTTTGCGTCCTTGGCTGTTTGGGCCTTGGCGTCTTGGCGTTGAAGAAAGCTCACAGCCCCTCCCCGCCCGTTCGCCCTGAGCCTGTCGAAGGAAGCGCCACTCCACTCGACGAGAAGTGACTCAGGAGGCGAGCCCCTAAAGCATCTCTTCCGGCGCAAACGGCCCCAGCAGCTTCAACCCAAGGCGCAGCCACAGCTTGGCATCGGGTTCATGGTCGAAGACCTCCACCTTGCCGGTGGCCGTTCCCTGCCAGCGCAGCCGGCCCAGCCCGTCCAGCGTCACCACATAACCCGTGGCGCTGACCTCTTCGTACATGCGCACCAACTGCTGCGCGATCACCGGGCTGCGGATCACCACACCCATCTCGGAGTTGAGCTTCTCGGAACGCGGGTCCATGTTCATCGACCCCACCAGCGCCGTCGCGCGGTCGATCACCAGCACCTTGGCATGCAGCGAGGCCGACGAGGAACCGAACGAGCCGAAACGGCTGCGCGGCGTGCTGATGTGGCGGCGCAACTCGTGCATCTCAACGCCCAGTTGCAGCAAGCGCTCGCGGTAGCGCGCATACCCGATGTGCACCGCTGGCGCGTCGGTGGTGGCCAGCGAATTGGTCAGCACCCTTACCTTCACACCCCGCGCACGCAGGCCCTGCATCAAGGCCACACCGCGCTCGCCGGGCACGAAGTACGGCGAGATCAGCACCACCTCTTGCCGGGCCGCACGCATCAGGCTTTCCACGTCGTCGGCGATGGTTTCGCGGTCGGTCGGATTGCCGCCGCTTTCGATCTTCGACGGCCGATCGGCGATCACCCGGGCCGATGCCCACACCAACGGCAGCTGCCCCTGCGCCAGCTCGCGCGCAAAGGTGGCCGGCCGGGGCGGCGCCACGCTGGAATCGGTGGCCGCAGAAGGTGGCGGCGCCTGCATCGGGTCACTGGCTGCCGCCACCAGCACCGGCTTGGGCGCAGAGGCCAGCACATCGGCGCCGGGGGCCGACACCGCCTCGGCCGGCAACGGCACGATGGCGCCCACCGGGTAGGCCAGCGGGTTGTTCCAGAAGGCGTCGAAGGTGGCCGACAAACGGCGCACGGCCGGGCCAGCGACGATGACATCGAGGTCGAGGAAGTTGCTCTCGGCACTTTGCACAAAGTACGCGTCGCCCAGGTTGCGTCCGCCCGTGATGGCCAGCACGTTGTCGGCCACGAACATCTTGTTGTGCATGCGCTGGTTGATGCGCGCGATGTCGGTCAGCGAACTCAGCAGGCGGCTCACCGTGCTCATGCGCCCCGACGGGAACGGGTTGTAAAGCCGCACCTCAATGTTGCGGTGCTGTGTCAGGCGCATCAAACCTTCGTCTTGCCCAGCCGTGTTCAAGTCGTCCACCAGCAGGCGCACCCGCACGCCACGATCGGCCGCCGCGCGCACCCGCTGCAAGATGCCACGCGATGAGTTGTCGCTGCGGATCAGGTAGTACTGCAGGTCGAGCGTGCGCTCGGCGCGGTCGGCCAACGCGGTCAGCACGCCGTAGGCCTCTTCACCCGACGCCACCACCCGAAAGCCCGACACATCCGGCGACGGCACCACGCCGCCCACCAAGCGGCCAAGCGTCGTGTTCTGCGTGTCGTTCAAGGCGCGTGTGGCCGGCCGTTCCACCGGCGCGGGCAAGCTGGCACAACCCGCCAAGCCGCTGAAACCGATCGCCCCGAGCACCGCCACTGCCAGGCGCCGTCGCCAGACGGGGGCGAACGAACGCACGAACAACAGGCGGGGCAGGGACTCAGGCAGGGGCAACGCGGCAGGCAGGGGCATGAAACAACCGGGAGTGGGAATGAGGAATGGAGCGACTGTGCGCCCCCCGGTTCCCACCCGCTCACAAATTGCGGCACGCTCCTACGGTCGTGCCGGGTGGTGTCTGGCGCCGTGCACACAAGCGCTCAGAAGGTGTGAACGAATTGGCACGTGGGGCTCATTCACACCCTCTCAGCCTGCGGCCTGGTGTAGGGCCTGCAACAGCCGGTCCACATCGGCCTCGCTGTGCGCGGCCGACAAGGTGATGCGCAAGCGCGCGGTGTTCTCGGGCACGCTGGGCGGGCGGATCGCCGGCACCCACACGCCTTGCTTCAGCAAAGCGTCGGTGAGGGCCAGCGCCGCCGCGTTGCCGCCGACGATCAGCGGCTGAATGGCCGTGTGCGACACCGGGTGCTCCCAAGGCAGCGTGGCCAAGCCCGCGCGCAGTTGCGCAATCAGGCGCGCCAGGTGCTCGCGCCGCCAAGCTTCGGCCGCGATCACCCGCAGGCTGGCACGCAAGGTCTCGGCAATCATGGCCGGCGCGGCGGTCGCAAAGGTGTAGCTGCGGGCGCGCTGCAGCAACCACTCCACCACCTCGTCTTCACCCGCCACAAAAGCACCGGCACAACCCGCCGCCTTGCCCAGCGTGGCCATGTAGATCAGGCGCGGCGACTTGAGCCCCAGGTGCGCGGCCGTGCCTTCGCCGTTCGGCCCCAGCACGCCAAAGCCGTGCGCGTCGTCGATCATCAACCAGGCATCGTGCCGCTCGCACAGCGCCAGCATCTCGCGCAGCGGGGCGATGTCGCCATCCATGCTGAACACCGCGTCGGTGATGACGAGCTTGCGCGGCGCGGTAGACGCCGCCAAGGCCCGCGCCAACGCGTCCACATCGCTGTGCGGGTAGACGGTGGCCTGCGCGCCCGACAAGCGCGAACCGTCAATCAGGCAGGCGTGGTTCAGCGCATCCGAGAAGATCGCATCCCCCCGCCCCACCAGCGCCGGAATCAAGCCCACGTTGGCCGCGAAACCCGCATAGAAATACAGCGCACGCGGCAGGCCCACGAACGCGGCCAACTCGTGTTCCAGCGCCTCATGCGCGGCGCTGTGGCCACAGACCATCGGCGAAGCGGTGGCACCCACCCCGTACTTCGCCGCCGCCTGTTGCGCCGCTTCGATCAACGCCGGGTGTTGCACGAGGCCTAGGTAGTCGTTGCTGCAAAACGCAAGCAGCGGTTCGCCATCGACCGTGAGTCGCGGGCCATCCACCGCCTCGACCACACGGCGCTTGCGGCGCAGGTGGGCGGCGTCGAGGGCGGCGAGGCGGGTGGTGATGTCGAACATGGAAGTGAGCGGGTCCATGGGGCTGGGGCACTGTGCAGGGATGGCGATTGTCCGTGGTGGTCCTGACACCCTTCAGCGCACTAAACTGCACAGCATTCTGTCAACCTGACCAGGAGCCGACCATGGGCTTTTCAACTCACGACGTGGTGCCTTTCACCCAGGCCCGCGCCAAGCTGTCGGAGCTCGCCGATCAAGCCAAGGCCGGCGCCGAAAAAATCATCACAAAGAACGGCGAAAGCTACGTCGCCTTGATCGACGCCGACCGGCTCGACTACTACCACCGCCTGGAGCGTGAGCGCATCCATCTGCTGTTGATCGACGACGCCCGGCGCGGCCTGGAAGACATTGCCGCCGGCCGCACCCAGGCGGCCGATGCCGCCATCGCCAAGCTTCAGCAGCGGCGCGCGGCCCCCGCCCGTTCCGTCACCAAGGCCCCCAAGAACCGTGGCTGAGCGCGTCTGGTGGGTCGAGTTGACCGCAAGCTTCCTGCAGCGGCTCGACGTCATCGAGGCCTTTCTCACCGAAGCCGAAGCCGCCTTCGCGTTCGACGATTTGCTGGCCGAGCTGCGCGCCACGGTCATCCCGAACCTGGGTCGCTTCCCCCGCATCGGCCGACACTACCTCGACCACCCGCCGCAGTCGGCCGAGGCCCTGGCCTTGCTCGCCACCTTGCCGCCCGGCGCCGCCAACGCATGGCGTGAGTACCTGCACGGCGACTACCTGATTCTGTACACCGAAGTGGAAGCCGAGCGCACGGTGTACCTGCTGTCCATCCGTCACCACCGCGAACTCTCGTTTGACTTCCCCCGGCTCTGGCCGGGCGCCTGAGCGAGCGGCGTGCGCAACGCCTGAACACCCGCGTCACGGTGTCATGCGAACACGTATTCAGGCACCGCCTCAGAACAAATCGTGCAACCCAAAAGGGTCGCCCCGCTCAATGCGGTAGTGCTTCAACATCGCCTTCAGATGCTTGATGTCAACCAGGCGTTGCAAGTCGTGTTCGACGTCGAGCGTGGCGGCTTTCAGGTGGGCGATGTCTTCGTTGATGCGCTGAAGCACCTGCGCCGGGCGCACGCGGCGTGGGGGGCGCGGGTCCAACGGGTCCGCATCGTCGAACGGGGCTTCGATGAAGGCGATTTCATCTTCCAACTCGGCCAGTTGCTCCGTGAGCACCTTGTTGTAGTGCTTGAGTCGCGCTTCCGACAGGGCACCAATGTCGGCGTGGTCGATCTGCTCGACCTCCAACTGCAGTTGCAACAGCGCCAGCAGGTCGTTCTTCTCATAGGCCGCATTGACACGCTGCATCAGCACGGTCTTGCGCGCCCGCTCTTGAGCATCAGGTTCGCGGTCGGGGTGCAGGCCACTAGCCAGCTTGCGAAACACCTCGCGGATCGACTGGCTCGCGCCTTGCGCCTCTTCCCGTTGCTGGGCCTCGCGGGCCAGCGTTTTGGCCGATGGCTTGCGCTGGCTGCGCTTGTCCGCCTGCGCGCTCTGCTGGGCCTCGTGTTCTTCGAGCATCTTCTTTTGAAGAAGGGCCGCCACGTCTTCGGGAGAGTTGATCTCGGTGTCGTCGCCGATCTCCAAATCGAACATGTTCTTCAACATGTTGCGGGCCGATTCGGCCGCCATCTTTTCTTCGTCGGCGAAGGTGGCCCCGTTGTGTTTGTCGTAGAGCGCGATGAGTTCGGGGCTCGCGTCGGCAGACAACAGCTCGTTGAGGATCGAGGCGATGAGGTCGCTCAGCTTGGCGCGCTCGGTTTTCGTCAGGCCCGGGGCGTCGCTGGCCGCGTCGAACAGCTGAACCAGCTGCACCCGCAGCTCGTTGTAGCGGCTCAGCACCGGCGCGTATTCGCCGGCCTGGCGGGCCTGCACGCTCGGCAAGGTGTCTTGCCAGGCCTGCAAACGCTGGCGTTGTTCTTCAATCTTCTTGATCAGGCGGTTGAAGGTCTTCTGGCCTTTGGACAAGACCGTGCTGCCTTGCGGTGTGGCGATGCGGACGACAGGGGCGGGCTTCTTCATACGGGTTGTGTGCGGAAAAGGTTGGGGTCGAGAACTTCTGCCAGCCATGTGGCACGTTCGGCCGGTGCTTGCGACAAGCGCGGCACGTCGGCCCACATCGGCGCGTGCAAGCGGTCACGCAGCGTGCCGATGTTGTCGTCGATCGAAGCCATGTCGGGGTCGATGCGGTTGGCCACCCAACCAGCCAGCTTCAGGCCGCGCGCTTCGATGGCTTCTTGCGTCAGCAGCGCGTGGTTCAGGCAGCCCAGCCGCAGACCAACCACCATCACCACCGGCAGGCCCAGGGCCTGCGCGAGGTCGGCGCCGGTTTGCGATTCGTTCAGTGGCACCAGAAAACCGCCCGCGCCTTCAACCACCACCGCATCGGCCATCGCCGCAAGTTGCCGGTAGCGGGCCACGAGCAGGTCGATGTCGATGCGTTGCCCGGCCGCACGCGCCGCGAGGTGGGGCGACATCGGCAGCGGCAGGCAATAAGGGTTCGACAACTCACGCGGCACCTGCAGCGATGACGCTTCGCGCAAGGCGATCGCGTCTTCGTTGTCTTCGCCGTCGGGCGTGGGCAGCGTGCCCGCCGCCACGGGCTTCATGCCGACCACGCGCGCATGGGTCTTTCGCAAGTGCAGCAGCAGCGCGCTGCTCACCAGGGTCTTGCCGACTTCGGTGTCGGTGCCCGTGACGAAGTAGCCGACCGTCATGACGACCCCTCGACGCCCGGGTACGCCCGTCGATCCCCCGGGGGGATGCGGCCCGGCTCGGGAGCGGCCCAGCGCTCGGCCCGTTTCATGACAGCGCTTCGTTCAAGGCCGCCAGCGCGCCTTGCGCCAGGTGGCGCGATTCGGCTTCGTCGATCACATACGGCGGCATGAAGTACAGCGTGTTGCCGATGGGCCGCAGCAGCAGGCCATGCGCCAACGCGGCGGTGGCGTAACGCGCCGAGAACTGCGCGTCGTCGGTGTCCACATCGAAGGCCCACAACATGCCGAGCTGGCGCGATCGCTTCACACGGGCGTGTTGAAACAGCGGCTCGCTCAGCGCCGTCAAGCATGCGGCCGTCTCGCGGTTGCGCGCCATCCAGTCGTGCTGGTCAAACACTTCCAGCGTGGCCAGGGCCGCGCGGCAAGCCAGCGGGTTGCCGGTGTACGAATGCGAATGCAGAAAGCCTCGCGCGGTGCTGTCGTCATAGAAAGCGTTGTAGATGTCGTCGGTGCACAGCACGGCCGACAAAGCCATGGTGCCGCCCGTCAGGCCCTTCGACAGGCAGATCAAATCAGGCCGGATGCCCGCCTGCTGGTGCGCAAACAAACTGCCGGTGCGCCCGAAGCCCACCGCAATCTCGTCGGCGATCAGGTGCACCTCGAAACGGTCGCACAACGCACGTGCGCGGCGCAGGTACTCGGGGTCGTGCATGGCCAGGCCGGCGGCGCATTGCACCAAGGGCTCGACGATCAACGCGGCGGTTTCTTCGTGGTGCGCTTCCAGGTGGGCCTGCAGCGCTTCGGCGCACTGCACCGCGTGGTCAAAGGCCGACACGCCAGGCGCGGCCAAGCGCGCATCGGGGCTGGGCACGGTGGCGCTCACCCGCACCAGCGGGCCATAGGCTTCGCGGAACAGCGGGATGTCGGTGACCGACAGCGCGCCCACCGTTTCACCGTGGTAACCACCGGCCAGGCCGATGAAGCGCGACTTGCCCGGGCGGCCCCCATTGCGCCAGTAATGCGAGCTCATCTTCAGCGCGATCTCGGTGGCCGATGCGCCGTCGCTGCCGTAGAAGGCATGGCCCAGGCCGGTCAAAGCCGCCAGGCGTTCCGACAACTCCACCACCGGCGCATGCGTGCAGCCGGCCAGCATCACGTGCGAAAGCTTGTCGAGCTGGTCTTTCAATGACGTGACGAGGTGCGGGTGGCCGTGCCCGAACAGGTTGACCCACCACGAGCTGATGGCGTCGAGGTAACGCTTGCCCGCCGGGTCGACCAGCCACACGCCCTGCGCGTGGTCCACCGCCAACAGCGGCTGCGTTTCGTGCAGCTTCATCTGGCTGCACGGGTGCCAGACGGCGCGCAGGCTGCGCTCTTCCAAACTCATGACAACCCCTCATCCGACGAATACAACGGTCGATCCCCCGAGGGGATGCGGGCCGGCTTGGGAGCGGCCCGGCGCTCGGCCCGCGCCACCTCGATCAGCACGACCGGCCTCACGCTCTGGGCACCATGCCGCCGCGGTAGGCCTCGAAGATCAGCATCAGCGGCCCATCGGCGGTCACCACGCGGTAGCTGCGACTGGCCATGTGGTCGGGCTGGCCGACGTGTTGCCACAGGCGCTGCTGGGTGGCGTAGTCCACGTTGAGCGCTTCCCGCTGCACGAACAGGTGTTGCAGCAAGTGGCCGACCGGCGCAATGCCATCGCCCAAGCCTTTCAAGAACCACGGTGGCACCGCGTCGAGCCGGGTGAACGACAGGTTGTCCATCATCACGCGGCCGTCGGCCAACAAGCTCGTCACACGTTCCAGCCAGGCGTTGCCGCCGAGTTGCTGGCGCACCGCCTCGGGCACGTCGCTGGTGGGTTGTTGGTGGTGCACCACCACGTCGATCGGGTGGCCCGACAACGCCTCGCACACGCGGGTCGTCGAGCCGTCCAGCGCCAGCAGCATGCGCAGCAAGGGCGCGTGTTGCGGGCCGGAGGGGAAAAGTTGTCGCTCTACACTCATGCGCCCAGGTCTTGTCATTGACTGAATTGATTCCCAGGATCGTACCTGTCGCGCTCAGCGGTGGCCCGCAAGCGGTCTATGCCCGTCTGGGGGATCGCAGCCACACGGCACTGCTGGAAAGCAGCAAGGCGATGCCCGGCCTGTCGGGCTGGTCGTGCATCGCCGGGCCGGCCTTCGCCACCTTGCAGGCCGACGACCACGGCGCGCGCCTGCTGCGCACCGCCGATGGCCAATCGCTCGGCACCTGGGCCGACCCCTTCGAGGCGCTGCGCGACATGAGCCAGCGCATCGCCAGGCCGGCGTTCGAGCGGCCTGCCGGCCTGGGCTTCGCGGGCGGGCTGATCGGGCACCTGGGCTACGACCTCGCCCGCCACGTGGAACGCCTGCCCACCCTTGCCCTGCGCGACCCCGACCTGCCTTCGATGCGCCTGCACTGGTGCGACCACGTGCTGGCCTACGACCATGCAAATGCGCAGTGGTACTTCTGCCGCACGCCCTGGCCCGAAGCCGGTGGTGTGGGCACGCCCAACCGCCCCCACAGCCGCGAAAGCGTGTGGGCCGCCACGCTCGCGCAGGCCGGTGGTGGCGATGTGCCGGCCACCGCCTTCAGCGCCAGTGCCATGGCCTCGCGCACACCGCCCGCGCGCTACCTCACGCAGGTGCAAGAGGTGCTCGACTTCATCGCCGCCGGAGACATCTTCCAGGCCAACCTGTCGCACCGGCTTGAGGGCAGCTTCACAGGCGATGCCTTCGCGCTGTACCGCGAGTTGACGGCGCGCAACCCGGCGCCGTTTTCGGCCTACTTGCAGGCCGATGACTTTGCGATTGCCAGCGTGTCGCCCGAACGCTTCTTGAAGCTCGACGAAGGCCGTGTGAGCGCCCGACCGATCAAGGGCACACGCCCTCGTGGCGCCACGCCCGAACAAGACACCCAACAGTGCAACGCCCTGGCCGCGAGCGAGAAAGACCGTGCCGAGAACCTGATGATCGTGGACCTGATGCGCAACGACCTCGGCCGTGTGGCGCAGGTCGGCAGCGTGAAGGTCGAACGCCTGTTCGAGACCGAGGCCCACCCCAGCGTGTGGCAGATGGTCTCGACCATCACCGCCACCTTGCGCACGGGCCAAGGCCCGGCCGAATTGCTGCGCGCCTGCTGGCCCCCGGGCTCGATGACCGGCGCGCCGAAGGTGCGGGCGATGGAGATCATCGAGGCGCTTGAGCCCGTGCGGCGCGGCCCGTATGCCGGCGCCATTGGCTACATCGACAGCAGCGGCGCGATGGACTGGTCGGTGGTCATCCGCACGGCCATCGTCCATGGCGGGCGCGTGATGGTGCAGGTGGGCGGCGCGGTGGTGTCCGACTCGCTGCCGCAGGCCGAGCTGGACGAAACCTTTGCCAAGGGGCGCTTCCTGCTCGAAGCGCTGGCGAGCGCGGGTGGGCCGAGCGCCGGGCCGCTCCCAAGCTGGCCCACATCCCCTCGGGGGATCGACTGATGTACCCATCAGGCGAGGGGCCAACTTC